>JASHOF010000007.1 GCA_030041255.1 Acetobacteraceae bacterium
ACCCACCGAAGCCGATGATGCACGGGGTAGAGAAGTCGGACTCGCCGGTAGTACCGAAGAAGCTGACGAACAATGCGAGCCTGCTCGCGACGGAGTCAGCGGAGGGAAGCGGCGGGATCGAGAGGAATGCGAACCTGCAAAGCACGGGCCGGACACAGAGTCGGGAAGCCGTGTCACAGGCGCAGGCGCGCATACGCGAAGCCGTAAAGAGGAACCCGAAGGAAAGACTGACAGCGCTCCTGCACCATGTCAGTGTTGACCTTCTCAGGGCCGCATTCCATGGCTTGAAGCGGAGCGCCGCCTCGTGCCCTGGATCTGGTATCCAGACTGAGGTGAGTTCTCCGGCACGGTGCAGCAAGGCCGGGGTCAGCGCGTCCCGGCGGTTGGTCTTAACCCGCTCGCCCGGCCGCTTCGGGATCAGCGAGGACGCGACGACGGCGCAATCGTGGCCAAGCGCCGTAATTTGTCGGTACAAACCGTAGCCGGTCGGGTCGGCCTCGTAGCAAAAGACCAGCCGCCGGTGCCGTTTGCCCCCGGCCATCGTGCTGGCCGATGCCGGCTACGGTGTCGACACGAGCTTCCGCGATGGAATCACGGCGCTCGGTCTCCTTTATGTCGTCGGCATCCACCCCACGACCAGCCTCTGGCCGCCAGGCACGGGGCCATTGCCGCCCCAGCGCTGGCGCGGACGGGGACGTCCGCCTTCGCGAATCCGGCGCGACCCCAAACATCAGCCGGTTTCGGCCAGGGACCTCGCGTTCGCATTGCCATCGCCCGCCAACTGCCCCGCTCCATCCAGCGCTGCCCCTGCCGCCAGCGCACAATGACCCGGCCGGATCACTTGTGACACAGTGAGACTGGCCGCAGGTGCTGCCGCGCGGCTATAGGATTCGCCCCGATGATCCTGATTTCCTCGCGGCGGGCGATGCTGTTCGGCGGCACCTGCTTCTGTTGCCTGCCGGCCCACGGGCGCGCGGCCGTGCCGGCTCGGTGGTCATGCCGACAACGGAAATCAAAGGCCGTGCCGAAATCGACCTTGGCGGCCGCACCATCAGCCTCCACGCGCACGGCCCCGCGCATACCGATTGCGACCTCTCTTTGTTCGATCATCAGAGCAGATTGCTGCTGCCCGCCGATCTCCTGTTCGTCAAGCGAAGGTCTTCACTCGACGGCAGCCTGCTCGGCTGGCTGCACGAAGTGGATGTGCTCCAGGCGATCGGCGCTGCACGTGCCGTGTCCGGGCACGGACCGGTCGCGGTTGACTGGGCGCCTGCGGTCGCTCCCTTGCGGCGATACCTCACTGTGCTTCGCAACGAAACAGAGAAGGCGGTCGCTGCCGGCGTGGGAATCGAACAGGCGGTCAGAAGCGTTGGCCGCTCCGAGGCCGGTGACTGGGTGCTGTTCGACGACTACAATGGCTGGAACGTCACCGAAGCCTACCGGGAACTCGAATGGCAATGATGCGGTGCGCGACACCGGCTCCGGGGAGGGAGGTCATAAAAATACTGCTGTTTGCCGTCGCCCTGCTCGGACTCGTGGCCACCCTCGCGCCGCCGCCCGCGCGCGCCAGGCGCTGGCACGCGCTCTCCGAGACGATATTCGGCAACCGGCCCCTGTTGGACGGCAGCGGCACGATTTCCCTCGATGCGCCCTACCGTGCCCTCGACGCAGCACTCGTGCCCATCCAGATCACGCTCGCCGAAGGCCGGAACGTGAAATCCGTCTATCTGATCATCGACGAAAATCCGGCACCGCTCGCCGCCAGGATCACCTTCGGCCCCGACGCCGCTCCGCACGAACTCAAGTTGCGCGTGCGCGTCAACGACTATACCGACATGCAGGCGGTGGCCGAAACTGCCGACGGCAAGCTCTATATGACCCGGCGTTTCATCAAGGCATCGGGCGGCTGCTCGGCGCCGGTCGGCGAGGATAATGCCGCCGCACTCGCCGGCATCGGCCGGATGAAGCTCAATCTGCTCCAGCCGTTCACGGCGGATTCGCCGCTGGAAGCACAACTGCTGATCCGCCATCCCAACTTCAACGGGATGCAAATGAACCAGCTCACCCGCCTCTATACGCCGGCGCGCTTCATCGACAAAGCTGACATCACCTACAACAGCAACCTCGTCCTGCACATGGATTCCGACATCTCGCTTTCCACCAATCCTGCCATCACCTTCGGTCTCGTCCCCCACGGTCCCGGTACTCTCGAGGTTGTTGCGCATGACAGCCAGGGCACGGTCTTCCGTCACAGCTTCGCGCTCCCTTTGGCCAGCGATTGAAATGAACCTTCGCCTCACCGCGGCAGCGCTCTTGCTGTTGCTCGCGGCAGCCCCGGCGGAAATGGCGAAGCTGCCTGGCGGAACAGTGCTCGATACGCCCGCTCTCGAGGCGCTGATCGCGGCCGAGCACCCGGTGCTGATCGACGTCGCCCCACCGCCCCCGCGTAAGCCAGCCGGCCTCGCCGCAGGCACGCCCTGGATGCCCGCGCCGCATGACGACATTCCGGGCAGCGTCTGGCTGCCGTCTGTCGGGCAGAGCATGCCAACAGCCGCGCTCGCAAGCTGGTTCCGCGCCCGCCTCGCCGCCTTTGCAGGCTCGCCCGACCGGCCGCTGGTTTTCTATTGCCACATCCACTGTAAGCTCAGCCTCAACGCCGCGGAGCGCGCCATCGGTGACGGTTACAGCTACGTCTACTGGTATCCGCCCGGTATCGAAGGCTGGACCGAGGCTGGCGAGCCGACCGCCTTGGCGAAACCGTTGCAGCCCGCCGACAACCAGGAGAGGAAACCATGAGCAAGCTTCGCCTGACCGCGCTCGACGCCGGTCCGCTGAGTCCGGACAAGAACAAGCTGGTGGCCTTTGCGCCGGGCCGCGTCTCCGTGCCGACGACGGTCGGCGTCATTGAGCACCAGGCGCACGGGCTGGTGCTCTGGGATACCGGCATCAATCACACCGTGGCCGACCCCGAGCGCGGCGAAGCCTACTGGGGTGCCGGTCTCAGGGATGCCTTCGGGGCGCACGGCTTCACCCGTGCCCACGCGGTGGATGCGCAACTCGAGCGGCTCGGCTTCAAGCCGGCCGACGTGCGCTACGTAGTCTATTCGCATCTCCATCTCGACCATGCCGGCGGCATGTCCTACTTCCCGGGCGCCGTGCATGTCGTGCAGCGCGATGAAATCCGTTACGCGCTCTGGCCCGATCCATGGACGCGCCCGGTCTATTGCCAGAACGACTTCCAGGACATCCGCAAGCTCGACATCCTCGAGGTCGAGGGCGATTTCGATTTGTTCGATGACGGCCGCATGCGCCTCATCAGAACCCCGGGGCATACGCCGGGACACCAGGTTCTCGTTCTCGACCTCGCCCATCGCGGCAGGATTTGCCTTGCCGCGGATGTCGGCCATCAGCGCGATGGTTTCGATGCCATGGTGCCGATGCCGTGGGACTGGAGCGCGAGTGCGATGTCGATGACGCGCATGCGCATGAAGCAGTTGGAGCGGAGCGGCGTGCCCATCTTCCTCTGCCACGATGCCGGGGATTTCGCGAAACTGCCGTCCGCCGGCGCCTTTTGGGATTGACCCCTCAGCCGCGGCCCGCGACCGGGAGGTGCGCGCCACTGATGCCGTTTGCGGCTCTGGTGCAATTCGCTTGCTGCCCTATCCTCCGAGCGATCCAACGGGATTGAGGGTGGCGCGATGGCCAGATCCCTGAGATTGGAGGAACTGTTCGAGGGGCGGCACTTCGATCGCGAGATCATCGTGCTGTGCGTGCGGTGGTATCTGCGCTTCAAGCTCAGCTTCCGGGACTTGGTGGAGATGATGGCCGAACGTGACCTGTCGATGGCCCACACCACCATCATGCGCTGGGTGCACCATTATGCGCCCGAGTTTGAGCGCCGCTGGAACCGCTTGGCGCAGCCGGGCAGAGCGCCATGGCGTGTGGACGAAACCTCCGTGAAGGTCCGCGGCGGATGGGCCTATCTCTATCGAGCGGTTGATCGCGCAGGGAACACCATCGACTTCCGTCTCAGCCCCCGGCGTGACGTTGCCGCGGCCAAGGCCTTCTTCCGCAAGGCCATCAAGGGTCAGGGATCGAGCCCACGGACTGTGACCTTGGACGGTTACGCCGCATCGCACCGCGCGGTGCGCGAGATGAAGGCTGACGATGAATTGCCTGCCGACACGAAGCTGCGTTCATCGAAATACCTGAACAATCTGATCGAGCAAGACCATCGGGGCGTGAAATTGCGGATCGGTCCGATGCTCGGGGTCAAGCGGTTCACGACTGCGGCAATCACCATCGCCGGGATTGAGCTGTTGCGACGGATCCGCAAGGAGCAGTTCCATCTTGGACAGCTTC
>JASHOF010000067.1 GCA_030041255.1 Acetobacteraceae bacterium
CGGCACTACCACCCTGTTCGCGGCACTGAACATGCTGGATGGCACCGTCATCGGGACTTGTATGCCGCGGCACCGACATCGCGAGTTCCTGCGCTTTCTCACCCTGATCGACCAGCACACCCCTGCCGGTCTCGATCTTCATCTCATCGTTGACAACTACGCTACTCACAAGACCCCGGCGGTGAAGCGCTGGATCAAATCGCATCCCCGCTTCCATTTGCACTTCACGCCGACCTCGGCGTCCTGGCTCAACATGGTCGAGAGGTTCTTCGCCGAGATAACCCGCAACCGCATCCGCCGCGGCGCCTTCAAGAGCGTGGCCGAGCTCAAGGGGGCCATTATGGAATACCTCGAGAACCACAATGTCGATCCCAAGCCCTTCATCTGGACCAAGTCCGCAGGTCAAATCCTCGAAAAGGTCGCCCGAGCGAAACAAGCGTTAGAGTCACAACATTAGTATTCCGGCATTGCGCTGGATGTGCACACGACAAGGAGCACACCCGTCGGATACAACGAATTTGGACATATGCAGTTCGACACAGTCCGGCCCGAGATCGCCGAATTGTTGTACCGCCTGAAGAATAGGGCCGACCGCGACGCCGCGGGGCCGATCATTGAGACGGCGGCCAACTTTCTCGCGCGACATCGGGACAAGTTTGACGCCATCGTGCCTGTGCCGCCGTCGCTTCAGCGAGCCGTGCAGCCGGTTATTATCCTGGCGGAGGGAATTGGGAATACGCTGAACGTCCCGGTGCTCTCGTGCATCGGCACGACCCGATCGGCATCGGTGCTCAAGAACATCACCGATCCTGAGGAGCGCAGGAAGCATGGGGAGGGACTCTATCAGGTCGATGCGATCCAGACACGCGGACGCAAGCTACTTCTCTTCGATGATATCTTCCGTTCTGGGACAACCATGAACGCGATCACGGATGTCCTGCTCGGACCGGGCCAAGCGGCCTGCGTGCGTGCTCTCACCATCACCAGAACACGGAGCAACCAGTGAACAGGATCTTCATAGGCGGCTCGCGGCAGGTCTCTCGCCTACCACCAGAGGTAAAGAAGCGTCTGGATAACGTTATCGCCAGCGGCCATCAGGTCATTATCGGTGATGCAAACGGCGCCGATAAAGCCGTGCAGAGGCACTTTCTCGGCAGGCACTACGACAAGGTTACTGTTTTCTGCACCGGAGCCACGCCTAGAAACAATCTGGGGGCTTGGCACACACGTCACGTTGATGCGCGCAAGGGCGCGAAGGGATTCGAGTTTTATGCTGCCAAAGACCGTGAGATGGCACGCGAGGCTGATTTCGGGCTGATGATCTGGGATGGGAGGAGCCCCGGTACAGTTCTGAACGCGATGCGTCTGGCTGTTGCCGGAAAGATCGCTGTTCTCTTTAACGTGCCAGAGAACAATGTCATCAACATTAAGACCTTGAGTGGTTGGAAGGCTTTCATCTCTCGCTGTAGCCGCGAACTGCAAACGGACGTGAAGGAGCGGGCCAGCCCCGAGGAGTGGCAACTCGTTGAGTCCGGTGACCAGCCAAGCTTGCTCTTGTCGCTCAACGCGACGGCGGCCCGTCAGGATAAGGGCGCGCCAGGGGTCGAGTCCTCGCTGGTGGAGGCTCCGCGCTCCGCTGCGCTGGAAGAGGCGCTCAACGCGTTGAACGACGCACTGGCGCGCGGCGATGCAACCACGATCATGGATACGTTGGGGCTCATCGCGCGTGAGCATGGCATGAGCCACGTCGCGCGCAAGACCGGCTTGGCTCGTGAGAGCCTCTACCGGTCCTTGGACGCGACAGGGAATCCCGAGTTCGCTACCGTCCTAAGGGTGCTCGCGTCTATCGGAGTTCGGCTTGAGGCAAAGCTGAACAGCTCCGGAGCCGAGCGCGAGCATGTGGGCTCCAATAGCTGAACTCTGATCAGCGGGTCACCGGCTTCGCCCCGCTCCGAACGGGTGAGGGGAGGATGGGGTGTTCGGCGCGGTTCCGGGCACCCGGATGAGGTGCCTGTGGCGGGGATGGCTTCGCGTGGCGCCTCTTCCGGATTGAGTGCGGCCGGCCCAAGGCGCAGATGAGGGGCATGGAGAGCCCGGAAATTCGTTTCGCGCCAGCGCCCTCCGATCAGCTCCGCCACTCGCGGCTGATCAGCAGGGGGCGGAGCGACCGGGTCGGGCGCGTCGGCGCACGCCGGTGTTTGCGCTGACCTTCAGCGTGATGCACGTGATCGACGAAGCGAGCCCGCTGTTCGGTGCGACACGGCAAAGCCTGGAGGAAGACGGAGCGGAACTGGTGGCGACGGTGGTCGGGCTCGACGAGAGCATGTCGCAAACGGTGCACGCCCGGGCTTCGTATGGTCCCGAAGAAATTCTTTGGGATCGCCGGTTTGCCGATGTGCTGGGAACCGGGCCCGACGGGCTGACGGTGCTCGACTATCGCCGCTTCCACGAGACCGAGCCCGCCGGCACTCTCTGACGGCGCTACGGCTCTGGGGGTTGCCGCCCAATGGGGGCGCGGTTAAAGGCGCGGCAAGGAGCGAGCACATGGTGGCAGCGGCAGTGACGGCAGCAGCGGAGAAAGAACGAGCGGCGCATCCGCCGGGGCGCGACCGGCGCCTTGCGAATGCCGTCAGGGCGCTGGCGATCGACGCCGTCGAGGCGGCGCAGTCCGGGCACCCGGGGTTGCCGCTCGGCATGGCCGATGCGGCGACCGTGCTCTGGACACGGTTCCTGAAATTCGATGCGGCCGATGCGCGCTGGCCGGACCGTGATCGGTTCGTGCTCTCGGCGGGGCACGGCTCGATGCTGCTCTACGCGCTCCTGCACCTGACCGGCTTCGCCGGGATGGAGATCGAGGTGCTGCGGCGCTTCCGCCAGCTCGATTCGGCAGCGGCTGGGCACCCGGAGACGGAGCTTCACCCGGCGATCGAGACCACAACCGGCCCGCTCGGGCAGGGGCTCGGCGCCGCGGTCGGCATGGCGCTTGCCGAGCGAATGCTGGCGGCGCGGTTCGGCAAGAGCCTGGTCGATCACCGCACCTTCGTGATCGCCTCGGACGGCGACCTGATGGAGGGCATCAGCCACGAAGCGGCGGCACTCGCCGGCCATCTCAGGCTCGAGCGGCTGACGGTTCTCTACGACGACAATGCGGTCTCGATCGACGGGCCGACGCGGCTTGCCTATTCGGACGATGTTCTGAAGCGGTTCGCAGCCCTGGGGTGGTCGGCGAAGCGGGTGGACGGGCTCGATGCGGCGGCGGTTGCCGCAGCGCTCTCCTCCGCCGGGCGATCGCGGAAGCCGACCCTGATCGCCTGCCGGACCGTGATCGGCTTTGGTGCGCCGCACAAGGCGGGCACCGCGGCAGCGCATGGCAGCCCTCTCGGCGCGGAGGAAGCGGCAGCCACCAAAGCCGCCCTCGGATGGACCGCTGCGCCGTTCAGCGTGCCGGAAGAGATCGCGGCGGAATGGCGGGGCGTGGGAGCGCGCGGCGCGGCGGCGAGAAGAGCGTGGCTGCGGAGGCTGGCGCATCATCCGCTTCGGGCCGAGTTCGAACGGGTGATGGCAGCGAGGCTGCCGGAGGGCCTGCCGGCAGTATTCGAGGCGCTGAAGGCAGAGTTCGCGGCCGGGCGGCCGAAGCTCGCCACGCGGCAGGCCAGCCAGAAGGTGCTCGAGAGAGTGGTTCCGGCGGTGCCGGAACTGATCGGCGGATCGGCCGATCTGACGGGCTCGAACCTCACCGAGGTCGGCGGGATGGGGACGGTCACGGCAGCGAACTACGGCGGGCGGTACATTCATTTCGGCGTGCGCGAGCATGGCATGGCCGCGGCCATGAACGGGATGGCGCGGCACGGCGGGATCATCCCCTACGGCGGCACGTTCCTCACCTTCAGCGACTATCTGCGCCCGGCGCTCCGGATCGCAGCACTCATGCGGGCGCGCGTGATCCACGTGCTGACACATGATTCGATCGGGCTCGGGGAGGATGGGCCGACCCACCAGCCGATCGAGCACCTGGCGAGCCTCAGGGCGATGCCGAACCTGTTCGTGTTCAGGCCGGCGGACGCGGTGGAGACAGCGGAATGCTGGGAACTGGCACTCAAGCGCACGGCCGGGCCGAGCGCCCTGGTGCTGACCCGCCAGGGGCTGCCCGGCCTGCGCACGGAAGGGGGGGAAAACCGCTCCGCGCACGGCGGCTATGTGCTGCTCGAGGCGAGCCTTCCGCGGCGGGCGACGCTGATCGCGAGCGGCTCGGAAGTTCAGGTCGCAGTCGCCGCCCGGGAGACGCTCGAGAAAGCCGGAATCGGGACCGCAGTCGTTTCGCTCCCGTGCTGGAAAGCATTCGCCGCAGAGCCGGATGCGTACCGCGAGGCCGTGCTGGGGCCGGGTTTGCGGGTTGGCATCGAAGCGGCAGGCGGGTTCGGCTGGGAACGCTGGCTTGGGCCGGAGGGTATCTTCATCGGGATGCGCGGCTTCGGCGCCTCGGCGCCGGCAGAGGTGCTGTTCAAGCATTTCGGCATCACCGCCGAGCACGTGGTGGCTGAAGTGCGCGAACGGCTGGGCTGAGGGAGGGCGGGGCATGGCCGTCAGGCTCGGAATCAACGGCTTCGGACGGATCGGGCGGCTGGTGCTGCGTGCCATCGTCGAGAGCGGACGCCAGGATGTCGAGCCGGTAGCGATCAACGATCTCGGCAGCACCGAGGCGAATGCGCATCTCTTCCGTTACGACAGCGTGCATGGCCGGTTCCCGGGCGAGGTCGCCGTCGACGGCGAGGCGATGGAAATCCGCTACGGCAATCGTCATTACGGGCCGATCCGGGTTTCCGCGGAACGCGACCCGACCAAGGTTCCGTTCGGCGGCGTGGATGTCGCCCTGGAATGCACCGGGCTTTTCACGAAACGCGAGCAGGCGGCGGCGCTCCTTTCGGCAGGAGCGCGGAAGGTGCTGGTCTCCGCCCCCGCGGAAGGGGCGGATGCGACGATCGTCATCGGCGTGAATGACGAGGCGCTGAAGCCTTCGATGACGATCGTGTCGAACGCCTCCTGCACCACGAACTGCATCGCGCCGATGGCCAAGGTGCTGCACGAGGCGTTCGGAATAAAGCGCGGCTACATGGTGACGATCCACGCTTACACGGGCGATCAGCGGACGGTCGATACGCTGCACAAGGATTTGCACCGGGCGCGGGCGGCGGCGGTCTCGATGATCCCGACCACGACCGGCGCGGCGCGGGCGGTGGGGCTCGTCCTGCCGGAACTCAAGGGCAAGCTCGAGGGCGCGGCGATCCGGGTGCCGACACCCAATGTCTCGATCGTTTCGCTCGATGCGGAATTGGCCCGGACGGTGACGGTTGCCGAAGTCAACGGCGCGATGGCGAAGGCGGCGGCCGGACCGATGAAGGGGATCATGGCCTACAACACGGAAAAGCTCGTCAGCATCGATTTCAATCACGTCGCGGCTTCATGCAGCGTCGATGCGACGCAAACCGCGGTGGTGGACGGAACGCTGGCGCGCGTCATGGGCTGGTACGACAACGAATGGGGGTTCTCCAACCGCATGGCGGATGCCGCCGCGCTCCTGGGCCGGCTTTGAGCCGTTCGCCGTGAGCGCCCGGGTGCGCAGCCTCGATACGGCGGAGGTGGCGGGGCGGCGCGTTCTGGTGCGGGCGGATCTCAATGTGCCGCTCAAAGACGGGAAGGTTGCCGATGCGACGCGGATCGAGCGGCTTGTTCCCACGCTCCGCGAGCTGGCCGGGAAAGGCGCGCGGGTGATCGTCTGCAGCCATTTCGGGCGGCCGGAGGGTAAGCGGAGGCCGGAGATGTCGCTCGCACCGCTGGCCCCGGCGCTTGCGGCGGCGCTCGGCCGGCCGGTCCGGTTCACGCCGGACTGCATCGGTGCGGAGACCTTGCGCACGGCGGAGCAGCTCGCGGATGGCGAGGTGCTGCTGCTCGAGAACACGCGCTTTCACCCGGGCGAGGAAGCGAACGAGCCGGGCTTCGCCAGGGCGCTGGCGAGGCTTGCCGAGCTTTACGTGAACGACGCTTTCTCTGCGGCCCACCGGGCGCATGCGAGCACGGAAGGGGTGGCGCACCTCCTGCCCGCTTACGCCGGGCGGCTGATGCAGGCGGAGCTTGCCGCGCTCGACGCCGCACTCGGCCACCCCCGGCACCCGGTGGGGGCGATCGTCGGCGGGGTCAAGGTTTCGACCAAGCTCAAGCTTCTCGGCAACCTGGTGAGCAAGGCCGCCTTCCTGCTGATCGGAGGCGCGATGGCGAACACCTTCCTGGCTGCCGAAGGGATCGCGGTCGGAAGCTCGGTCGAAGAGACGCACCGGCACGCGGAGGCGAGAGCGATCCTTGCCGAGGCGAAAGCGAAGGGATGCGAGGTGCTGCTGCCGCTCGACGCGGTGGTGGCCGCCGAGCGCCGGGCCGGCGTGGATACGCGCGTGGTCCCGATCCGTGCCGTGCCGGCGGAGATGATGATCCTGGATCTCGGGCCGGAGACGGTCGGCGCCTTCGAGCGGCGGCTGGGCGAACTCAGGACGCTGGTCTGGAACGGGCCGCTCGGCGCCTTCGAGACGCCGCCCTTCGCGGCTGGAACGGTCGCGATTGCGCGTGCCGTGGCGGCGGCGACCGGGAGGGGCCTCTGCTCGGTTGCCGGCGGGGGCGACACGGTGGCGGCGCTGAATCTGGCGCGTGTCGCCGGGCGGCTGAGCTATGTCTCGACGGCAGGCGGGGCGTTCCTGGAGTGGCTGGAAGGAAAAATTCTACCGGGGGTTGAGGTTCTGCAAAAGCCGGGCCATGATTGCAACCGTGGGATAGTGGAACAAAAAGTTAATCAAGTATAAATTCCTGGACGATCGCAGCGTTGGCGGATCGTTCATCAAGTGCGCCGCATTATTCTCGGCATGATTGCCACCAACGCATGAGCCGCTTTCTCGGTGCCGACCGGGCCGGTCGGCGTGGCGCGGCCGATCATTCCGGCGCGCGCCGGAGACGTGGGGAACAGCACCTCCGCCGCGCCCTCGGCGACACTGCCGAAGGTGCCGTCAGCGCCGCCAGCGGGGGGGAAAATCCTGCCGCGCGGCTCGCTGCTCGATCTCTCGGTCTGATTCCGGGTCGGCCGGGCGAGGAATCGGGCCAGACGCCGGGAAATTGATCGAGGCGACCGACAGGGGGCGTGACGATCAGGGATCATCACGCGCTAACCTCACTCCTTTCCGTGGAGCAACAGGCAGGGCGGGGCGGTCTTGGTCGATTGGACGGGCATCGATCTGCCGGCATTCCTCGGCATTGCCGCACTGATCATCGCGACACCCGGGCCGGATACTGCGCTCACGATCCGAAATTCCCTGCTCGGCGGCTGGCGGGGCGGGTTGCTGACGGCGGCGGGGGTGGTGACGGGGCAGGCACTCTGGGCGCTGGCAACGGCGGTCGGGCTGGCGGGGCTGCTCGCCGCCTCCGCAGCGTTGTTCACCGCGGTCAAGCTGTTGGGCGCAGCCTACCTCATCTTCCTCGGTGTGCAGGCGATCGGGGCTGCGTTCCGTGCGAACGCGGCCGGCGGGTTGGCGGCGAAGGGAACGGAGCGGCACCTTGCAGGGCGGCTTCGGGCGTATCGTCAAGGCGTGCTCAACAATCTTGGCAACCCGAAGATGGCGGCGTTCTTCCCGAGCCTCCTGCCGCAGTTCGTGCCGGCGCATGCCGGCGCGATCGGGACGATGCTGGTGCTCGGGCTGCTGTTTTCCGCGATGACGTTCGCCTGGCTTGCGATCTATGCGGCGGTGGTCGCGCGGCTCGGGGATATCCTGCAACGGAATCGCGTCCGCAGCACGCTGGAGGGGTTGGCGGGCGCGGCGCTGATCTGGCTCGGGCTCAGCCTGGCAACGGAGCATCGTTAGCCCGCGATCGCCCGAGGCGGAATCGTCGGAGGGCGTGAATCGCGGGCTCGAATAAACCGCGAGACTCGTGTCGGGCTGCACAGTCAGACCGACACGGGTCTCGCCAGCCCAAACGAGCGCGCTCAGCGGGCGGCGGCTGCCTCGGCAAGGAGCCAATCGCGGAAAGCACGGACCTCGCCCCGCTCGAGCGAACGCGGCGGACAGACGATGTAGTACGCCATTTCCGATTTCAGCTTGAGGTCGAACAGCCGCACCAGTTGCTTCGAGGCAAGCTCTTCTTCGATGAGCGCGGTGCGGCCGAGTGCCACGCCTTCGCCGCGAATGGCCGCCTGGATGACCATGGGGGAGTGGCTGAAGATCGGGCCGCGCGCGGCATCGACCCCCTCGACCCCGGCCGCCATCAGCCACATTCGCCAGTCCACCTCCGTTCCCTCGTCGTGGAGAAGAACGTGATGCCTGAGATCTGCGGGCTTCTTGAGCGGGTGCTTTCCCTTCAACAGCGCCGGGCTCGCCACCGGCACGTAATCATCGTCGATCAGGCGCGCAGCAGACAGGCCCGGATACTGGCCGCGCCCGTAGCGGATGGCGAGATCGACCATGTCGCGCCCGAAGTCGGCGGCCCGGTCATTGGCCTGGAGGCGGACGTCGATATTCGGATGGAGGGCGCGGAAGCGCCCGAGGCGCGGCACCAGCCAACCACTCGTGAACGAGTACGTCGTGCTCACCGTGAGCCCGTTCGCTTGTTTGGGCGCCATCAGCCGGCGCGTCTCTTCGGCCAGCGAATCGAGAAGCGTGCGCACGGAGCGGGCGTACGCCTGCCCCTCGTCGGTCAGCCTGAGCGCACGGTTCAAGCGACGGAACAGCTTGAACCCGAAATAATCCTCAAGCGATTTCACCTGCCGGCTGACCGCGCCATGCGTGACGTTGAGTTCCTCCGCCGCCTTGGTGAAACTGAGATGCCGGGCCGCCGACTCGAAGTCGGGGAGCGCATTGAGAGGCGGCAGCCGGCGGGGCATTCCAGCACCTGTTCAGGTGAGTTTTGGTCACGAATTCTATGACAAGAAATGGATTGTCGGCAACGCAGAAACGCCCTTAATTCCCCGCTGGTAGCGATGATGCGGGGCCGCAAGAGCGACAGGCCCGGTCCCGGCCGCTGTGAGGAGAAGGGCGATGAACCAGATGTCGGTCGCAGGCCAGCCGGGGCACGAAATCCATCTGTTCGGCCGCGCCTCAGCCATGTGGGACGGCATCAGGGCAAGCTGGGCCAGGTGGTCGGCCAGGCGACGCGAGCGGGCGGCGCTGCTGGCGCTGAGCGATGCCGAGCTGAAGGATATCGGGGTCAGCCGCGCCCAGGCGCTGTTCGAGTTCAACCGGCTGTAACGCTGCCGCGCCCCGAAATGTGCTGTCCCTGGCAGCGCATTTCCGGGCAGCAGTCCAGGCGGGTGAACCTCGAGCCGTGCAGCGCACCCCCGGAGATCGCGAAGCGGCTCTCTGCGATCGGCGTTGCGGTCGGCTTCGCCGACTGATCACGCGCCGGCCTTGTGCCCACTGCATCAGGGATGGGAGCGGGCGCGGAAGCAGGTGGCGAGATGGTCGTCCACCATGCCGGTCGCCTGCATGAAGGCGTAGCAGATCGTCGTGCCGATGAAGCGGAAGCCTGCCTTGCGCAGGGCCTTGCTCATCCGCTCCGAGAGGTCTGTGCGGTCGGGGACCTCGGCCATGGTGCGCCAGCGGTTGACGATGGGTCGGCCCTCGACGAAGGACCAGAGAAAGGCATCGAGGCTGCCGTGATCGGCGATCGCTTGCCGGGCGGCTTCGGCGTTCGAACGCACGGACCAGACTTTCAGGCGGTTGCGGATGACGCCGGAATGGCGGAGGACCGATTCGAGCTCGCGATCGGTCATCGCGGCGATGCGGGCAATATCGAAGGCATGGAAGGTGCGGCGGTATTCTTCCCGCCGCGCGAGAATGGTGCGCCAGGAAAGCCCGGCCTGGGCACCTTCGAGAGTGAGAAGCTCGAACAGCGCACGGTCGTCGTGCTGAGGCGTGCCCCATTCCAGGTCGTGATAGGCGATCATCTCGGGCGTGCCGGCGGCCCAGGGGCAGCGTGGGCGGGCATCGGCGCTCACGGCACGGCACCGCGCAACGTGCTGAGGGCGACGAGGCTTGCGGTCAGCAGCAGCGTTGCGTTGAGCTGATGAGCGATGCCGAGCGGGAGCGGAACCACCAGGAGCAGGGTTGCGACGCCGAGCGCGTACTGAAGGAGGACGACGAGAGAGAGTGCGGCGAATGCCAGGAGGGCGGCACGGGAGAGGCGGCGGCGGCTGGCGAAAGCGAGCAGGACGGCGGCGAGAATCACGAGCAGGGTCAGGCTCGCGAGCAGCCGGTGATTGAACTGGATGGCAGCCGGATTGTGCACGATGTTGGCGAGGAACGGAGTGAGCCGCGCATAGTTGGCCGGGACGAGATGGCCCTCCATCAGCGGGAACGTATTGTAGATCAAGCCGGCATGGGTGCCGGCGGTGAGGCCGCCGGCGGCGATAGTGAGCGCGACCAGGAGGCAGGCGATCAGGGTGAGGCGGAAGAGCGGGCAGACGCCGGCGAGCGGCGCTGGATCCGGGGAAGCGAGGGTGAGCGCCGTCCAGAGAATGGCGGCATAGAGCCCGAGCGCGAAGACGAGGTGGAGGACGAGCCAGGGTGCCGCGACCGAGGTGCTGTCGGCGCGCAAGCCGCTCCTGACCATCAGCCAGCCGATCAGGCCCTGCACACCGCCGAGGACGAAGAACAGAAAGAGCCGCGCGGCAAGCCAGCGGCTGATCCGGCCCTGCCACCAGAAGATCGCGAGCGGTGCGATCACGCCGAGCCCGATCAGGCGCCCCCACAGGCGATGCACCCATTCCAGCCAGAAGATGCCCTGGAAGCCCGCCAGGCCGAAGCCCCGGTGTTCGAGCGCGTACTGGGGAATGCGGCGATAGAGCGCGTAGAGATGCTCCCAGGCGGCGTGGCTGAGCGGCGGCAGCGCGCCTTCGAGCGGCGCCCAGCGCATGATGGAGAGGCCGGAGCCGGTGAGGCGCGTGGCGCCGCCCAGCCCGACCATGACGAAGATCATGCAAGCGACGAGGAAAAGCCAGCCGGCGAGCAGGCGGCGATGGCGATCGGGATCGCCGGCCCGGGCTGCGTGGCGGGTGGGGGCAAGGAGGGCGCGGGCGGCAGACGTCATCGGCTCATCCTAGTGTCCTGCCCCCGCCGTTTGCTGCCGCCGGCAGCAAACGAAAGGGGACGAGCAGGCCACTGAAAATAAAGAGGTGTGTGCCGACCACTAGGGTGCATCCTACGGTATCAAGCGTTGGAGTCGGCACACCAGGGAAACCGGCCCGGTCGCGGCGCCGGCCTGGGATGCGCCGGGAAGGCTTCCTTTGTCCAGCCCGCCCGAGGCGGGCGGCTCAGTGGAGGGTCAGCAAATGATCGGCGTGCCGCCAGCCCCGGTGCGGGAGGGGTTCGGCGGAGGCGACGCGCACCGAATGAACCGGGCCGTCGAGTTCGCGGCGCCAGAAAGCGAGGAAGCGGCGCAATTCGGGATAGTGCGGGGCAAGATCGTAATTCTGCCAGATGAAGGTCTGGAGAAGGCCGGGATGGTCCGGCAGGCGATAGAGGATCTCGGCGGTGGTCAGCCGCCATTCTCTTGGTCGTGCCGGCAGTCGCATGATCTGGTCCTTCGCTCCTTCCTGCCTCCCCGCCCTGAATTCTGCCACTGCTCCGTCCTCTGGTATCATCAAGAATCATTGAGAGTCAATAGCTTGTCACTCATCTGCGGGGACTGCTGCCGGCCGCTTGACAGGCAAGGGGGTTATCGCTAGATCGTTGGCACTCACCGTGGATGAGTGCCACCAACGGGGACAATGCCCCCGGCACGCACCGGGTGATCGAAATTTTGTCTAGAAATGCAACCTTGAAGGTGGGGAGCAATCCGCATGAAGTTTCGTCCGTTGCATGACCGCGTCGTCGTCCGCCGGCTGAACGCCGAGGAAAAGTCGGCCGGCGGCATCATCATTCCCGACACGGCGAAAGAGAAGCCGATGGAGGGTGAGGTCGTGTCGGTCGGCCCCGGCGCGCGTAACGAGAAGGGCGAGATCGTTCCGCTCGATCTCAAGGCCGGCGATCGGATCCTGTTCGGCAAATGGTCGGGCACCGAGGTCAAGCTCGACGGCGAAGAGCTGCTCATCATGAAGGAATCCGACGTGATGGGCGTCATCGAGGGGCAGGCCGCAGCGAAGAAGAAGGCTGCCTGAGGCCAGCTTCGCCCTCGCGGGGCCCTCTGGCGGGGCCCCCTGGCGAGGTTAGGCAAGATCGGATCACGGAAAACCAGATCAAGAGAAGGAAAGAGCAATGGCTGCGAAGGACGTTCGCTTCGCCACCGATGCCCGCGGGCGCATGCTGCGCGGCGTCGAAGTCCTGGCGGATGCAGTGAAGGTGACGCTCGGCCCGAAGGGTCGCAACGTCGTGCTCGACAAGAGCTTCGGCGCGCCGCGCATCACCAAGGATGGTGTGACGGTCGCCAAGGAGATCGAGCTTGGCGACAAGTTCGAGAACATGGGCGCTCAGATGGTGCGCGAGGTCGCGACCAAGACCAACGACATGGCCGGCGATGGCACGACCACCGCGACCGTGCTCGCCGCGTCGATCGTGCGCGAGGGCATCAAGGCGGTCGCCGCCGGGATGAACCCGATGGACCTCAAGCGCGGCGTGGACAGGGCGGTCAATGCGGTCGTCGACGAGCTGAAGAAGCATACGAAGAAGATCACGACCCCGTCCGAGACCGCGCAGGTCGGGGCGATCGCCGCCAACGGCGAGGCCGAGATCGGCAAGATGATCTCGGAGGCGATGCAGAAGGTCGGCAACGAGGGCGTGATCACGGTCGAGGAGGCGAAGGGCATCCAGACCGAGCTCGACGTGGTCGAGGGCATGCAGTTTGACCGCGGCTATGTCTCCCCCTACTTCATCACCAACGCCGAGAAGATGATCGCCGAGCTGGATCAGCCCTATCTCCTGATCCATGAGAAGAAGCTTTCCGGTTTGCAGCCGCTGCTGCCGCTTCTGGAGAGCGTCGTGCAGTCCGGCAAGCCGCTCCTCATCATCGCCGAGGATGTCGAGGGCGAGGCGCTGGCCACGCTCGTGGTCAACAAGCTGCGCGGCGGGCTGAAGGTCGCAGCCGTCAAGGCGCCCGGCTTCGGTGATCGCCGCAAGGCGATGCTCGAGGACATCGCGGTGCTGACCGGCGGGCAGGTCATCAGCGAGGATCTCGGGATCAAGCTCGAGAATGTCACGCTGAACATGCTCGGCAAGGCGAAGAAGGTGATCATCGAGAAGGAGAACACCACGATCGTCGAAGGCGCGGGCAAGAAGAGCGACATCACCGGCCGCTGCAACCAGATCCGCGCCCAGATCGACGAGACCACCTCCGACTACGACAAGGAGAAGCTGCAGGAGCGGCTGGCCAAACTCGCCGGCGGCGTGGCGGTGATCCGTGTCGGCGGCTCGACCGAGGTCGAGGTGAAGGAGCGCAAAGATCTCGTCGAAGACGCGATGCATGCAACGCGTGCCGCGGTCGAGGAAGGGATCGTGCCGGGCGGCGGAGTGGCGCTGGCGCGCGCGAGCCTCGTGCTCGGCAAGGTCAAGGGCGAGAATGACGACCAGCGCTTCGGCATCGAGATCGTGCGCAAGGCGGTGCAGACGCCGCTTCGGCAGATCGCCGAGAACTCGGGCGAGGATGGCGCCGTGGTGGCCGGCAAGGTGCTCGACAAGGAGGAGTACAACTGGGGCTTCGATGCGCAGACCGGCGAGTTCAAGGATCTCGTCAAGGCCGGCATCATCGATCCCACCAAGGTGGTGCGCGTCGCGCTGCAGGACGCGGCCTCGGTGGGCGGCCTCCTGATCACCACCGAGGCAATGGTGGCGGAGCGGCCGGAAAAGAAGACCCCGTCGATGCCGCCGGGTGGCGGTGGCGGGATGGGCGATATGGATTTCTGATTCGCCAACCCCGCAAGGGAAAAAGAGAGGGGGCGGATCCGCACGGATCCGCCCCCGTTCCTTGCGCCTTCGTTCCGCCGCGGTGGTCACGAAGCCGCGATTGACAGCCGGGGCGCTTTCTGCCCAACTCGCATCGCAATCGACTTCCTGGCCTCAGCTTGCGGTGCCCCCGTCGCCGGACGGGCCTTCAAGAAGTCAAGAAGGCCTGATTGTTTCCTGGCCGTGCCAATCGGCGCGGTCCCTCAACGACGGAGATGAGTGTTTCATGGCCATCGGCACCGTGAAATGGTTCAATGCAACCAAGGGTTATGGATTCATCGTGCCGCAGGATGGCGGCAAGGACGTGTTCGTGCACATCACGGCCGTCCAGACCGCCGGGCTCAAGGGACTGAATGAGGGCCAGCGGGTCAGCTACGAAATCAGCATGGAGCGCGGCAAGGCGTCGGCCACCAACCTGCGCGCGCTGTGAACGAAGGC
>JASHOF010000068.1 GCA_030041255.1 Acetobacteraceae bacterium
ATCGATCCCCGGAGCGGCGACTACTGGTTCTCAATGAACGAGCGCGACTGGATGGGCGACGACGTGCCGCAGGATGTCCTCGTTCACGTCTCGCGGATAGGCGAGCATTTCGGCTACCCCTTATGCCATAACGGCAACATTCCCGACCCTGAGTACAATCTCGGCATCGATTGCTCGCAGTTCACGCCGCCGACCTATCTCCTTGGTCCGCACGTTGCCCCGCTCGGCATGAAATTCTATACTGGCAACCAGTTCCCGGCCTCCTACAAGGACAACATCTTCCTCGCCGAGCACGGGTCATGGGACCGGCATGACTATGACGGCGGCCGCATCGTCCGCCTGATCGTGTCGCCGGACGGCAGCCAGGTGCAGCAGAAGGTGTTCGCTACCGGCTGGATCCAAGGGCCGAGGACGTATCTCGGCCGCCCCGACGACGTGATCGAGGCGAAGGACGGCTCACTCCTCGTCGCCGACGATTACGCCGGTGCGATCTACCAGATCACCTACAACAAGCGCGCTGCTTCGCTCAAAGCAAGCCAATAACATGCCGGCGTGCCCCATCCGCCCCCGCCGGACGGACGGGGCAAAGCTGCCCGAGCGGGCTCGAGTGAAGGCCGCACGGCTTTTCATCCTGCTCGCCGCAACGATTGCCGTCGCCGCGCCGGCGGTCGCCGCGGCTCCCCAGGTTGGGGATGCCGCGGCGAAGGCGAAGGCGGCGGTTTGCGCTGCCTGCCACGGCGCGGGCGGCCTGTCGCAGGTGCCCAACATCCCGTCACTCGCCGGCGAGCCAGACCAGTTTCTCGAATGGCAGATGGTCCTCTTTCGCAGCGGCGCGCGCGAGGACCCGCTGATGAGCCCCATCGCCCAGACATTGTCCGACGACGACGTCCAGGTTCTCGGCCGGTATTTCGCTGCCCTCAAGCCGCCGAAGCCGCCTGCCGGCAAGCTCGATCCAAGCCTGATGGCCGCCGGAGTCAGCGTGATGCAAAAGTATAACTGCGCCTCCTGCCACGGGGACAATTTCGCCGGCGAGGGCGAGGCGGCACGGTTGGCGTCACAGCACGAGGAATATCTCGCGAAGGCGCTCCAGGACTTCAAGTCGGGCGCCCGTCGCGGCGCCGGTGCCGCCGGCGCGATGTCGGGCGTCGCCTTCGGCATGACCGGGCCCGAGATCAAGGCCGCCGCGTACTACCTCTCGCACCATCCCTGAGAAAAAGGAGCCGTCATCCCGGCCGGAGCCCCTGCGCCCGCCCGAGCTTGCGGCCCGAGGATAGGCTGCACAGAGAGCCGGCATCTCAACGGCACGAAATTTTCCTGGCGCTGGAGCACGACGGCGTCGCGCTCTATCCGATCACCGCAACGAACGAACCCCTGGCCGTCTGGACGGCTGCGCCGAATGACGATCTGGCGCTCATCCCGACGGTCCGCGATGCCCTCTTCCAACGGACATTCGACATCCTGAACGAGCGGTTTTTCTCCCGGAACGGGTGAGCCGGCTCCGGCATCTGCCCTGGCGCGCACGTTGACACTTCGTTAGGCGAGCCGCCGCAAAACGGGGTCATGCCGGGCCCGACGCGCCTCCCGCTGCGCTGCGACACGCTGCGATTCTATCTCGCTTTTGCAGTGCTCGGCGCCGGCATTTCACTGTTCAGCGACCCGCACGACTGGCTCCTGGTGCTGCATGGCGGGCTCGTCGATCCGGACAGCTACATGCGCCTCGTGCGCATCCTCCAGGGGCTCGAGGCCGGTCACCTCACGAATCTCGTGAAAGGGGACGATTCGGGGACGCCGCTCATTCTCGAGTGGTCGCGCCTTGTCGACGGGTTGCTGATCCTGCTCGCTCTGCCGCTTGCTCCTTTCTTCGGCTGGCGCGCAGCGCTGCTTTCCGCCGGCATTGCCTCCGGACCGCTCTTCAGTGGCCTTCTTGGATCGGCGCTTGCCTTCGCGGCCCGCCCGTTCAGCAGCCGGAGCTGGCTTTGGACCGCAGTCGTCCCCGGGCTTCTCTTGTCCGGCATCAGGGGATTCAATGCCTTCGGCGTCGTTCACTACCACACGCTGCAACTCGCGATGGTGGCGCTCGCCGCCGGGTTTGCTGCCCGGCGGGCGTTTACAGCCGTCGGGCTTGCTGCCGGCATCGCGATTTGGGTGACGCCCGAGACCATGCCCTTTGTCCTCCTCGTCTTCATGGCACTCGGCTGGCTCTGGTGCTTTCGTCCCATCGGCGCGGGCCTCGCGCGGGCCGGAGCGGCGTTCCTCGGCGTGCTCGCGCTCGCGGTCCTGCTCGACCCGCCGCACGGCGGACCAACCGTCGCCGAACTCGACCGGGTCTCGATCGTGTACGTGGTCCTCGCGGCCACGACGGCTGCGGCCGGGCTCTGGGCTGCGTCCCTTGACCGTCTCCGGCTTGGACCGAGGACGCGGTGGGCGCTCGGGGCGGGCGGCGCGCTGGCGCTGTTCGTCCTCTGGCTCGCCCTCTACCCTGCCGTGGCACTCGGTCCTGCCGCGCTGATGCCGGCGGCGGAGCAGCGCATCTTTTTCGGTGGCATCATCGAGACGCGGCCGGTGAGAAGCCTCGCCGATGCGGCCCTGACGCTCGGACCCGGACTCTTTGCGCTCGCCTATGCGCTGTGGCGATCCTGGCGAGAGCGTCGCGATATGATCGCTGCGGGGGTCTGGCTTCTGCTCACGGGCGGCATCGGGCTCGGGATCGCCCTCACCGTGGGCTGGGGCCTCTTCCAGGAATATCCGACGGGCGCTGCGGCCGTCCTCTTGCCGGTCGCGCTCACCGATCTTTCCGCTCTGCTTGCGGCCCGGCCCAGCTTGGGCGTGGCGGTCCGGGTCGGATTGATCGGCGCTCTTCTGGTGGGACCCTATCTACCCCGGCTGGTCGAGGCGGCGCTCGCAACGAACGCCATGCGGTCGGCCTCATGCCCGCTCCGCGACGCCGCGCCGCTCCTCGCCCCGGCAGCAGGAGAGATCGTGCTGACGAGGCCCGGCGAGGTGCCCGAGCTCCTCTGGCGCACACGAATTGTCGCGGTGGGCTCCCTCTACCAGCACGGGGTGGCAGGGTTTTTGCGCCTGCGCGCTGCCTGGCGGGCGCCGGCGGGCGCCGAGCCGTCTCCCGCTTTCCGGGCAAGCGAGGCACGCTTCGTGCTGTTTTGCGACACCGGCCGCAATCACCCGGTCGGCTTTGGCGGTTCGCGCGGGTCGCTTTGGAACCGGCTCGCGGCCGGCCGGCCGCCACCCTGGCTCCGCCTGATCGGGCAGGAGAAAGCCCAGCGCCTCCGCCTCTACCGGGTGGCGAACCCGGCCGGCGTCGCGATCCGCTCGTTCTCCGGCGCTGCAGTGCCGGCTTTCATGGGTGAATGATTCGCCCTCACCCATTCCCCTCTTCCACAGGGAGAGGGGTAGAATTTGGTACTATTCCGCGGCGACCTCGGCCTCCTGCCCGGCGAGCGCCGGTACCTCAGTTTGAAGCCGCTGCTGCTCGCGGCCGGCCGCAATCGACCTGAGCCGGTTCATCACGCTTCCGGTTCCGGCCGGGATCAGCCGCCCGACGATCACGTTTTCCTTGAGCCCGGAAAGGCTGTCCACCTTGCCCGCCGTCGCCGCTTCGGTCAGCACGCGGGTCGTCTCCTGGAACGATGCCGCGCTGATGAAGCTGTGCGTCTGCAACGACGCCTTGGTGATGCCTTGCAATACCGGCATCGCCACGGCCGGCTGCTCGCCGGCCACCTCCCGCTTGGCGTTCTCGGCATCGAAGTCCAGCCGATCCACCTGCTCGCCGGCGAGGAAGGTGGTGTCTCCCGGCTCCAGGATCTCCACCTTCTGCAGCATCTGTCGCACGATCACCTCGATGTGCTTGTCGTTGATCTTCACGCCCTGCAGCCGATAGACGTCCTGGATCTCGTTCACCAGGTAGTCGGAAAGCGCCTCCACGCCCAGCACCTTCAGGATGTCGTGCGGCACGCGCGGCCCATCCACCAGCGGATCGCCGCGCCGCACGAAGTCTCCTTCCTGCACCGATACGTGCTTGCCTTTCGGGATCAGGTACTCGCTTTCCTCGGTGGTCTCGTCGTTCTTCACGATCACCCGGCGCTTGGCCTTGTAATCCTTGCCGAACTCCACCCGGCCGTCGATCTCGGCGATGATCGCATGGTCTTTCGGCCGGCGCGCCTCGAAGAGTTCCGCCACGCGCGGCAGGCCGCCAGTGATGTCGCGGGTCTTGCTGCCTTCCCGCGGGATGCGGGCCAGCACGTCTCCTGCATTCACCCGCGCCCCGTTCTCGACTGACAGGATCGAGTCGGGGGCCAGGAAGTACCGGGCATCCGAGCCATTGGCGAGCTTCACGACCTCGCCTTTCTCGTCCTTGAGCTGCAGCCGTGGCCTGAGATCCACGCCCTTCGCCGCCTGCTTGTAGTCAACCACCACCTTCGAGGCGATCCCCGTCACCTCGTCCAGCCGGTCGACCAGCGTTGCCCCGTCGATCAGGTCGAAATACTCGACCACGCCCGCCCGCTCGGTGATGATCGGCAGAGTGAAGGGATCCCATTCGGCGAGCTTCTGTCCGCGCGCCACCTGCTGGCCCTCGTCCGCCAACAGGCGCGCCCCGTAGGGAACGCGGAAGTGTGCCCGCTCGCGCTCGCGATCATCGATCAGCACCAGTTCGCAATTCCGGCTCATCACCACCGGCGTGCCCTGGCTGTTCATGACCACGCTGCGGTTCTTCACGCTGATCGTGCCGTCGTGGCTGGCTTCGATGCTCGACTGCTCGACACCGCGCTGCGCCGCGCCGCCGATATGGAACGTCCGCATCGTGAGCTGCGTGCCGGGCTCGCCGATCGACTGCGCGGCGATGACGCCGACCGCCTCGCCGACATTCACCGGGGTGCCGCGCGCGAGATCTCGCCCGTAGCAGTGTGCGCATACCCCGACCTTGGACTCGCAGGTCAGCACCGAGCGGATGCGGATCGCCTCCACTCCCGCCTGTTCGATGGTCTCGGCAGCCTCCTCTTCGATCAGGCTGTTCTGCGCCACCAGGACCTCTCCGCTCGCCGGGTCGAGCACATCCTCCGCCGTGGTCCGCCCGAGGATCCGCTCGTAGAGGCTGGAGACGACCTCTCCCCCGTCCATCACCGCCCGCACGGTAAGCCCTCGCTCGGTGCCGCAATCCTCCTCGACGATGATGCAATCCTGCGCCACGTCGACCAGCCGGCGTGTCAGATAGCCGGAGTTGGCCGTCTTGAGGGCGGTATCCGCGAGACCCTTGCGGGCGCCGTGCGTCGAATTGAAATACTCCAGAACCGAGAGCCCCTCCTTGAAGTTGGCAATGATCGGCTGCTCGATGATCTCGCCCGAAGGTTTCGCCATCAGCCCGCGCATGCCGGCAAGCTGGCGCATCTGCGCCGGGCTGCCGCGCGCACCGGAGTGACTCATCATCCAGACGCTGTTGATGGGCTTGTCCACATCCTGGCGCCGGATCTCCTCCATCATCGCCTTCGCCACTTCATCGGTGCAGCGGGACCACGCATCGACCACCTTGTTGTAGCGTTCGCCCGACGTGATAAGCCCGTCCTGGTACTGGCTCTCGAAGTCCTTCACCTCCGCCTGCGTGCGCCGGATCAGCTCATTCTTCTCCGGCGGGATGATCAGATCTTCCTTGCCGAAGCTGATGCCGGCCTTGCAGGCCTGGGTGAAGCCCAGCCCCATCAGCCGGTCGGCGAAGATCACGCACTCCTTCTGGCCGCAGTGCCGATAGACCTCGTCGATGACATCCGAGATGTTCTTCTTCGTCAGCTCGCGATTGACCAGGCTGAACGGCACGTCCGGGTGGCGCGGCAGGATCTGCCCGATCATCATCCGCCCCGGCGTCGTCACGACCACCTGGCGGATCCGCTTGCCCGCCGCGTCCACGCTCTCGAAGCGGGTCTTGATCTTGTCGTGCAGCCCGATCGCCCCGGCGGCCAGGGCGTGCTCGATTTCGCCCATCCCGGCCATTGCCGGCGCATCCTTGTCCTCCACCCGGAGGTAGGCGGGCGTTTCGACGGAGAGATAGTAGAGCCCAAGCACCATATCCTGGGTCGGCACGATGATCGGCTTGCCGCTCGCCGGACTGAGGATGTTGTTCGTGGACATCATCAGGACGCGCGCCTCGAGCTGCGCCTCGAGTGACAGCGGCACGTGCACCGCCATCTGGTCGCCGTCGAAGTCCGCATTGAAGGCCGTGCAGACGAGCGGATGAAGCTGGATCGCCTTGCCTTCGATCAGCACCGGCTCGAAGGCCTGGATGCCCAGCCGATGCAGCGTGGGCGCCCGGTTGAGCAGCACCGGGTGTTCGCGAATCACCTCCTCGAGGATATCCCAGACCTCGGGACGCTCCTTCTCCACCATCCGCTTGGCGGCCTTGACGGTGGTCGCGTGGCCGTATTTCTCGAGCTTGGCGTAGATGAACGGCTTGAACAGCTCGAGCGCCATCTTCTTCGGCAGCCCGCACTGATGCAGCTTCAGCTCGGGCCCGACCACGATCACCGAGCGGCCGGAATAATCGACCCGCTTGCCGAGCAGGTTCTGGCGGAACCGGCCCTGCTTGCCCTTGAGCATGTCCGAGAGCGACTTCAGCGGCCGCTTGTTCGCCCCGGTGATCGCCCGTCCGCGCCGGCCGTTGTCGAACAACGCATCGACGCTCTCCTGCAGCATCCGCTTCTCGTTGCGGACGATGATGTCGGGCGCCCGGAGCTCGATCAGCCGCTTCAAGCGGTTGTTGCGGTTGATGACGCGCCGGTAGAGGTCGTTCAGGTCCGAGGTCGCGAACCGTCCGCCATCGAGCGGCACCAGGGGACGCAGCTCCGGGGGAATGACCGGCACGACCTCGAGGATCATCCATTCCGGACGCGCACCGGAGTCGGCAAATGCCTCGATCAGCTTCAGCCGCTTCACCAGCTTCTTGCGCCGCGCCTCGCTGGTCGTCTCCTTCAGTTCGCCGCGCAGCCGGGTCTTCTCGGCATCGAGATCGATGCCGCTCAGGATCTGCTTGACCGCCTCGGCGCCGATTCCCACCCGGAATTCGTCCTCGCCGAACTCGTCCTGCTTGGCCGCCAGCGCGTCCTCGGTAAGAAGCTGGTACTGCTTCAGATCCGTGGTACCCGGCTCGAGCACGACATAGCTCTCGAAGTACAGGACCTTCTCGAGATCCTTGAGCGACAGATCGGCCATCAGCCCGATACGGCTCGGCAGCGATTTCAGGAACCAGATATGCGCCACCGGCGAGGCCAGCTCGATATGCCCCATGCGCTCGCGCCGGACCTTGGCCAGCGTCACCTCGACGCCGCACTTCTCGCAGATGATGCCGCGGAACTTCATTCTCTTGTACTTGCCGCACAGGCACTCGTAGTCCTTGATCGGCCCGAAGATGCGGGCGCAGAAAAGCCCGTCCCGCTCCGGCTTGAAGGTCCGGTAGTTGATGGTCTCCGGCTTCTTGATCTCGCCGTAGGACCAGCTCCGGATCTGCTCCGGCGAGGCGATCTGGATCTTGATCTGGTCGAACGTCATCGCCTGGCCGGTCTGGCCAAGGATCTTCATCAGCTCGTTCATGCGCCCTTCACTCCTGCCCGGCCGATCTCAGAGGCCCGAGGGCGGGATGATTTCCGATCATCCCGCTCTCCGTTTGTTCTCCCGGTCAATGTCATGGCTCTGGCGGCCAGAGAAACGATTCCGCCAGAAGCCGTATCGATCCGGCAATCGATCGACGACCGCCTTTGCCTATGCAGCCTTGTTGTCGAGATCGACATTCAGACCCAGTGACTTCAACTCCTTCACCAGCACATTGAAGCTTTCCGGAATACCGGCCTCGAAATTGTCCTGCTCACGGACGATCGCCTCGTAGACCTTGGTGCGGCCGGATACGTCGTCCGACTTCACGGTGAGCATCTCCTGCAGCGTATAGGCAGCCCCGTACGCCTCCAGCGCCCACACTTCCATCTCGCCGAAGCGCTGGCCTCCGAACTGCGCCTTGCCGCCGAGCGGCTGCTGGGTCACCAGGCTGTACGGCCCGATCGAGCGGGCATGGATCTTGTCGTCCACGAGATGGTGCAGCTTCAGCATGTAGATATGGCCGACCGTGACCTTGCGCTCGAAAGGCTCCCCCGTACGGCCGTCCACCAGTGTCACCTGCCCCGAGGTGTCGAGGCCGGCCTTTTCCAGCATGTCCTCGATGTCCGAGAGCCGGGCTCCGTCGAACACCGGGGTCGCAATCGGGACGCCCTTCTTCAGGTTCTCGCAGAGTTCGACGAGTTCGGCGTCGTCGAGGTTGGCGATTTCCGCCTCGAACAACCGCGCGCCGTAGGCGTCCTTGAGCCGCTCCAGGAGCTCGCGCCGGGTCGTGCCCTGCCGGCGGTATTCCTCGACCAGCTCGCCGATCTGCCGGCCCAGCGCCGCGCAGGCCCAGCCCAGATGGGTCTCGAGAATCTGGCCGACATTCATCCGGCTCGGCACGCCGAGGGGATTGAGGACGAGATCGACCGGCGTGCCATCCTCCAGGAACGGCATGTCCTCCACCGGCACCACCTTCGAGACCACGCCCTTGTTGCCGTGCCGGCCGGCCATCTTGTCGCCGGGCTGCAGCTTGCGCTTCACGGCGACGAAAACCTTGACCATCTTCATGACGCCCGGCGGCAGCTCGTCGCCGCGCTGCAGCTTCTCGACCTTGGAATCGAACCGCTCCTGCAGCCGCGCCAGCGCCGCGTCGAACTCACGCTTCAGGGTCTCGATCTCCGCCATCACGGCATCGTCCTGGAGCGCGATATGGCGCCAGCTCCCGCGCGGGTGCTCGGCCAGCACCTCTTCGGTGATGGCGGTTCCGGACTTGATTCCCTTGAAACCACCGGCGGCCTTGCGCTCCAGCAGCTTCTCGCGCAGGCGGTTGAGGAAGCTGCGCTCCTGGATCGCCCGCTCGTCGTCGCGATCTTTCGTCAGCCGCTCGATCTCGGCCCGCTCGATCGCCATCGCGCGCTCGTCCTTCTCGACTCCGCGGCGGCTGAACACGCGCACATCGACGATCGTTCCGTTGACGCCCGGCGGCAGCTTGAGCGAGGTGTCGCGCACGTCGGAAGCCTTCTCGCCGAAGATCGCCCGCAAAAGCTTTTCCTCGGGCGTCATCGGGCTCTCGCCTTTCGGCGTCACCTTGCCGACCAGGATGTCACCCGGAATGACCTCGGCACCGATATAGACGATGCCCGCCTCGTCGAGATTCTTGAGCGCCTCTTCGCCGACATTCGGGATGTCGCGCGTGATCTCCTCCTGGCCGAGCTTGGTATCCCGCGCCATCACCTCGAACTCCTCGATATGAATCGAGGTGAACACGTCGTCGCGCGCGATCCGCTCGCTGATCAGGATCGAGTCCTCGAAATTGTAGCCGTTCCACGGCATGAAGGCGCAGAGCACGTTGCGCCCGAGTGCCAGTTCGCCCAGCTCCGTCGAGGGGCCGTCGGCGATGATATCGCCCTCCGAGACCCGATCCCCCACCTTCACCAGCGGTCGCTGGTTGATGCATGTGGACTGGTTGGAGCGCATGAACTTGCGCAGCCGATAGATGTCGACGCCCCTGGTGGTGCCGTCGTCTGCGGTTGCCCTGACGACGATCCGTGCGCCGTCGATCTGATCGACGACGCCGGCGCGCCTGGCGACGATCGTCGCCCCGGAATCACGTGCCACCGCCGCTTCCATCCCGGTTCCGACAAGCGGCGCATCGGCCTGGATCAGCGGCACCGCCTGGCGCTGCATGTTGGAGCCCATCAGCGCGCGGTTGGCGTCATCGTTCTCGAGGAAGGGAATGAGCGCCGCGGCCACGGAAACGAGCTGCTTCGGCGAGACGTCGATCGCCGTCACCTCCTCGGGCAGCGCCAGGCGAAAATCGCCGTTCCGTCGCACCGAGACAAGTTCCTGCGTGAAGCGGCCGCCATCGTCGAGCGGGGCATCAGCCTGGGCGACGACCAGCTTCTCCTCGTCCATCGCCGAAAGATACTTCCACCCCTCTTCCACCCGCCCGTCCCTGACCAGGCGATACGGCGTCTCGATGAAGCCGTACTTGTTGACGGTCGCGTAGGTGGCGAGCGAGTTGATCAGCCCGATATTCGGACCCTCCGGGGTCTCGATCGGGCAGATGCGCCCGTAATGAGTGGGATGCACGTCGCGCACCTCGAAGCCGGCCCGCTCGCGGGTGAGCCCGCCCGGGCCGAGCGCGGAAAGCCGCCGCTTGTGCGTGACCTCGGAAAGCGGATTGGTCTGGTCCATGAACTGCGAGAGCTGGGAGGAGCCGAAAAACTCGCGCACGGCCGCCGCCGCGGGCTTGGCGTTGATCAGGTCGTGCGGCATCACGGTGTCGATATCGACGCTGCCCATCCGTTCGCGGATCGCCCGCTCCATGCGCAGGAGCCCGATGCGGTACTGATTCTCCATCAGCTCGCCGACCGAGCGCACCCGCCGGTTGCCGAGATTGTCGATGTCGTCGATGCTGCCGCGCCCGTCCTTCAGGTTGCAGAGCGTCTTCACGGTGCTGAGGATGTCGATCTTGCGCAGCACCCTGACCGAGTCGTCGGTTTCGAGCTCGAGACGCTTGTTCATCTTGACGCGCCCGACCGCGGACAGGTCGTAACGGTCGGAATCGAAGAAGAGCCCGCGGAAGAGTGTCTCCGCCGTCTCCGGCGTCGGCGGCTCGCCGGGCCGCATCAGCCGGTAGATGTCGATCAGTGCGTCCTCGCGGTTCGCATTCTTGTCGACCGCCAGCGTGTTGCGGATCCAGGGGCCGTTTGCCTGGTCGATCGCCAGCGTGGGCAGCCGCTCGAGGCCCGCCGCCTCGAGCGCGGCAAGCTTCGCCTCGGTCAGCTCCTCTCCGGCCTCTGCATAGATCTCGCCGGTCTCGGGATTGACCAGATCCTCGGCCACGAACCGGCCGAGGATGTCGGCCCGGCCGACCAGCACTTCCTTCGTCTTCTCGGCGATCTTCTTCACCGCCCGCTGGCTGAGCTTGGCCTCGGCCTCCGCCACCACCTCGCCGGTCTCGGCATCGATCAGCGGATCGAACAGCTTGGTGCCACGGAACGCATCCGGATCGAACGGCCGCGCCCAACCCTTGGCCAGCCGCGCGAACACCACCTGGCCGTAGAAATAATGGAGGATTTCCTCGGCATCCATGCCGCGCACTTCGGCCGGCTCGAGCGCTTCACCCAAGGCCTGCCGTTGCTCGCGTTGCTTCTCCGTCGCCGCACTGTCGAGGGCGTAGAGCAGCGTCGTCACCGGCAGCTTGCGCTTGCGGTCGATGCGTACATAAAGGAGATCCTTCGCATCGAACTCGAAATCAAGCCACGAGCCACGATACGGAATGACGCGGGCCGCAAAGAGGTATTTGCCGGAGGAGTGCGTCTTGCCCTTGTCGTGATCGAAGAACACGCCCGGGCTGCGATGCATCTGGCTGACGATGACCCGCTCGGTGCCGTTGATGATGAAGGTGCCGTTGTCCGTCATCAGCGGCATGTCGCCCATGTAGACGGGCTGTTCCTTGATATCGCGGATCGAGCGCGCCCCGGTGTCCTCATCGACATCCCACACGATCAGCCTGAGGATCACCTTCAGCGGCGCGGCGTAGGTCATGCCGCGCTGGATGCATTCCTCGACATCGTACTTGGGGTCTTCGAGTTCGTACTGGACGAATTCCAGGCGGCCGCGGCCGGCAAAATCGTCGATCGGGAAGACCGACTTGAAGACTTCCTGCAGGCCGGCTTGGGCGCGCGCATCCGGGGTCACGTGCATCTGCAGGAACGCCTCGTAGGAGGCGCGCTGCACGTCGATCAGATTCGGCATCGGCGCCACCTCGGGGATGCGCCCGAAGGTGCGGCGGATACGCTTCTTGCCGGTGAAGGAATGGACGATCGCGTTCATCACCTGACCTGCTGTTCTCTCAACCTACGCGTGATCTCGTCGGTGTCCTGAAAACACCAATGGGGCGGGAACCGGAGCGATTCCCACCCGCCCTTTTCCGGGGCGCCTGGCGCCCCGGGCGTCCTGCTCGCCGATCTATTTGACCTCGACAGTCGCGCCCTGCTCTTCCAGCACCTTCCTGATCTTTTCCGCCTCCTCCTTGTTCACGCCCTCCTTGACGGTCTTGGGGGCGCCATCGACGAGATCCTTGGCCTCCTTGAGACCCAATCCGGTGATGGTTCGGACCTCCTTGATAACGTTTATTTTCTTCTCGCCGACCTTGCTCAGTATGACGGTGAACTCGGTCTGCTCTTCGACCACCGGCTGGGCGGCCTGGGCAGCGGGGGCGGCGGCAACCGCAACCGGTGCGGCGGCCGAGACCCCCCACTTCGTCTCCAAAAGCTTTGAAAGTTCGGCGGCCTCCAGCACCGTCAGGCTGGAGAGCTCGTCAACCAGCTTCGCCAAGTCTGCCATGTTCGCGTGTCCTGTTAGATTAAACCTCGATCGGGTCGTTGCAAGCCCCGGCTAGCTCTGCCCATAGGCGCCGAGAACGCGGGCCAGGCCGCCGGCGGGCTCGGCCAGGACGGCGGCCAGCCGCTGGGCCGGCGTGCGAAGCAATCCGGCCAGCTTCGCGCGGAGCGCCGCCAGCGAAGGAAGCTCGGCCAGGGCCTCGACGGCTTTCGCATCCAGCGCGTTCTCCCCGAGCGCCGCCCCGACCACGACGAAGCGGTCGTTGGCCCTGGCGAAGCCGACGGCCACCTTGGCCACGCCCACGGGGTCGGTGGACCAGGCAAGCGCGGTCGGGCCCTTGAGAAGGGGCGCGAGGCCGGTGAAACGGGTGCCGGCCAAGGCCCGGGCCGCAAGGCGGTTCTTGGCGACGCGATAAGTGGCCCCGGCCGCGCGCATGCGGCGGCGGAGATCGGAAGCCTCGGCAACCGTGAGGCCGCGGTTGCGGCTGACCACGATGATCTCCGTCCCGTCCAGCACGGTCGCCAGGGACTGGACGAACGCCTGCTTCTCTGCGCGATTCATGACCCGCTCCCAGCCGGCCCGGCGAGACTGCCAAGATCGACGCGCACGCCCGGTCCCATGGTGGAGGACAGGGCCACCTTCTTCAGATAGGTGCCCTTCGCGCCGGTCGGCTTGGCCTTCTGGATTGCCTCGACGAAGGCGCGGACATTGGCGGCGAGGCGGTCCTCCGGGAAGCTTGCCTTGCCGACCCCGGCGTGAACGATCCCGGCCTTTTCGGCACGGAACTCGACCTGTCCGGCCTTGGCGGCGGCGACCGCCCCGCCGATGTCCATGGTGACCGTGCCCAGGCGCGGGTTGGGCATCAGGCCGCGCGGACCGAGGATTTTGCCGAGCCGGCCGACCAGCGCCATGAGATCGGGAGTGGCGAGGCAGCGATCGAAGTTGATCTCGCCCGCCTGCACTTTCTCGGCCAGGTCCTCGGCGCCGACGATGTCCGCCCCGGCGGCCTGAGCCTCCTCGGCCTTGGCGCCGCGCGCGAACACAGCGATGCGGACGGTCCGCCCGGTGCCGTGCGGCAGGCTCACCATGCCCCTGACCATCTGGTCGGCGTGGCGGGGATCGATGCCGAGATTCATGGCCAGCTCGACCGTTTCGTCGAACTTCGCCTTGGCGTTGCCTTTGACGAGGCGGATCGCCTCCGGCAGGGGGTAGGCACGGGTGTGGTCGAAGCTCTGGTAGGAGGCGCTGAGGCGCTTGCCGATCCGGGCCATCCTCAGCCCTCCACCTTGAGGCCCATCGAGCGCGCCGAGCCGGCGAGCATCTTCACCGCGGCCTCGAGATCGGTGGTGTTCATGTCGGGAAGCTTCTGGGCGGCGATCTCGCGAAGCTGGGCCGTCGTGACCGTGCCCACGGAAGCGCTCTTGCCCGGCGCGTTGGCCCCTTTTTCGACCTTGGCGGCCTTGAAGAGGAAGTAGCTGTTGGGCGGGGTCTTGGTGACGAAGGTGAAGGTGCGATCGGCGAACGCGGTGATGACGACCGGGATCGGCATCCCGGGCTCGAGGGTCTGGGTCGCCGCGTTGAACTCCTTGCAGAAGGCCATGATGTTGAGGCCGCGCTGGCCGAGCGCAGGACCCACGGGCGGCGAGGGATTGGCCTTGCCGGCCGGGATTTGCAGCTTGATGTAGCCGGCGATCTTCTTCGCCATCCCTGGATCTCCGACTTCCAGCGCAGCGCCCGAGGCGGGAGCCGCGCAACCCAAGGACCGCGGTCCATACGACCGGCGCACGGCCAAATTCAGCCGCAGTGCGCAGTCTCCCGCGTTCCGACAAGGGGCGGGTGCCTACATGATGCGCGGTGGCGTGTCCAGTCCTATTCATGGCGGGCGGCCAGAATCGGGACGGGCCCGCACCTCCGGAGGCCGATTCAGTCAAGGAATAGCACGCAGGATTGCGGACGGCAGGGTCGGACGGTAGAGATCGGATCGCTACGGGCGATGGAGTCCACCCGGAGCCAAGGCCCATTCAGCGCCCTCTGGGCTGATGACTCCTGCCGACGCAACGTTGCGCGCAGGAGAAACGGGTGATGGATCTTCGGGAATACGGTCGGATCAAGGCCGCGCTTGCGGAAGTGCTGCGCGGCGCGACGATGGCCGAGCGGCCCGGCCCGAGGCGGGAGGCCGCGCGGGCGCTTTTCTCGCGGCTGGCGGAAGACCGGTTCAACCTCGTCGTGGTGGGGCGCTTCAGCCGCGGCAAAAGCTCGCTGATGAACGCGATGCTGGGTTCCGAGCGGCTGCCGACCGGGATCGTCCCGGTGACCTCGGTCATCACGACGGTAAGCTACGGAAGTGAAGAGCGGGTGGTCCTCCACTACCGCCATACCAGCCTCTTCATGGACATTCCGATTGCGGAACTGGCAAGCCACATCACGGAGCGCGGCAACCCGGGCAATGTGAAGCAGATCCGGGTGGCCGAAGTGCAGCTCCCGGCGGAGCTGCTGCGGCGCGGCTTTTATTTCATCGATACGCCGGGCCTCGGTTCCTCGATCAAGGAGAACACCCGGACCACGGAAGGGTTCCTGCCGGAGGCGGACGCGTTCGTGCTGGTGACGAGCTTCGAGGCGCCGATCTCGGAAGAAGAGGCGCGGGTGCTGAAGGACGTCGCACAGTCCGGCCAGCAGGTGTTCGTGGTGGTCAACAAGCAGGATGCGGTGGATGCCGCTGAGCGTGCGGAGGTGCTGGAGCACCTCGCGGGACGGCTGGAGGCAATCTTCGGCAGGGCCCGCCCTGCTGTGTTCCCGCTCTCGGCGATCGAGGCGCTGGCGGCACGGAAGCGCGGCGACCAGGCGGGGCTTGCCGCGAGCGGGGTGCCGGCGCTGGAGACGGCGCTCGTCCATTTCCTGCTCAACGAGAAGCGACGGGCGTTCCTGCTCAACATGTCCCGCCGGGTGGGAGAGTTGATCGAGCCGGGAGATGCGGCGGGCCGGGCGCGGCTCGATGCGGTCGAGGCCGAGCTTGCGAAGGCACCGGCAGCACAGGCGGCCGTTACGCCGACCTCGGAAATTCCGGCGACGATCAAGGAATGCGAGGTCTGCGCACGGGTGGCCGAGGCGACGTTCAGCTTCCTGGCGGCCCAACAATACCAGCTCGGCGGAGACGAAAAGGCGCGGGCAGCGCTGGAGACCCGGGGCGGGTTCTGCGGGCCGCACACCTGGCAGTTCGAGGCGATGGCGGCGCCGAAAGAAATAGCGACCGCTTTCCCGGGGGTGCTGGAGCGGCAGGCCGGGCGGCTGCGCCTCGCGGCCGGGCAGGGTGCCGACAGGGTGGGAACCTCGCGGATGGTGGCGGCAGTGCTGCCGACGGCGGCAACCTGTACTGCCTGCGCGGTGGCACGGCAGGCGGTGCGGGAGGGGGTCGCGGCGCTGGCGGGGCGGCTCAAGCGGGACCTCGCAGGCGGCGTGCGAAGCCTCTCGGCGATCTGCCTGCCGCACCTCGCAGAACTCGTCGGAGCCATCGAAGAGCCGGAAGCGATGCGGGCGGTGCTGCAACGAGAGGCCGAGCTGATGGAGCGGCTGGCCGAGGACATGCGGGGCTTCGCACTGAAACGGGACGGAATGCAACGGCATCTGACGAGCAAGGAAGAGGCGGCGTCCGGGGAGCGCGGATTGCGGGTGCTGCTTGGCAACCCGCGGGCGGCCACGGGGCCGGAACGGGCGGCCTTGACCGGGCGTGGGACGGGCACGACATTGGCCCTTGGTGGGGATGGAGTTCCCCCTCGTATGCCTTCGGGCTGATGACTCCTCCAGCAACTTCGGGACCGGCCGCATGGCAGTCGCGTGGCAGAGGAGTATCGGGCGCGGTGGCGGAGGCATTTCGGAGCATTCTGTTCGTCGATGGCAGGGCGGCCGCGGAAGATGCGGAGGCGCCCGACATCCTCCGTGATCTCAATCTCGACCAGATCATCGAAGGGATCACGGCGGGCAGGGAGGAGTACACCCTCAAGCCGTTCTTCCATGCGCCGCTCATCGAGCTGGATGCGATTCTCTATCGCCAGGAGGTGATGGAGGACCTGGAGGACGGGCGGATTCGTTCCCCGGTCCAGGAATTCGCGGCGGCGATGCACCGCATGCGCGAAGAGCTCGTGCGCGCGGGCAAGCTTTATTACAAATTTCAGAAGCACTGGTGGTTCGTCGATGCAGTCGAACTCTATGGCAGGGCGGTCGAAGCACTCGCCCAGGCGCTCTGCGGCATCGAGGTCGCTTCGCGGGGATTGAAGGGACTTCGGGGCTACCTTGCGGAGTACACGGCAACCGACGCGTTCAAGGCGCTTGGCGAACAGGCACGTGAGCTGAAGGAGCGGCTGGCCGCAGTCCAGTACAGCCTGATCATCAGGGACGATTCGCTTTCGGTTCGCGCCTATGATGAAGAAGCCGATTACAGTGTTGCGGTCGAAGAGACGTTCCGCAAATTCGCGCAGGGGGAAGGCAAGGACTATCGCATCCAGTTCAGGGAACCGGTCGAGCTCAATCATGTCGAGGCGGCGGGGCTCGATTTCGTCGCCCGGCTCAATCCGGAATTGTTCGCCTCCCTCGAGCAGTTTGCAGTCGAAAAGACAGGATTTCTCGACGCGACGATCCAGCGCTTCGACCGGGAGGCGCAGTTCTATCTGTCGTATCTCGACTATGTGCGCGGACTGGAGCAGGCAGGGCTGCCATTCTCCATGCCGCAACTGGCCGTTGCGGAGAAGCGGATCGCGGTGAGCGATGGGTTCGACCTGGCGCTGGCGAAGAAGCTTGCGGGCGCTGGCGGGCAGGTCGTCTGCAACGACTTCCGGCTCGACGGGGGGGAGCGGATCATCATCGTCTCGGGCCCGAACAACGGCGGCAAGACGACGTTCGCACGCATGTTCGGGCAGATGCATTACCTGGCGCGGCTGGGCTGCAAGGTGCCGGGGCGGGACGCGTTGCTGCTGCTGACAGACGCGATCTTCACGCATTTCGAGCGGGAGGAGAAGGTCGAGAATCTGCGGAGCAAGTTCGAGGAGGACCTGCTCCGGGTGCGCGGCATCCTGCAACGGGCGAGCGGGCGGAGCATCGTGGTGATGAACGAGAGCTTCAGCTCGACCAGCCTCAAGGATGCCGTGTTCATCGGCAAGCAAGTGATGCGGCGGATCATCGAGAAGGATGTGATCTGCCTCTTCGTCACCTTCGTCGAGGAGCTGGCGCGGCTGAGCGACACGACGGTGAGCATGGTGAGCACGATCGTCCCCGGTGATCCGGCCTCGAGGACATACAAGATCATCAGGCGAGCGGCGGACGGACGGGCCTATGCGATCGCCGTGGCAGAGAAGTACCGGCTGACCTATGGACAGCTCCGCGAGAGGATCGGCGCATGAAGGCGTTCCTGATGTACCCGGAGCGGGATTTCGACCGCGCGGCCGAGCTGCCGGCCAGTGCCCAGGAGTTGATCCGGGATCTCGGGCTCAACAGCGTCTTTGCGGCGATGGCCGCGAACGACAAATTCCTGCGCGAGGTCGTGGAGAAGGCGGTTCTCGGGAGCCTGGCCGCACCCGCGGACATTCTTTACCGCCAGGCGGTGCTGCGGGACTGCCTGGCGCACGAGGCGGTGGTGCGTGGCATCTACGCGCTGGCGGTGGAGGTGATCGATAGCGAGCGCAAGAATTTCTGGGGCGGACTGACGCGCCATCCCGGCTATGTCCTGCACCGCTCCGTCGAAGTGCTGCAGATGTTCGTCGGGCACCTCAGGCACCTTCGGAAGATTGCCGAGGAGTCGGAAGGGCACTTCGAATCGGCCGGGTTCCGGCGCTTCTTCGCGATGCTGATCGAAGAGCTGTCGGATGCGTATTTCGAGGAGATCGAGCAGCATCTCAGGCAGCTCCGGTTCCGGGGCGGGGTGCTGATCAGCGCCTCGCTCGGGATGGGCAACAGGGGACGGGACTATGTCCTCCGCAAGCCGAACCCGGGCGACCGCGGCTGGCTCGGGCGACTCTTCTCACGCGGCGGTCCGGTCTACACGTACCGGCTGCACCCGCGGGACGAAGCCGGCGGCAGGATGCTCGCGGAGTTGCGGGATCGGGGAATCAACCTGGTCGCCAATGCGCTGGCGCGTTCGACCGATCATATCCTGAGCTTCTTCACGCTGCTCCGGGCGGAGCTTGCGTTCTATGTCGGCTGTCTCAACCTGCATGCCGTACTCGGGGACAAGGGGCAGAAGGTGACGTTCCCGCGCCCGGCGGCTTCGGGCGAGCGGCGATTCTCCTGCCGCGGGCTCTATGATGCGGGCTTGCAGCTCAGCATGTCCGGGAAGGTAGTCGGGAACGACATCGCGGCCCACGAGAAGGAGATCGTCGTCATCACGGGCGCGAACCAGGGCGGCAAATCGACGTTCCTGAGAAGTGTCGGGCTTGGCTACCTGATGATGCAATGCGGGATGTTCGTGGCGGCGGACGAGTTCGAGGCGGCGGTCGCCAGCGGGCTCTTCACGCATTTCAAGCGCGAAGAGGACGCCACGATGAAGAGTGGCAAGCTGGACGAGGAGCTGGTGCGGATGGATGCGATCGCCGAGCACATCCGGCCCGGTGCAGCGGTGCTCTTCAACGAGTCGTTCGCCGCAACCAACGAACGGGAGGGATCGGAGATCGCACGCCAGATCGTGAATGCGCTGCTGGATGTCGGGACAGAGGTGTTTTTTGTCACCCACATGTACGACTTCGCGAACGGGATGCGGGAGGGGCGGGCGGAGCGCGCACTGTTTCTGCGGGCGCAGCGCTCGGAGGATGGCACGCGGAGCTTCCGGATGATCGAGGCCGAGCCGCTGGAGACGAGCTTCGGGGAAGATCTCTATCGGAAGATTTTTGCCGAGGAGGAGACGCCGGGCGAGACGGAGGAGCGGCCGATGGCCCGCGAGAGCGGGACGCCCGTTTCGGCGGCGTAAGGGGCGGGCCGGGTCCTCGTCCGGCCCGGTGCTTGCGCGAGCGGGCGGCGTCTGCTTTCGGCTCGGCCGGCCCACGCGAAAGGAGGACCTGCGATGCCCCTTCCCCCGGAAAGTACGAAGGCGCTCGGCGCCGTCTCGACCGCGACGCTCACCACCGTGCTGCTCAAAAAAGGCCTGCGCAATACCTGGATGCGGGGCGCGCGGCCGCTCGTGCCCGGGCAGGGGCGGCGCGTGGGTCCTGCCTTCACTCTTCGCTTCATGCCCTGGCGCGAGGACTTGGCGACACCGGAAAGCTGGGCCTCGCCGCGCTCGACGCGGGCGGCGATCGAGGCGATGGAGCCGGGCGTGATCGCCGTCGTCGATGCGATGGGCGCCACCGATGCCGGCATCTTCGGCGACATCCTCTGCGCGCGAATGCAGAGGCGCGGGGTGGCCGCGCTGGTGACGGACGGGGTGGTGCGGGACGCAGCGGGAGTGCGGGCGACGGAATTTCCGATCTGGTGCCACGGGGTCGCCGCACCCCCTTCTGTCGCCAGGCTCACCTTCGTCAACTGGCAGGAGCCGATCGGCTGCGGCGGAGTGGCCATCGTTCCCGGTGATGTCGTGGTGGCGGACGACGACGGTGCCGTCGTGATCCCGGCGGCGCTGGTCGATGAAGTGGCCGCACTAGCCGCCGAGCAGGAACGGATGGAAGCCTGGATCATGTCCGAGGTGGAGAAGGGTGCCGCTTTGCCCGGCCTTTATCCGCCGAACGCGGAGACGAAAGCGCGTTACGAGGCCTGGTCCAAGGGAAGCTGAGCAGCGAGGGAGGCGGGCCGCTCCGCGGCCAAGGCAAGACTGCGTTGCCAGGGGTTGTGCCTCGCGGGGCACCGCTCTTGCACCGATCCTCGCCGCTGCGCATCTTCTCGCCAAGCCGCCGGGCGCTGCCGCCGCGGCCGAAGGAGCCAGGATGGACGGCGAAGCCGATCCGCGACGGATCACGATCCACAAGCCGGAGGATTTCGAAGGCATGCGGGCGGCCGGAAGGCTGGCCGCATTGACCCTCGACATGGTCACCCCGCATGTCGTGCCGGGGGTGACGACGGCGGCGCTCGACCGGCTCTGCCATGAATTCATCCTCGCCCACGGCGCGCAGCCGGCGCCACTCAACTATCGCGGCTATCCGAAATCGGTCTGCACCTCGATCAACCATGTCGTCTGCCACGGCATTCCGGGCGAGCGCCGGCTCGACGAAGGCGATATCGTCAATATCGATGTGACCGTGATCCTGGATGGCTGGCACGGGGACAGTTCGCGGATGTATGTCGCCGGTCGCGCCTCGACCCGGGCGCGGATGCTGATCGAGATCACCTACAGCGCGCTGATGCAGGGTGTGGCGGCGGTGCGGCCCGGGGCAAGGCTCGGCGATATCGGGCACGCCATCCAGGATTTCGTCGAGCGCCAGCGCTTCAGCGTGGTGCGGGACTTCTGCGGCCATGGCATCGGGCGGCGGTTCCACGAGCCGCCCAACGTGCTGCATTTCGGGCGTGCCGGCGAAGGACCGCAACTGCTGCCCGGCATGTTCTTCACCATCGAGCCGATGGTGAATGCGGGGCGGCCGGAGGTGAAGATCCTGGATGACGGCTGGACGGCGGTGACGCGCGATCGCAGCCTCTCGGCGCAGTTCGAGCACATGGTCGGAGTGAGCGAAACCGGCTGCGAGATCTTCACCCTCTCCCCCGCCGGCTTCGAGAAGCCGCCCTATCCGAGCGCCTGAGCGGCAGCCCGCCACGGCACCGCCCATGGCGCGCCCGCCCGCATCGGTTGCTCCGGCAGGGCATCGCGAGCGGCTGCGCAACCGGCTGATCACGGCGGGGCCGGATGCGCTGAACGACCAGGACCTGCTCGAGATCATTCTCTTCATCGCCCTGCCGCGGCGCGACACGAAGCCGATCGCAAAACGTCTGCTCGAGCGGTTCAGGAGCTTTTCCGCCGCCATCGCCGCGCCGGCGGAGGAACTGGCCCGGATCGATGGGCTGGGCCCCGCCGGCATCGCCGCGCTGAAAACCGTGCAGGCGGGGGCAGTGCGACTGGCGGGCGCGGAAGTGATGGACCGGGAACTATTGAACGACTGGGACGGGTTGATGCGCTACCTGAACGCGCGCCTGGCCCGCGAGAAGACCGAGCAGTTCCGGATTCTCTTCCTGGATACGCGGAACCGTCTCCAGGCCGACGAAGTGCAGTCCCGCGGCACGGTGAACCACACGGCGGTCTATCCGCGCGAAGTTGCGAAGCGCGCGCTCGAGCTTTCGGCAAGCGCGGTCATCCTCGTCCACAACCACCCCTCGGGCGATCCGACCCCCTCGCGCGAGGATGTCGCGATGACGAAAGAGGTCGCGGCTGCGCTCGCGACGGTCTCGGTGGTGCTGCACGACCATGTCATCATCGGCAACGGAAGCTGGACCAGCCTGCGCCGCGCGGGGCTCCTGTAGCGGGCATGGCAGCCGGGCGCGATCCGCTCTATGCGGCCGTGATCTCGGGCCGCGCCGCCACGGCGGGAAAAGCGGCGGCGATCAGCGCCTTGGTGTAAGGCTCGCGCGGGGCGGCGAACAGCTCTGCGGCCGCACCTTGCTCGACAATGCGGCCGGCGCAAAGCACGACCAGCCGGTGCGCGAGCGCGCGCACGACGGCGAGATCGTGGCTGATGAAGAGATAAGCGAGATCGTGACGGCTTTGCAGATCGCGCAGGAGATCGACGATCTCCGCCTGCACCGAGGCGTCGAGCGCGCTGGTCGGCTCATCGAGGACGACGAAGCGCGGCTTCAGGATCATCGCGCGGGCAATGGCGATGCGCTGGCGCTGGCCGCCACTGAATTCGTGCGGATAGCGCAGCATCGCTTCGGCGGGCAGGCCGACCTCGGCCAGGGCGGCGAGCACGCGCGCCTCGCGCTCGGCGCGCGGGAGGCGCGGCATGTGCACGGCGAGACCCTCGGCGACGATTTCTCCGACGGAAAGACGTGGCGAGAGGCTGCCGAAGGGATCCTGAAAGACGATCTGCATGCGCCCGCGGAGCGGCCTCAGTTCCCGGCGTGAAAGCCCGCCGATCTCGCGGCCTTCGAATGAGATGTGTCCGGCCGCTCTCTCCAGGCCGACGAGGGCAAGGCCGATCGTGGTCTTCCCGGAGCCCGATTCGCCGACCAGGCCGAGCGTTTCGCCGGCACGGATGGCGAAGGAGACATCATCCACGGCGCGCACTTCGGAAACCTTGCGGCGCAGCAACCCGGCGCGGATCGGGAAATGGACGGCGATCCGCTCGGCCGCCACGAGCGGTTCCGTGCCGTGCGGGCGAGTGGCGGGGCCACCGCGCGGCACGGTGTCCAGCAGCATGCGCGTATAGGCATGGCGCGGAGCGGAGAAGATCTCGTGGGTGGACCCGGATTCGACGATGTGACCCCCTTGCATGACGCAAACATGGTCTGCCATGCGGCGGACGATCGAAAGGTCGTGCGTGATGAGGAGCAGGGCGAGGCCGCGTGCCTTCTTCTCGGCGGCGAGGAGATCGAGGATCTGCGCCTGGATGGTGACATCGAGAGCGGTGGTCGGCTCGTCGGCGATCAGCAGGGCAGGATCGTTGGCGAGTGCCATCGCAATCATCACCCGCTGGCGCTGGCCGCCCGAGAGCTGGTGGGGATAGGCGTCGATCCGGCGTTCCGCGTCGGCGAAGCCGGCGGCCTCGAGGAGCGCGAGCACGCGCGCGCGCAACGCATTCTTGGCGAGGCGCCGATGCAGCCGGATCGCCTCGCCGATCTGCCGTCCGATGCGATGCAGCGGATTGAGGCTGCTCATCGGCTCCTGGAACACCATGCCCGCCAACCCGCCGCGCAGCCGGTGCAGGACGAGAGGTCCGGCGCCGATGACGCCTTCGCCGTCGAGCAGGATGCGGCCGGCGGAATTGCGGCCACCGGGGGGCAGCAATTGCAGCAGGGAGAGCGCGGTCAGGGTCTTGCCGGAACCTGATTCGCCGACCAGCGCGAGCGTGGCGCCGCGATCGAGCGTGAAGGAAACATCCTCCACCACCCGGCGCTCGGCAAAGGAAACTGCGAGTCCGGAAACCTCGAGCAGGCTCACGTAAGCGTCTTGCGCGGATCGAAGGCGTCACGCACCGCCTCGCCAATGAAAATGAGAAGAGCGAGTGTGCCGCCGAGAACGACGAAGGCGGTGATGCCAAGCCAGGGCGCCTGGAGATTGTTCTTGGCCTCCTCCACGAGTTCACCGAGAGAGGGCGAGCCGGGCGGCAGGCCGAAGCCGAGAAAATCGAGGCTGGCCAATACCGTGACCGAGCCGGAAAGGATGAAGGGGAGAAAGGTCATCACGGCCACCATCGCGTTCGGCAGCACATGGCGCCACATCACCACCGGATCGGAAACGCCGAGCGCACGCGCGGCGCGCACATATTCGAGGTTGCGGCCGCGCAGGAACTCGGCGCGGACGAGCCCCGTCAGCGTCATCCAGCTGAACAGCAGGAGGAAGACCAGCAGCACCCAGAACGTGGGCGCGATGACGCTCGAAAGGATGATCAGCAGGAAGAGCTGCGGCATGCCGGACCACACCTCGATGCCGCGCTGGCCCAGGAGATCGACGAGGCCGCCATAGAAGCCCTGCACGGCACCGGCGGCGACGCCGACAATCGAGGACAGGATGGTCAGGCTGAAGCCGAACAGCACCGAGATGCGGAAGCCATAGATGACACGGGCGAGCACGTCGCGCCCCTCGTCGTCGGTGCCAAGCCAGTTCTGCCAGGTGGGCGGGCTCGGTGCCGGCGAGGGCAGGTCGTTGACGATAGTATCGTAATGATAGGGAACGAGCGGCCAGATCATCCAGCCATGCGCACGGATGGCCTGCTGGACGGCGGGATCATGGAAGTCCGTCTCGGTGGGCAGGAAATCCGGGCCGAAATCGGTGCCCGGATAATCGGCAAGTACCGGGAAATACCAGGCGCCCTGATACCGCACGAGGAGCGGGCGGTCGTTAGCCACGAACTCGGCGAACAGCGAGAAGACGAACAGGACCGAGAAAATCCAGAGGCAGGCGACGCCGCGGCGGTTGGCATGGAAGGCAGCGAGGCGGCGGCGTGTGAGCGGGGAAAGCGTCACCGGCGAACCTCGAAATCGATGCGCGGATCGATGACGGTGTAGAGGAAGTCGCCGATGATCTGCAGCACGAGGCCGAGCAGGGTGAAGACGTAGAGAGTGCCGAACATCACCGGATAGTCGCGCTCCACCGCCGCCGTGAAGCCCAGCAGGCCGAGGCCGTTCAACGAGAAAATGATCTCGATCAGGAGCGCGCTCGTGAACAGGATGCCCACGAAAGCCTGCGGGAAGGTGGCGACGACCAGCAGCATGGCGTTGCGGAAGACATGGCCGTAGAGCACGCGGCGCTCCGAGGCCCCCTTGGCGCGGGCGGTGAGCACGTACTGCTTGCCGATCTCCTCGAGGAAGGAGTTCTTGGTCAGCATGGTGAGGCTGGCGAAACCGCCCACCGTCATGGCGATGACCGGAAGCACCATGTGCCAGAGATAATCGCCGATGCGGGCGGGCCAGGGGAGCGACCACCAGCCGGCGCTGACCAGCCCGCGCAGCGGGAACCACTGCACGAAGGAGCCGCCGGCGAACAGCACGATCAACATGATGGCGAGCAGGAAGCTCGGCACCGCGTAGCCGAGCAGGATAGCCGCCGTGCTGGCCACGTCGAAGCGGCTGCCGTCCCGCACCGCCTTGGCGATGCCGAGCGGTATCGAGACGAGATAGACGAGCAGCGTCGACCACAACCCGAGCGAGATCGAGACCGGCATCCGGCTCAGCACGAGCGAGAGCACCGGCCTGTCGAGGAAGAAGCTCTTGCCGAGGTGGAAAGTCGCGTAGTTCTTCAGCATCTGGACGAAGCGCGCGAGCGGCGGCTTGTCGAAGCCGAACATCTTGCGGATCTGGGCGATCAGGTGCGGATCGAGTCCCTGCGCGCCGCGATAGAGGCCGGGCCCGGAGGCCTCCGGTTGCCCCTGGCCGGTGATGCCCGAGAGAACGGCGCCCTGGCCCTTGAGCTTGGCGACCATCTGCTCGACCGGTCCGCCGGGCGCGAGCTGCACGACCGCGAAATTGATCGCGATGATGCCGACCAGCGTCGGGATGATGAGGAGCAGGCGCCTGAGAAGATAGGCTGCCATCAGCGGGCGCAACCGCGCGAACGGCCGGCGGGGTTGGGCAATCGGCCGGGTGCCGATGGCACGCGGCCGGCAGGTGGGTGGCGCTCTGCACCGGGCATGCGGCAGACCCTACCCGTGGCGGGCCGTCGGTGCCACCCGAAGCGGCCCCTCCCGGCGGCCGGGGGCCAGTTCGCGGCCTGACCGGCCGCGCAAAGACGCAGGCGCCGGGGCGAACGTCCGCTGCTTGCCCTCGTGCTATCCAAGGCGGCCACTCGGCTTCGAGCCAACTTCAGCCGATCCGATTCGAACTTTGGAATAGCCGGTCCGATCAGAACCGCCGCCCGGCGGTCCACCCACTGCGTCACCCAAAGCCACCACTCTTCGGGAACCCGCCGGGGGGCAGGCGGCCGGACTGGCCGCGGGTGCCGAGCCAGGGGGTGAGGTTGGTTTCGGTGCGCTGGCGCGAACCCTGGCGCCAGGAAAGACCTGCGGACAGGGGGAAGACCTTGACGCCCGTGATTCCGCCCTCGCGCGAGCGCTGCAGGATCACGCCGCTGCCGCGCGCCAGTTCCGGCAATTCCGGGAGGGGGAACACGAGAAGTTTGCCGTTGCGCCCCTGCACCGCGACATGATCGCCCTCGGCCGGGACGAGAGCGAGTGCCTCTTCGCCCGCCTTGAGGTTGAGCACCTGGCGGCCGGTTCGCTTTTCCGCAAGGAGATCTTCGGCTTTGACCAAAAAGCCGCGGCCGCCCGTCGAGGCGACCAGGAAACGCGTGCCGGCACGCGCCAGGAACAGCGCGATCACGTCGTCCGCATTGCCGAGCTCGGCAAGGAGTCTTACGGGTTGGCCGTCGCCGCGGCCGCGCGGCACATCCGCGGCCTTGAGCGTATAGGCGCGGCCGTTGGTGGCGAACAGGGAAAGCCGGTCGGTCGTTTCGCATGGCAGGAGAATTTTCAGCCGGTCGCCCTCCTTGAAGTGAAGCTCGCCCGGCTCGGCGACCGGGCCTTTGACGGCGCGAATCCAGCCCTTTTCCGAGAGTATGACGGTGATCGGCTCGCGTTCGACCAGCGCTTCCGTGCTGACCGCGATCTCCGCCGGTGCTGCGGCAATCCGAGTTCGGCGCGTTCCAAGGGCGCCGGCTGCAAAACGCTGGCGCACCTTCTCGATCTCGGCGGCGATCCGCTCCCAGCGCTTGCCCGCGTTCCGCAACAGGGTGCCGATTTCCCGCTGCTCCTTAGCCAGCTTTCCCCGCTCTTCGCGGATTTGCATTTCTTCCAGGCGCCTCAGGCTTCTCAGGCGCATGTTGAGAATCGCCTCCGCCTGGATTTCGCTGAGAGAAAAGCGACGCATCAGCGCCGGCGCTGGTTCGTCCTCCTCGCGGATGATCCGGATCACCGCGTCGAGATCGAGGAAGACCGCAAGGTAGCCATCGAGAATGTCGAGCCGACGCTCGATTGCCGCCAGCCGATGCCGGGCCCGCCGCTCCAGCACTTCGTGCCGATGCGCGAGCCAGGCGCCCAGGAGTTCGCGAAGCCCCATCACGCGCGGCGTCCGCCCGCCGTCCAGCACGTTCATGTTGAGCGTGATGCGGCTTTCCAGAGCGCTGGTGCGGAACAGCGTCTCCATCAGCATCGCCGGCTCGATGGTGCGCGCCCGCGGCTCCAGCACCAGGCGCACCGTCTCCGTGCTTTCGTCGCGCACATCGGCCAGGAGCGGCAGCTTGCGCTCGGCGAGCAAGGCGGCGATCTGCTCCACCAGCCGCGATTTCGGCACCTGATAGGGGATCTCGCTCACCACGATCTGCCAGGTACCGTGCTTGCCGCGCTCGACCTCCCAATGGGCACGCAACCGGAAACTGCCGCGCCCGCTCTCATAGGCCGCGGCGATCGTCGCCGGATCTTCGGCCAGCACGCCTCCGGTCGGAAAATCCGGGCCGGGCATCAAGGCGAGCAACTCGGCGGTGCCGGCCTGCGAATGACGGATCAGATGGATCGCCGCCTGGCAGACCTCGGCGGCATTGTGCGGCGGGATGGCACTCGCCATGCCGACCGCAATTCCCGCCGCGCCGTTGGCGAGCAGATTCGGAAATGCCGCCGGCAGCACGACGGGTTCCTGCTCTTCGCCATCGTAGGTCGGCCGGAAATCGACGGCATCCTCCTCGATCCCATCGAGCAGCAGTTCCGCCACCGCCGTCAGGCGCGCCTCGGTGTAACGCATGGCGGCGGCGTTATCGCCGTCGATATTGCCGAAATTTCCCTGCCCTTCGATCAGCGGGTAGCGCTGCGCGAATTCCTGCGCGAGGCGCACCAGCGCGTCGTAAACGGCCACGTCCCCGTGCGGGTGGAATTTGCCGATCACGTCGCCGACGACGCGCGCACACTTCTTGAAGCCTGCCGCCGGGTCGAGACGAAGCTGGCGCATCGCATAGATCAGGCGCCGATGCACCGGCTTCAGCCCGTCCCGCACATCGGGCAGGCTGCGCGCCATGATGGTGGAAAGGGCATAGGCGAGATAACGCTCGGAGAGTGCCTCGCCAAGGGGTGTGTCTTCGATTCGCCCGGTCAGGGAGTCCGGCATGCCTGCTCCGTTTCAGATGCCATCGATGCCACACGGTCATAGAGAAGCAGGCGTGCCTGCGGCAGCGGCCGGTGCCTGAGCGCGAAGACGTTGCGTGCCAGGAAGTGCCCGCTCAGCTTCAACCCATCGCACCAGTCAACTGCCGCCGACGGTGCCGGGCCGAGCAGGAACTGCGGCAATTTCAGCAGCCTCTCGCGCCACGGTCCGGCTGCTTCCGCGCTCACGGCGCGGCCGGTGCGCGGGGAAACGAAAAGAAGCTGCTCCTTGCCGCCGGTCACCGCGCAGCGGGAAAGATCGAGCCCGTAGCCGAGTGCGGCAAGCAGTGCCACTTCCCAGCGCACGAACTGTCCCAACGCCGATGGCCCTTCGGCCAGGTGCCGGACCAGGTCGATGAGGCCGGCAAACACGTCCGGATGCGGCTCATGTTCGGGCAATGCCCCTTCGACGACCGCGAGCGCTGCATTCAGCATGGCAAGCTGCAGGCCATCCGCCATCGCCAACGCCGCCGCCGGATGGATCATCTCTGCGGAGAGGGTGCCAAGCTGTTCGGCAAGCCGCCCGACCCAACGCGCGGAAATGAGATTGCCGCGCTGCCATAGCGCCGCCCCCCGCCGACCGCCGCCCCCACGGGCCAGCCCCCGGCACATTCCCTGCCCGGCGCCAAGGACGGTCGCGACCACGTCGCCTTCGCCGAACGGCCTTGTCCCCAGCACGATGACAGGTGCCGACCACTCCATGACCCCGGTCTGCTGCCTCT
>JASHOF010000069.1 GCA_030041255.1 Acetobacteraceae bacterium
TGCTCCCGAGTTGAACCCAGACGAGTTCGTGTGGAGCTATGTAAAGCGCACGGGCACCGCCAAGAACCCGCTCGCCATCGGTGAGAATTTGCAAGATCGGATCGAGGCAGACTTACTGGGTGTCCAGGCAAATCCCAAGCTGGTTAGGTCATTCTTCCGTGCGCCAAGTGTAGCCTATATTACTGACTGATCAGTAATAGATTGTGGCCCACTCGGTGATCCCGGCGTTGTGGCGGCGAATGGACTCGGAAGTGATCGACGGCATTTATCTTATGGACCATCACCCTGATCACGTTCTCGGCCTGGCGCCACTCTTGGATCGCTTCGGGTACGCGGGCCGACGCCGAGGCGTGCCGATGCGTGGCGGAGGATCCGGCGTCCTCGACATCCGCCGGGGCTTGCACCCAATGGAACACCGGGGTCCGGCGCTACCCGCTGGATCGTCTCGCCCGTCTGCGCACGCGTGGCCCTGGCAATGACCGCTCGAGAAAAGCGATTGATCGTCGTGCATCGCTTCATTTGCGCCCTGCTCGACATACAACGTGAACACGGTTTTTGGGCGACGGGGTCGAAGACCTGGGATTCGATCAAGTGGTTCTATGGTGATGTCATGATTTCGGAGCGCGCCCTCCGAGAATGGTTCAAAAGACCTGAAATCATCCGCTACCAGCACCCCGCGTCATCCATGGGCGGTAGGAAGGGGAGCCGCGCCTTCGTCGCGGATCATCCGTTTCCCACGAAAGAGCTGCAAAACCTCGTATTAAGCCGGTACCGACGCACGAACCCGACGCTAAAGCAGATTGAAGAACTTCTTCGGACGCACAATCGGATCTGCTATGTGTGGTTCGAAGAAGATGAACGGCTGCGGGCCGCTGGTTATAATTCACGAAATCCCGACGGTGCTGATCCAGACGATGTGTTCGCGCGGTACAAGGAAGTCGAAATCCATGCGCTTGGTACAAGGTTTCCGGATGGGAAATATCTATTCAAATGCTTGTCTGAGTTGAGACGCGGCCACGTGAACGTCGCTCGAGCCAAGGAGAAGCTGAATGCCTCTTAAGGCGGTCGCCCTCATTCACCCGGGTAGAGAATTCGATGTGGACCCACCGCCGCCGGATGCGGCGCGATGGGTTTGGGAGGAGCGTGATCGCATCGGTGTACGTCAGTGGAACAAGGAGCCCTGTCACAAGCGCAAGTTCCTGATTGCAAAAGGAAAATATCGGGAGGTGCCTAAAAAATATCGGGAGCTGCCCAATTCGCCTGACAAGTGTGGGGCAATAACCTTCTGGGGGGAATGGGAACCGCGGTCGCGGGCAACCAGACTGGTTTGTCGGAATAATAGAAGCTGCCTGCAACCCGAATTTGTTCACCGACCGATACCGGTCTTAGCCGGGGAGTCACCCGGTGGCCACAATACCGACCCATTCGTATTTGGAGACAGGTTCTATTATACAAACTGTAGCCAGACAGGAATAATGCGATCGCTCGACAATGGATCTGTAATTCTTTTTGGAACGCCGTATCCAGAGAGAGAGGAATTTCATGTGGATACGGTAGTCGTTGTAGGAGGCTATGTTTCTCCTTGTGAATATCTCGCGGTACCGGGTCATTTACCGCAACAACTTCGTCTTGCCACGCTTGCCACGCTTGACCTCGACGGTTTGGCCGCCAACAATCTTGGGCTCAGATTTTACAAAGGGGCCACGCCAGCCGATGGATGTCCGTTTTCATTTGTGCCGTGCCGTCCCGCGCCTGGCGATCAGCCTCGGGGCCATGCCCGGCTAAGACTTTGCCGCCGGGAGTTTGGGATAAGAAGGATGTTTGCAGGACATCCATTTATTAAGTGTGTAGAAACCCAGGACCAATGCTCAAAATTCTGGTGGAGAGTCGTGAAGGAATGCAAAAAACAGGGGCTGTTTCTCGGTCACTCGATCATTCTGCCGCCCTCCCCCGATGTCGAACGCGGAGCCGATGCTCATCATAAGAGGGCTGTCAGTGGGTGTTCCGCGCCGGACCCGCCATCAGCCGCCTGTCCAGTACGATCATCGCCCAGGTGTCGCGGTCGCAGTTAAGTCCTGAGCCCGTGGCCAGTAACTCGCACCGGTTCGCGCTCGCCTCGGGTGAGCTCGCGTCGAGGAGACCTCTTGAGCCTAGCTCTGCACCCCTCGGCCAGTTCCGGCAAATGGATCGAGTCCCGGATGACGGCGTGATGTGTGACCGAACTTGAGCCATGCCGACGCTCAGCACGTTCTACGGCATCTTGATTCAGATGTTCTGGCAGGATCACCCGCCGCCCCATTTCCATGCCCTCTATGCAGAATACGAGGCCCTCATTGACATTCGAACCCTGGAAGTGATCGAGGGAGACATGCCGCGACGCGCACTTGCCCTTGTGCTGGAATGGGCGCAGGAACATCGCAGTGAGCTGAAGGAGGATTGGGAACTATGCAAGCGCAGGCAAGCGCCGAGGAAGATCGAGCCGCTTCCGTAACGCCGCCCGTGCGGCCATCCATGCCGTGGCGCGTGCGTGAAGTCACCGCTTTGCCGGACTATCGTCTATCGGTCCGGTTTGTTGACGGCCTTACCGGAATCGTCGACATGTCTGCTCTGGTATCCTCGCCGGGTGCGGGCGTTTTCTCGTGCCTGCGGGATCGGGAACGCTTCGCGCAGGTCTATCTCGAGAATGGAGCTGTCGTATGGCCAGGGGAGTTGGACCTTGCCCCGGACGCCATGCACGCGGCGATCAAACAAAATGGCGAATGGAGGCTTGTCTGAGAGAATTCCGCTAACCGCAGCCGCCCGCCGCAAACCTCCGCTGCGGCTGCGGCGAAAGCTTCCACGTCTGATCTGCGAGAACAAGCTTCTCGTGGAGACGATATCTGATCGATGTCGGAACGTCATCAGGGGAGAACTGTGCGGCCCTGCTTCCGCGTCTGGGATTCCGCATTGTAGGCCATGAAACGGACGATCTTCCAGGAGCCGTCCGGCTGGCGGCGGAAGATGTCCATGCCGGCCTCGTGGGATGTCTCCGGGGGACCTTGTGCAGGCGTTGCCGTCAGCGTCCAGTCCAGGCGAACGACGGCAAGGTTGCCGGCGGTGATGATGTCGTTGATGCGATCGAGCGCGTAACGGAACGTCGGCTCCGGATTGGAGATCAAGTGTCGCAGGCGGTCGCAGAGCCCGGAATAGGTGCCGTTCAGGATCGGGCCGGCGTCGTATCGTAGATCCGGTGCGAAGACATCGCAGACGTGGGCGGTGTCGCGGGCGTTGAAGGCCGAAGTCCAGGAAGCGAGCGCGCTCCGGATCGCGGTGGCAGTCGGCGAGGGCGATGGCTGGGCGCCGGCAGTGCCGAGGCTCGCGGCAAGGCCCAGCAGGACCGCAAGATACCGGAAATGCACCAAACCCTCCGCACAGGAATCCCCGGTCTCAGTCAAGCAGCGGAGGACCGGATTCGTAAAGAGCCGGCAGATGCGGAGAGACCAACGCGCCAAGCGTCTCGTCCGCCCGCCGCAACCAGAGACACCCGTTCCCCGCTCACGGGAGAGAGGCGACGGGTGCCCCGGACTTCCCTGGCGCTACTTGCCGGCTTCCTGGATCGCGAGGTCGGTGAAATGTCCGGCCTGGACCAGGTCGTTCCGGCCGAGCGCATCGCGCGCCTGGCTCAAGTTCCTGACCAGATCCGAGTTATCAGGCACATTGGCGGTTCCGAACGTGACGGAACGCGTGAGCGCCTGCGTCTCCGCATTCTCGAGCGCCTCCTGGGCAAGGCCCGTCTTGCCTTCCGTCAGGGCCGAGCGCGCGACCGCGAGAATCTGCCCGATCGTCGCATTGGGACCAAGCCCCGTGCTCGGAAGCTGCGGCGCGATCGGCGAGGTGATGGTACTCGACGGAAGGTTGCTCGCCTTGGTCGAAACAGGATTCGCGGCCAAGCCCGGCTGAGCGGCCAGTGCCAGCCCTGCCAGCATCGAGCAACCCAACAGAATCTCTCTCATCCTCATGGCTCCTTCCCCTCAACGGACATTCCAGGGATGGGCGTCGGTTTGTTTCCTCACCCTGGGGAAAGATAGGTCCGCTCCCGGCGGCGGGCAACTACGCACCCGCTCCGGCTTGACCAGGCCGCCTGAAATGGGCAGGGCAATCGGCCGGCAACAAGGTCCAGGGAGCGTCCTGCAATGAGCGAGAAGAAGCCCTCCATACCCTATCGCGGCGTGTTCCCCGTCGTGCCGACGATCTTCGACGAAGAGGGAAATCTCGACCTTGCCGGGCAGCGCCGGGCCGTCGACTTCATGATCGAGGCCGGCTCCGAAGGGCTCTGTGCCCTTGCCAATTATTCCGAGCAATTCTCGCTGACGGATGCCGAGCGCGAGCAGGTGATGCGGGCGGTCATCGAGCATGTCGCGGGCAGGGTGCCGGTGATCGTGACCACCAGCCACTTCAGCACCCGCATCTGCCTCGAGCGCAGCCGCCAGGCCGAAGCCGCCGGTGCGGCGATGGTGATGGCCATGCCACCCTATCACGGCGCCACCTTCCGGGTTGCCGAAGCCGGAATTTTCGCTTTCTTCCGAGCCCTCTCCGAGCCGATCTCGATCCCGATCATGATCCAGGACGCACCGGTGGCCGGCACCCCGCTTTCCCCCGCCTTCCTCGCCCGCATGGCGCGCGAGATCGAGCATGTGGCCTATTTCAAGATCGAGGTGCCTGGCACCGCGGCCAAGATCAGGGAGCTGATCGCCCTCGGCGGGGCAGCAATCGTCGGCCCTTGGGACGGCGAGGAAGGAATCACGCTGCTCGCCGATCTCGAGGCCGGCGCCACCGGCACGGTGACCGGCGGCGGCTACCCCGACGGCATCCGCCAGGTCACCGATCCCTTCCTCGCGGGCCGCCGTGATGACGCTGCCGCCGCCTATGCTCGATGGCTGCCGCTGATCAACTACGAGAACCGCCAATGCGGGCTTGCCGCCTGCAAGGCGCTGATGAAGGAAGGCGGCGTCATCGCTTCCGATGCCGTGCGCGCCCCGCTTCAGCCGCTGGCGCCCGCCGTGCGTGCCGGCCTCATCGCGATCGCACGCCGCCTCGACCCGGTGGTGCTCCGCTGGGGCCGCTGAGCATCGGGCCTGACGTCACCGCGTCCTTCCCGCGCCCCGTCAAACCCGTTGCGAGCGGCCCGCGCGAGCCGCGCTGCGCCCTCAGTATTCATTCCATCGTGGCGGCCGGCGCAGGGTGATGAACGCCGGCCAGTGATCGTCATGGCGGTGCACGCGGACGCTGACCAGGATCCGCTTGATCCAGGCCTCCCGGACCAGGTCTTCGACCGCTCTCTCATGGGCACGGAAGGATCGCTCGTGCCCGACCTCGGTGATCAGGGTGAAGCCCTCGAAATCGCCGAAGCGGTCGTACCTGAGGTCTGCCACTTTGCCGGTATACTCGGCCTCGCCCGCGTGCGGTGGGTGCGGCAGCTTCGGCTTGGGCTGGTTTGCGGTGCCCCACTGCGAGGGCGGGATCAGCACCGGGTTTCCGCCAAGCCCGCGCACGCGCCCGGCCACGACATCGATCCAGCGTCTGAGCACGGGGTACCAGCGGTCGGTGGCCGGGATGCGCTGCTGGCGCCATTTCAGGATCGCGAGCAGGTTCTCCTCGGCGGGCAGGATTTCCTCGTCGCGCTCCACCGGCACGCGCATCTGGAACGCTCCGACCACGTAGCGCCAGTTCACGTCCGCCGCCGGCCCTGCTGCCCTGCTGCCAGCCGACGCAATCACGACCGGCTGGTAGCGCCGCGAGGTCAGGCGCCGCACCACGATATCGAAGCTCTCGCCGGCGCGGATACCGTTTGGCAACTGTAATGTCATCAGCCCGGCGAAGCTGGCATTGCCGCCCCGCGGGATCGGCACGTACGTATAGTAGCCTGCACCGACGGTGCAGCCGATCGTGTGGCCGTCCACCGCCTTCAGCGTGACCGTCGGATAGAGGCTCGCCGCAAGGTTCAGCACATCGGCAGAGTTCACCTGCGGCCAATAGATCTCGGCCGTGCTGCCGTCTGGGGTATCGCCCCAGTCGATCATCAGCTCGTCGGGATAAGCCGAAATCCCGGCACCGAACGCCAACGGGCTCGGCCGCGCATCGAAGGTTTGCGGAATCATGTGCGTGGCCGGAAATCCCGGATTGCCGGATGGCTTCACCTGCAGGTTGCGCTGCGCGAGAAGGCTGGAATTGCCGGGATTCTCGACGATTCCGTTCTCGTTCTCGATCGGCGTGCCGCTGAACGCGATCTCGGCCACGAGACAGCAGTGCTCGCTTGCCGGCAGCCAGTACTGCGGGTCATGGCCGCCGATCTCGAGCGTCGTATCGTAGACGTTGAGGAAGCAGCCGAAATAGGTCCAGGTCTGATCGCGCCCGCTCGGGATTTCGATCGTTTGCAGGTTGACGCCGCCCGTCGCGAGGTCGGATTGATCGGCCGCAGCAAAGAACGGCAGGGTGCAGCCGTTGATATTGCCACTGGCATCCGTCCCCGGCAGCGGTGACGTCGGCGCATCCGGGCTTGCCTTGGGCAGGCTCGGATAGGTAATGTTCGGATCGTTCGACGACACGGCACCCGCCGTATTGATGTAGTCGGTATCGAATGTCTGCGTCGTGAACATCCGGAAGAACACGCGCACGTCGGGCGCCTCGCCCGCCATCCCGGAGGCGCCTTGCAGCCGCACCCTCGCCAGCGCGAAATTGTAATTCATGTACGGATGTGCGGTATCGGACGGGTTCGCCGTCGCCGGCGTGACCGTCGAATCGCCGGTCAGGGCATTTCCCTGCCCGGGCAGCACCGGATGGTTCAGGTCGAACGGATCGGCACCACCCGGATCGCTGTACGTATTGTTGAAATGCGTGATCAGCGCCCGAATATAGCTGTATGCCGCCGCGGTGTCGAGCGTGGTCGGATTGCCGCCCTGGAACGTGAACGGTACATTGTCGATCGGGGTCTGGTTGTTCGCAGTCGGCGTGATCGTGAAGACACGCAAGTCCTGGCTGAGATAGAACGCGTTCCCCTGCTGCGGATCCACATTGGTGAAATAGGGAGCCGCGCCGGCCGCGAGGAACATCTCCGTGCTTGCCGTCAGATCCTGTGCACTGCCGAGCGCCGCCGAGCCGAATTTGATCTCCGCGCTCATCGCGACCGGCGTAATGCCGGTGGAAGGAAAGTCGTTGTTGACTGCGGCCGTCGTGAAGATGATGTCGAACGGGAAAAGGATGCGCTGCGGCGAATAGAGATTGCTCGAATCATAAACCGGCGCATAGGTCGCGCTCGGCTTGACGGTGACACCTTGCAACGCAGGGAAGGCACCGCCGACAGCAGGCCAGACGATGCTCGGCACATCGATGGTAAGCTGCTGGACCGTGAATCCCTCGAGGGCAAGGAAGAACGCCCCGCTGAAAACCCCGCCGCTCTTGGCGATCACATCCTTCACTTCGTCCAGCCCGAATGTGCCCTTGTCCACGATGAAATAGAAGTTGGCCGCCGGCTGCTTGTAGTAGAGGTAGACGGCTCCTCCGGGCGAGTCGTCGCTCACGATCAGGCAGTTTTGCCCACAGTCGGAATAGACCGTCTCTGCCTGCCACGAAATCGTCGCATCCGTGCTCGTGGCAACCGAATCCCCGACCTTGACCTCGATGTCGTACATCGCCGTCATCAGCGTATCGGGGTAGTCGGAGCACTGGGTGAGACTCGAATTCGACGGTCCATAGCATTCCAGGGTTTCGCAGGTCCAGGTCAGCTCGTCGATGTCCGCCACGGTCAGGTCGGCCGCCGAATAACCCACAAACGACGAAAGATAACTGTATTCGCTGCCGGATTGGCCGGTCAGCGTCATCACTCCCTGCAGTACGTCGCCGGGATTGACCGTGATCAGGCTCTTGTAGACCGCAGTGCCGCCCGGCCCGTCCACGTACCAGTTGGTGATCGACCAGTAGCTTCCGCCGCCGGCCTCGCTCGGCCCCCATTGCAGAACCGGCTGCAGAATGAACGGGCCGTTCGGCGAGGCTCCGCTGCCACTCTGCTCGAGGCCGTTGAAGATGAACACGACCTGTCCATCATTGCTGCTCGGCGCCGGCGGCACGATCCAGGTGGTGCTGAAATACGCAATCGGGCTGCTCCCGGTATTCGACCAGCCGGTGTTTTCGATCCACCCGACATCAGGCAACGGCGCCGCAGCGGCGCGGGGCCTGGCCTTTCCGCCGGGCCGGTTGTGCTTCTGCTTCGAGGCCTCGCCGAGATCCTTGATCACCTTGCCGGTGGCGGTCTCGATGATTTGCAGGCGACCTCCCTTGCCGCTGACGTGATGACCGTGCTCGACGCGATGCACCTTCGACTTCGGACGCCAGCCTCCCGGCGTCAGGACCAGTTCCTCCTGCCCGGGCCTGGTGGTGCCCGGCGTCGGCGTCGGCGGTTTCGGGTCGGTCGGGGAATGTGGTGGGCGCGCCATGGTCAGGTCCTTTCAGCGTTCGAAAGCGGGATTCCGATCGATGCAGGTTTCACACCGTTCCGTATTAAAAACAACATCCCTACCGGGACCGCGATCGAGGGTCCCTCGCCACTCCCCTTGTCGCGGTGCGTTCCAGGTCGCTCCGCTCCCGGAGTGATGCCGGACCGTGCCCGAACCGGCAAGGGTCGTTCCGCGGCCAGATGGATTAGCGCCTGCCGCGCGCAACGAATGTGACGCCGGTCACATCCGAAACAATCAGCCGCACGGCGAGCGCGCCGGGCCGGCAGGAGGAAGCCCAATCCGCCCGGATGCCGTCAGGCCGTGCTCCGCGCCGCCTCCTCGATCCGCGCGGCAGCGCGAGCGCGGCCGATCAGCGGCAGCAGCCGGGCCAGCGCCGGGCCATCCTCTTCGCCTGTGAGTGCAAGCCGAAGCGGATGGTAGAGCGCCCTTCCCCGTCTTCCCGTCGCGGCCGTGAGCGCCGCCGCGTACTCCTTCCAGGTCCCACCGCCCCACGGCTCGGGCGGCAGGAGAGCGGCCGCGGCGCGCAGGAATGCCCCCTCCCCTTCCTGCCGCGGCGATAGGATCTCGCCTGCGACCACCTCCCACCACTGCCGCGCCTCGCTCAGAAGATCGATGTTCTCGCGCACGGCATTCCAGAATTCTTCCGTCGCCCCGGCCGGCAAATGCGCACTCACCGCCGCGAACGGCAGATGCTGCAACAGGTGGCGATTGAGGATCAGAAGCTGATGCATATCGAACCGCGCCGGGGAGCGCGAGAAGCCGGCAAGATCGAATCCCTCTGCAAGCGATTCGAGAGAGGAAATCCCGGCACTTCCCGTCGTGCCAAGCCGCGCGAGATAGCACGCGAGCGCCTCATGCGTGACGCCATCGTCGCGCAAGGTGCGGATACCGAGGCTGCCGAGCCGCTTCGATAGCTTGCCCCCTTCTTCGTCGGTGAGGAGTGGCAGATGCGCAAATTCGGGCAGCACCGCATCTCCCCCCAGGGCTTCCCAGAGATCGATCTGCACCGCCGTGTTGGTGACGTGATCTTCGCCGCGAAGGATGTGCGTGATGGCGAATTCCCGGTCGTCCACGATCGAGCTGAAGGTGTAGAGCGGCGTCCCGTCCGCGCGGACGAGCACCGGATCCGAAAGGCTCGGCAGCGGTATCCGCCTTTCCCCGAGCACAAGGTCGTGCCAGCCGACGCTGCGGTCTGAAAGCAGAAAGCGCCAGTGCGGCTTTCTCCCGGAAGCTTCCAGGCGCGCCCGGTCTCGAGCGGTCAGATGCAACCCGGCGCGATCATAGATCGGCGGTCGGCCGCGCCGCCGCAGCGCCTCGCGCTTCCTGGCCAGCTCGTCTTCCGTCTCGTAGGCCGCATAGAGCCGGCCGCGCTCGCGCAATTCCGCCGCCGCAGCTTCGTATTGCGCCAGCCGCCGCGACTGATATTCCGGCCCCTCCCAGGAAAGGCCGAGCCACGCCAGATCCTTCAGTATCCCCGCCACATGCTCGGGGCGGGAGCGATCGCGGTCCGTATCGTCGAAGCGGAGCAGGAAAGTTCCCTGATGCCTGCGTGCAAACAGGAAATTGAGCAGCGCTACGCGCGCATTGCCGACGTGCAAAGGCCCGGTCGGGCTTGGCGCAAACCGGACGCGAACGCTCATCGAGGCGGGTCAGGAGATCAAATCGGTGAAGCCGTTGGTGATCGGGTAGCGTCGGTCGCGACCGAAGGCTCGCGACGTGATCTTCACGCCCGGTGGCGCCTGGCGGCGCTTGTATTCAGCCCGATCGAGCATGCGCCAGACCCGGAGCACCGTCGGGCGGTCGAAGCCCCTGGCAACCAGCGCATCGACCGACTGCTCGCCCTCGATCAGCCCTTCCAGGATCGCATCGAGCACCTCGTAGGGAGGAAGCGTGTCCTGGTCCGTCTGGTTCGGCTTCAGTTCCGCCGACGGCGGCTTGGTGATGATGCGCTCCGGAATCGGTGAGCGGGCAGCGGAGAGAGAGTGCGGCGGAACCTGCTCGTTGCGCCAGCGGGCCAGCGCGAACACGGTCGTCTTGTAGACATCCTTCAGCACCGAGTAGCCGCCGCACATGTCACCGTAGAGCGTCGCGTAGCCCACCGACATCTCGCTCTTGTTGCCGGTCGTGAGCAGCATGTCGCCGAACTTGTTGGAGAGCGCCATCAGGGTGATGCCGCGCGCGCGGGCCTGGATGTTCTCCTCTGTCGCATCGGCCTGCCTGCCGTCGAAGACCGGCGCCAGCATGCCCTGGAAGGCCCCCATCGCCGGCGTGATCGGAATGGAATCGCAACCGATCGCCAGCCGCCTCGCGCATTCGAGCGCGTCTTCGAGGCTCCCGGCGCTGGTGTAAGGGCTCGGCAGCATCACTGCCCGCACGCGCGCCGGGCCCAGCGCATCGGCGGCCACGGCAGCGGAAAGCGCGCTGTCGATTCCCCCCGAAAGCCCGAGAATGACCCCGGGAAAGCGATTCTTGCGCACGTAATCGGCAAGCCCCAGCATCATCGAGCGGTAGATCTGCTCGAGCCGTGGCGGCTCGGCAGCGATCTCGCCAGGCGTGCAAAAAAGGCGGCTATCGCGCCTCTGCCATTCCGTCAGCGCCAGCCGCTCCTCGAAGAAGGGAAGCTGCACGGCAAGCGAGCGGTCCGGGTTGAGCACGAAAGAGGCGCCTTCGAAGACCAGTTCGTCCTGCCCCGCGACCTGCGCGCAGAAGACGAAGCCGAGCCCCGTCTCCACCACGCGCGAGACCGCCAGTGCCATGCGCTGCTCCTGCTTTTCCACCTCGAACGGCGAACCGTTGATGGAGAGCAGCACCTCCGCGCCGCTTTCGGCGAGAGTCTCGGCAACCGTCGGCAGCCACCAGTCCTCGCAGATCATCAGCCCGAGCCGGAAGCCGCGGAACGAGACCGGGCCGGCCAGCGGACCCTGGTCGAACACCCGCTTGTCGTCGAACACGCCGTAATTCGGCAGTTCGTGCTTGGCCCGCCGCGCGACGATCGCTCCGCCATCGAGAAGAAAAGCGGCGTTGTAGAGCTTCCCATCCTCCCGCCAGGGCCCGCCCACGATGACGCCGGCTCCGCCATCGACGGTATCCGCGGCGAGCGCCGCTATCGCCTCTTCACAGGCAGCGACAAAAGCCGGCTTGCGCACCAGATCTTCCGGCGGGTAGCCGCCGATCGAGAATTCCGGCGTCACGAGAAGCTCGGCGCCCAGTCGGGCAGCCTCCGCCCGCGCCCGCCGGATGCCGGCAAGATTCGCTTCAACCGCCCCGATATGCGGATCGAGCTGGGCGAGCGCCAACGTCAGCGTTTCGGCCATCCAGGGCTTCCTTCACTCGATGAGTATGTAATGCATGGTGGCACGGATGGTAATCCGCGGAGCCTCGGTCCCTGGCGGGAAGGGTGGCACCCACGCGCCCCGGAACATGCCGAGCCAGGCGGAATCGAGGAAGGGCGAGCCGGAACTTTGCAGCAGGCTGACCGCTGCGACCTTGCCGCTCTTCTCGATCACCAGCCTAATCTCGACCGAACCCTGCTGATCCATTTCGAGAGCGGAATATGGATAGTATTTCCGCTCATCGACCCAGCGTGCCAGCTCGGCCCGCCAGTCGGGGCCGATATTCCCCTCGATCGCGAAATCCGGGGCAAACGCGCGGTGCAATTCCGCCTGGCTGAGCGCGAGATTGAGCCCGCGGCTCGGTGCCGCCGGCGCCGCGTGCGGCGCGGTGCCGAATGAGAAAGTGGGCAGATAGAGGGTCCGGGGTGGGACAGGCGCCGGCCTTCTCGCGGGCGCGGGCGGGGCCACCGGCAATGGCGCCGGGCGCGGCAGAGGTGGGGGCTGGAGGAAAGCCTGCACTTCCGGCGTGGAGGGCACACGCACCACGATGCCTGGCGCACTGTGCGGCGCCGGCGCAGGCACAGGCGGCAGGGCCGCTCGCTCCGGCCGGGCATTCCTCTCCGGCGGTGCGGTCGGCGCCGGCAGGCTGCTCGGCGAGACGGCAAGCGGCGGCCCGTGCCGCATCGGGCGCGGCGCCGTCGCCCGCGCCGCTCCGCCGTGCTCGAACACGACCGCGATCGGTGCCGGCGGCACGAACGCCTCCTCGCGGTGCCGTTCGATGCCGATCACCAGTGCCGCCAGCACCACCAGATGCAGCAGAACCGACAGTGTTGCCGAACGCGAAAGCCGCCCGTAAGGCTCCCTGTTCGCTCTTCCGGTGAACCGCCGCCAATGGTGATCCGCCGGGGCCGGCCGCCGCCGCGTGGTCGTTCGCATGGCCGCTCGGGTACCCGCGCTCACCCGCCCCGGCCGCCTCCGTGGCCGCCACCGCCCTCCGGACGACGCAGCAGAAATTCACGCCCGACCTTCACCATCGCGACACCGTCATAGGCAACGATATCGGCCGTCGCATAAGTCTCCGACCAGATCTCCGGCAGGAAGCTGCCGGTGCCGACCACATCGATCGGCGCCGCGGCATCCGCCATCACCTGGCATTTTCCGACCGAAAAGCCGGACGAGGCGACAATGCGCGCGGCGGGGAATCCGGCCTCGTCCAGCGCCTCGCGCAGGCGCCAGATCGCCGCCGCCGAAACTCCCGTGCCGACGAGATAGCGCAGTTCGGTCTCGCTGCGATAGCGCCGGATCGCCCCCGGCGCATGCCGCTCCAGAATGGCGTAGCTTTCCGCCGGATCGAGCCCCTCGATGAACCGCCCGCCATGCGTATCGAGGCGGACTGCCAGCCGCCCGGCCTCCGCAAGGCGGCGAAAATGGCGGCAGACAGAGAGCGAATCTGTAATTTCTTTACCGAAATAATCGACCAGGACCGTAAGATTTTCTTCCGGAAAAGTCTCATGGAACATCTCGGCAGCGCGCAGTGTCGAACCGGCATAGCCGATCAGGGAGTGCGGCATGGTGCCGAGCCCGCGTGGCCGGCCGAACCAGTGCGCGGTTGCGTTGTTGGCATTGCCGATGAACCCGCGCGCCCCTTCGCTCACCGCCGCCGCACTCCCGACCGCGGCCGCATACGCCATCATCTCCTGCATCTCGGCCCCGGCGCAGTGCCGCGCCTCCATCGCCAGGAACCCGGCGTGCGGCAGTGCCAGGCACATCTGGTAGGCGTTGTGGGCGGCAACCGAAGGCGGCCCGATCTTCTGCAGCAACAGCGTTTCGAGATCCGAAAGCTGCAACAGGCTGCCGGTGATGTAGGCGAGCGGCTCGCCGGCGCCGACCCAGTTGCCCTCCGGATACATCACCTCGATGACGAACTCGCTCCCGCGCGCCTCCGCCGCCTGCTCCAGCCAGGAAACCATCAGCCTTGGCGCCGAGATCACCGGCCGGCGCAGGAACACCGCGTAGGTGACGCGCTTGTCCCCGTAGCGGTCCACCACGCGTCGCGTGCGGCTGAAATAGGTATCCGTGCGCGCGGCGATGTCGGCGTCCAGCAGGGAGAGGGCCTCGGGCCCGTCCGCAGCCATCGAGGAAACTCTATTCTGCCGCCGCCGCAACGCGGCCCGCCTCGCCGGAACGGCGCGCCTTCAGCTCCTGCGCAACCAGGAAGGCAAGCTCCAGCGCCTGCTCCGCGTTCAGCCTCGGATCGCAGTTCGTCTCGTAGGCGGTGGCGAGATCCGCCTCCGTCAGCCGGTAGGCGCCGCCGGTGCATTCGGTCACATTGTGCCCGGTCATCTCCACATGCACGCCGGCGGCGATCGTGCCCTCCGCCGCATGCGCATCGAAGAACCGCTTCACTTCGGAGAGGATCGCCTCGAAGTTCCGCGTCTTGATGTTGGCGGCTGTCGTCACCGTGTTGCCGTGCATCGGATCGCAAAGCCAGACCACCGTTGCCCCCTCGCGACGCACCGCCCTCAAGAGCGGCGGCAGCTTGGCCAGCACCTGCTCCTTGCCCATGCGGCTGATCAGCGTCACGCGCCCTGGCTCGTTGGCCGGATTGAGGGTGGCGAGCATGCGCAGGAGATCGCTTTCCGGCGTGGTCGGCCCGACCTTGATGCCGATCGGGTTCTTCAGCCCGCGCAGGAACTCGACATGCGCCCCGTCCGGCTGGCGCGTGCGATCGCCGATCCAGAGGAAATGCGCCGAGCAGCCGTACCAGTCCCCGGTCGTCGAATCCACGCGTGCCAGCGCCTGTTCGTAGGGCAGCAGCAGCGCCTCGTGGCTGGTATAGAAGTCGGTCTCGCGGATTTGCGGTGTCGTGCCGCCGTTCATGCCGCAGGCGGCCATGAAGGCAAGCGTCTCGTCGATGCGCTGGCAGAGATCCTGATAGCGCTCGGCGAGCGGCGAGCGGGCGACGAAATCGAGATTCCAGCGGTGCACATGATGCAGGTCGGCATAACCGCCGGAGGCGAAGGCGCGCAGCAGGTTCAAGGTCGAGGCGGACTGGAAATACCCGAACTCCATGCGTTCCGGGTCCGGCGCCCGCGCCTCGGCAGTGAATTCCGGGCCGTTGATCATGTCGCCGCGATACGAAGGCAGCGTCACGCCGCCCACCGTTTCCTGCTCCGAACTGCGCGGCTTGGCGAACTGCCCCGCCATCCGCCCCATCTTCACCACCGGCAACCCGGCCCCGAAGGTCAGCACCACCGCCATCTGCAGCAGGACGCGAAAACTGTCGCGAATGACATTGGCGGTGAAGTCGTCGAAGCTTTCGGCGCAGTCTCCGCCCTGCAGCACGAAAGCGCGCCCCTCCGCGGCCAGCGCCAGCGCCGCTTTCAGCCGCCGCGCCTCGCCGGCGAAGACCAGCGGCGGAAAACGCGCCAGCCGCGCCTCCGTCCGGGCGAGCGCCGCTGCATCCGGATAGACCGGGGCCTGGCGGATCGGGCATCCGCGCCAGGAATCCGGGCTCCAGTCTCGGTAACGCGCATCAGGCATCTGGGGCCACCCTCCTCAACCCGCAGCGGCAATTATCCACCGATTGCCGCACGATGGCTACTCGGCGGGCCGGGGCATGTCCGTAGCAGACGATATGGCCGGTTTAGGTAGCACACGAACTGTCCGGTAGCGGGTTCCCGACCGGGAGGTTGGGAAGATGCGCCGGACGGCAGCCTGCCAAGGTGTTCGTATGCTGAGGTTCGTGGATGTGTTTGGTCGCTGGGAGGGGTCTGAGCTGAGCCAGTTGGAGGCGGCGGAGTTGCTTGGAATGGGGGAGCGGACATTCCGTCGCTGGTGCCGCCGTTACGAGGAGGAAGGCGAAGTGGGCCTGCTGGACCGTCGGATCGGCAAGGCTTCGGGCAAACGGGTTCCGGTGGATCGCTGTGAGGAGGTGGAGGCGCTGTATCGGACGCGTTATCAGGGTTTCACGGCACGGCACTTCCACGAGCACCTGGTGCGGGACCACCGGTTCGCATGGAGCTACAGTTGGACGAAGGCATTCCTGCAGAGCCGCAGTTTGCTGCCGAAGGCGCCGCGGCGCGGTGCGCACCGACGCAAGCGGCTGCGCCGTCCGTTGCCTGGGATGATGTTGCACCAGGACGCGTCGCGATATGCGTGGCTGCCGGGGGAACCACCTCTCGACTTGGTGGTGACGATGGACGATGCGACGAATGAGATCTATTCGGCGCTGCTGGTCGAGGAAGAAGGCACGGCCTCGACGTTTCGGGCGTTGC
>JASHOF010000070.1 GCA_030041255.1 Acetobacteraceae bacterium
CGACTGCGGCAATCACCATCGCCGGGATTGAGCTGTTGCGACGGATCCGCAAGGAGCAGTTCCATCTTGGACAGCTTCCTCTTCGGGATCGAAGTGCGCCCGCTATCCGGGAGGCAGTCCTGGCAGCTCCGTAGAGCCGAGAACACCAGCGACCGATAGCGGAACCTCTTGCCCTTCACCCTATTTGCACCAGAGCCAAGTGCAGATACCACCGCACGCACAGCACGATGATCTCGCGATCGAAGTGCCGCCCCGCGAACAGCTCCTTCAATCTCAGGGATCCGGCCATCGCGCCGCCCTCATTCCCGTTGGACCGCTCGGAGGATAGGGCAGCAAGCGAATTGCACCAGAGCCCTGCGAATGTGAGTCTGCCTCAATGGTCCGCCAATCGACAGAAAATCGGCGGTCCGGACAGCGAGTTTACCCAAAATGTAGTGCCGCCTTTTGCGCTACCACATTGCTTTCATTGGAGCGGGCGCGCGATTCTGGTCGAGTAGGGGCGCCGATCACTCGGCGTCCCCCTCACAGATCCGGACGTGCAGCTTTCCCGCACCCGGCTCTTCTGGCGGGTATCCTGTCTACACCAATTGTTGGCGCCAGCCGGTAATGGGCGCCGATGGGAGAGGAAAGACCTTGAGCAGTGCGTTGAACTCGTCCCAGGCCAGCTGCGCCCTCTGGCTCCGCCGACACAGGCTTCGCCACCATCCCTTCGTCACCTCCAGGAGGAAGCTGCCGATTGAGCCGCTGTTACCGGGGATGCCGTAGTAGCCATAATGCCCCGTGAGTACCGAGCACAGCCATTGATGCTGGTCCCGGACCGGCTGGTGCATCCGCCGCCGCATCTCCAGTCGCAGTTCTTTCAGCTTGCGAGTCATCCGCTTGCACTGAGTCTTCTGAAACAGTCGAAAGCGCCCAGCTCTGGACTTGCCGCAGTAGTGCGTGAACCCCAGAAAATCGAACACCTCCGGCCGCGCCATGCCTCTGCTCCGACGGTTCTCTTCGGCAAATCGACCGAACTCGATCAACCGCGTCTTGTCTTGATTCAGCTGAAGACCAAACTTGGCCAATCGCTCCGTCAGCGCTACCCGCATCATCTCTGCGTCCTGCCATCTCTGGAACGCCAACAGGTAGTCATCAGAGTACCTCACCAGCCTGACGTGGCCGGACGCATGCCGCTGTGTCCACTGTGTCACCCAGAGGTCGAGCACGTAATGCAAAAAGATGTTTGAGAGCAACGGGCTGACGCCCGTACCCTGAGGCGTACCCTCAACCGTGTCAGCGTACACTCCGTTGTCCAGGATGCCCGCTCGGAGCCATTGGCGGATGAGCCGCAGAACCCGAGGATCAGCCACCCTGTGTGCAATCATCCGCATCATCCACTCGTGGTCAATCGAGTCGTAATATTTGCGGATGTCTGCATCGAGCACCCAGCTCACCCGCTCCGTTATTACGGCTTGCCGCACCATCTGTAGCGCCTGATGGGCGCTGTGTCCGGGGCGGAACCCATAGGAGCCGTCGAGGAAGTCGGCCTCGTATATGGCACTCAACACCTCGGCCACTGCGCCCTGCACAATTTTGTCTTCGACCGCGAGTATGCCGAGAGGTCGTTGCCCTCCGTCGGCCTTGGGGATGTACGTCCGGCGCACCGGCTGCGGCCGATACCGACCGCTGTGGACCCTCTGATGGAGATCTTGGATGTTGCTCTCCAGATCACCCTCGTAGGCCTCCACCGTCACCCCATCTACCCCAGGCGCTGCCTTCCGCCGCAGTCGCCGAAATGCTCTCTCCAGCGATTCGACATTCACGTGGTGGAGTAGCGCCGTGAACCGAGTCTGGCGCGACCTTTTGGCCGCATCATTCACCCGGGCTAGGTTGGCAGGCAGCGTGCTCCGACCCAGTGTTCGGTTCTGCGCCTCCTCCCCCGGGGTCCCCGTCAGTCGGGGCCTTCCCTCCGGTTGGCTCGTCTCCTTCGCCGCCATCCTCAGTACTACACCCCGATCCGCCACCCTGCCGCATCCAAGGAACGGCCTCCGGTCGCCCCTTGACCATTTCCCCCTCCGGTAACCACCCGGAGCACGCAGCAGGGCTTCTTAGGTTCCCATGACTTCTGTGCGCGCATGATACGGTCTTCGACTCCGGCGATCCGGACCCAGCTCGCCTGTTGCGCCGGTTCCTGTGTTGCCTTCGACCCTTGCGGCGGTCTCGGCGATCGCGATAGACCCATTTCGTGGCCCAATACGTACCCTGCGTGCTTGCTGTCTACACTTAGGATTTGTTGAAAAATAACCGAATCGCGCGCGCTTTGCTCATTTTGGGGATTCCGGCGCGGCGGCGTGGTGTCCTAGATTCGCGGCGTGATCGACGAAGCGGCCATCACGTTGCGCTACACGGCGCTTGCCCCGGTGCTGGACGAGCGGGGGCGGCGTCGTTTTGCCGCGGCGGAGGCCCGTACTGCCGGTCGGGGCGGTGTTGTGGCGCTGACGCGGATCACCGGACTGGCGCGCAGTACGATCGACCGCGGGTTGCAGGAACTGACTGGCACAGCACCGGCAGAGGCTATACCCGGCCGCACGCGGCGGCCTGGCGGCGGGCGCAAGAAGCTGACGGAGACCGATCCCACCCTGGTGACTGACCTGCGTGGCCTGGTCGAGCCGACGACGCGAGGCGATCCCATGGCGCCGTTGTTGTGGACCAGCCGGAGCCTGCGCAACCTGGCTGATGCATTGCAGGCGATGGGCCACCGCATCAAGCACAATGTGGTCGGCGACTTGCTACGGCAGTTCGGCTACAGCCTGCAATCGAACCGCAAGACCCGGGAGGGCGCCGGCAATCCCGACCGAGATGCGCAATTCGAGTACATCAACGCCCAGATGACAACCACCCTGGCGGCGGCCCAGCCGGCGATCTCGGTCGATACAAAGAAAAAGGAACTGGTAGGCGATTTCAAGAATGCCGGACGTGAACTGCGCCCGAGGGGACAGCCCGAACCTGTCCGCGTGCATGACTTTCGCATCCCCGAACTCGGCAGGGCGGTCCCGTATGGGGTTTACGACATCACCGGCAATACCGGCTGGGTGAGCGTCGGTGTCGACCACGATACGGCAAGCTTCGCGGTCAACGCGATCCGTTCCTGGTGGCGGATGATGGGGCGCGATCGCTATCCGGACGCACGCAGCTTGCTCATCACCGCTGACTGCGGTGGCAGCAACGGGGCACGGGTGCGGCTGTGGAAGCGCGAACTGCAATGGCTGGCCGATGCGCTTGGCTTGACCATCACTGTCTGCCATCTGCCACCGGGTACCAGCAGTAGAGTCGACGACTGGCGCGGTGGCGGTAGGTCGCGAGGAGTAGCCGTTGGCCGGCGGCTTTCGCCTGTTGCCGGGGCCTCGGTTCGGACCATTGCTCCGTTTTCAGTCGCCGCTCGTTAAACCGGACATGCAGATTCCCCGCATCCGGCTTTCACCTGCGTCATCAGGCCTTCGCGCTCGACAGGTCGGCACGGCGACACGGCAAGGCGTAGAGGCCGAGTGTCTCGTAGAGATACTCGGCCGGATACTGGCGATATCCGGTGCCCGCTTGTCCGCTGCGTCGCACCAACCAGCGTTGAAGACGCCGTTGCACATACCAACGCACCAACTTATAGGTCGGAAGGACCGGCCCCTGGTTGAAGTACTCGGCCCAGCCGCGGAGCAGCCGATTGATGGCGGCGACGCGTAGTTCTGGGCTTTCGGCATGTTTGTGCGGCGGCGTCGCGTCGTGGATTCGTTGGAGCAAGCGCCGGACAGCCTTCCGGGAGGGGTGTGTGCCGAGATATGGCACCCCATCCTTGCCGTAAAATCGACCGATGGAATGGCCAAGGAAGTCGAAGCTCTCCTCGGGCCGTCGCACCAATCGGGTCTTGGCCTCGTTCACCGCCAGCCCGAGCCGCGTCATCAGCTGCGTCATCGTCGTCAGCGCGGCCGATCCATTTCGGGGTCGGCAGCAGATGACAAGGTCATCGGCATAGTTGACCACGTGGGCGTCAAGCCGTTGGCGGTGGCCGAACCGCTCCCAGGCCAGCAGAAAGCGACGGAAGTAGAGATTCGCCAGCAAGGACGAGATCGGGGAGCCCTGCGGCGTCCCCCGATGTCGGTCCTTCGCTTCCGTCGTGCATCGGATCGCGCGCTGGTTACGCTCGATCACTGGTGCCGTGAGCCAACTCTTGATCACGGATAGGAGCGTCCCGTCCGCGACACGGCGGCTCACGCAGCGCATCAGTGGCCCATGCGGGATCGACGAGAAATAGTCGCTGAGATCAGCCTCTACCACCTCCGATCGCCCATGGTCGCTGACGTGCCAGAAGGCTTGGCGAATCGCCATCTTGGCGTCCAGCCCCGGACGGAAGCCATACTGATTGCGCAGCAGGTCCGCCTCGAAGATCGGTCCCAGCACCAGCAGCGCCGCCATCTCGACCACGCGGTCGCGGATGCACGGGATGCCAAGTGGGTGCTGACCGCCTTTGCTCTTTGGAATCCACACGCGCAGCAGGGGCTGTGGCCGGTATTCGCCAGCTCGTAGCTCCTGCCGCAACTCTGCCAGCCATCGCTCCGGCCCGTGGGCGGTGATCTGGTCGAACGTCATCCCCTCGCAGCCCGGAGCGCCGCCGTTGTGACGACAGGCCCGGTATGCTTCTTCGAGGACGTCGGCCCGACACACTTTGCCCCATAACGAGTAGAAACGGAAAGCCGGGTCAGCCTTAGCTTTCGCCTGCAGCGAGGTCTGTAACTTCCGAACCCTTTCGAGCGGAGTTGATGGGCCCTCGGCCAATCCCCGGGGTCTCGTCACTTCTCCCGCCTGGCGCAGGTCAGGGTCCCTTCCCTCAGCCGGCATTGCCCGGCGTCCCTGGTAATGCAGACCCCTCCGCCATCTGCCCCGGCCGGCGCTGGCCCTCACGGGTTCGCCATTGACCATCCGGTTGCCGACCGTGGTCACCGAGACAGACTTCCCTTGTTGCGCACCGATGTTCTGCCATACGTGCTGCCACCTTTACCCCGGTGAGACCGTCAGGGGCGTGTCTCGCTCGCTTACCTGACGACGGCGGGCTCCCCGTTCCACTGGCGGGTCGGCTCTCACATTGATCCTCTCGAGGCCTCGCTGGTGTTCGCTTGCGCTGCGGCCCGTATGGCCCGCTGATCCCCAGAAGGGACCTTTTCCCGAAGTGCTTCAGACCATTCGTCGCCTCCTGATCCGCCCCGGGCGCTTCCGGCTGGAGCGAGAGTTGCCGGGTGGGATTTGCACCCACGACATCAATGCGCCTTGGCAAGGCACACAATGGAACAAGATCGAGCACCACCTGTTCTCATGCATCACGCAGAACTGGCGGGGCAAGCCCCTGATCAGCTACCAGACCATCGTGCAGCTCATCGCCAGCACCACGATGCGTACCGGTCTGAACATCAAGTGCACTATCGATCCCAATGCCTATCCCGCAGGGGTCAAGGTCTCCGACGCCGAGAGGGCGGCGCTCAATCTCACGCCGCACGAGTTCCATGGAGAGTGGAACTACACAATCGCACCAAGACCCACATAACGCAGCAATTATTTATCAACGGAGCCTTAGTCCGCTCCGTCGCCGTTACGGACCCAAGACTCGCTACGAGGCGTCTGGCTAGAACTTACCTCGATGGAACTTTCATCCACTAGACGTCATGAGCTTCTCCTAACGCACCGCAAGTTGGGCTAAGCCAGACCGGTGCGGTGTGCGGCGACAATGCGTGACACAGTCGGGGGGCTGATGTTGTAGAGCCGCGCCATCTCGGCGCCGGTCTTGCGGCTGGAGATGACGCTCTCGGCGATTTCGCGGCACTTGGCGGGGTCGAGCTTCTTGCGCCGGCCGCCAACACGCCCCTCGGCGCGGGCGGCGGCCAGGCCGGCTGAGGTCCGTTCCCGGATCATCGCGCGTTTGAACTCAGCGAACGAGGCCACCACCTGCATCATCATCCGGCCGGCCGGCGAGGTGGTATCGATGTTTTCGGTCAGTGAGCGGAAGCCGGCACCGGCGTCGCCGACTCGCTCCATGATATGGAGCACGTCCTTCAACGGGCGCGACAGGCGATCGAGCTTCCAGACGACGACGATATCGCCCTCGCGCAGCTGATCGAGCATGCGCTGCAGCTCCGGCCGGTCCCAGCGCCCTCCGGAGGTAGCTTCCTCGAAAATGCGGCGGCAGCCGGCCGCGCGCAGGGCCCTGGCCTGCAGGGCATTGCTCTGCTCGTCGCCCTTGGAGACCCGGGCATAGCCGAGCGGCAGGCCTCTGCCGGCTTTCACAAACGGAGGGTTGCGCATCGGATCGCGAGCCACCGGATTTCCACAAGAATCGGCTTTCGCAATCCTGTTTCGGAATTGCTCCGAAGGGCAATCTCTTTATGAACGGCCCTCCGCCATCATGCCGGAGATCCAATGTCTCGCCGAGCCATCCTGGCTGCCGATCAACGCGCCCGCCTGTTCGGTATTCCAACGGATCCCGGCGAGATAGTGAAGCACTACGTTCTCAACCCCGAAGACCTGACGCTCATCACGGCCAACCAGCCCTTTGGCGAATGGGAGAAGGTCTTCCCAGATCCCGTGATGATCCTCGCCGCCGTCGATCGCTTCGCCCATCACGCAACGATCTTCGAGATGAACGGCGAAAGCTGTCGCCGCCGTTCCGCTATGCAGCGGCGAAACGCCGACGGGCGACCGCCCCAGTTCCCCACAATCAAGTCCCGTGCTCCATTGTCGGCTCTCTCATCCAGACCGACGCGCTACACTCCGGCGCATTCGGCACGCGGCAGCGCCCGCAGGCTACCCGATCGGTCTGCTATCGCGCCGCACCGGCAGCGCCACGACTGCGCGCGCCGTGATGCTGCGACTCATGCCCGGTCCGCTGGACGCCACTCCACAGCGTGATATGAGTCGCCGACGGGAAACGATGCAATAGGGGGGATCGAAACGTGGGAGCCATCCGGTCGAGGCGCCGTTGCCTTGTCTGCCTTTGCGGGACGCTGCTGGCAGTGTTTGCAAGCGCACCTGCGCTTGCCGAGGAGGTGGTCAATTACGGCGTGCAACCTGATACCGATCCGTCTTTCATCGCCAAGGCGCTCGGGTATTTTGCGCCGATCGAGAAGAAGTACCACGTCAAGGTGGTTTTTCGCGAGTTCTCCTATGGAGCTCCGGAGAACCAGGCGATGGCCGCCGGCGCCCTCGAGGTCGCGTCGGCCGGCATGGGACCGGCGACGATCGCCGTGTCGCGTCTGCCGGCCACGCTCGTGGCGATCAACATCCTCGAGCAGACCGCGATCCTAGTTCCGATCGATTCGTCGCTTCAGTCGCCGTGCGGTCTCAAGGGAAAGACCGTCGCCTTCCCGGGCGTAGGGTCCCAGCAATATCCGCTTCTGCTCAAGGCACTGTCGAAGTGCGGCTTGAACGCGAGCGATATTCGTCTGTTCAAGTCGAGCGGTCCCGACATCCCGATTCTGGTCGAGCACAAGGCGGTCGACGCGGGGATTACATGGGATCCTTCGATCTCGGTCGGCCTGGCATCCGGCAAGGTGCGTGTGTTGGCCAAGGCCGAGCACATCATGCCGATCATGGGGGGCCACTATATCGGCAATGGCGTCTATGTGCGGAATGACTTTCTGGAAAAGCATCCCCGTATCGTGCAGGGGATCGTCCTCGCCAATGTGGAGGCGATCAATTACATCCTCTGCCATCCCGAGGACGCGGCGGCGCTGTGGAGCAAGCAGATCGGCATCAAGAAGAACGTCATTGAGCTCTCGCTCGACAAGGGCATCTCCGTCTATAGCCTCGACGTCGTTCCCACCCGTCAGACGATGGACGCCTACACGAAGTTTCTCAAGGATGCCGGGATCCTGAAGCCGAACGATACGCCGCGGATCGAGTCCGCCTTCGCCGCCAAGGCACTACAGGAGGTTAAGGCCGGGAAAATCTGCATCGTGACCGGCCCAAGCCGGTGAGCGTTGCGTCCCCGCCGACCGCCAGGAGGGCCTCCGAGAGGGGATGGTTCGCGGGTACGGCCCGGGTCAGGCCCTTTCTCTATGCGGCCGTGGTCATGCTGGTGGTGTGGCAGATCGTGGTCATGATCACCCGGCCGGATCCTTCCGTACTCCCGCCGCCAATAGACGTCGCGCTTACCTTCGGCCATCTGCTGCGTGACGGCGAACTCGGTCTGGACACGGCCTATAGCCTGGGCCGTGTCCTGTGTGCCTGGCTGTTCTCGGCCATCGTCGCCATTCCCCTCGGCCTCTTGATGGGGAACTCGCGCAGTCTCGAGAAGACCATCAATCCGTTCGTCGAACTGCTGCGGCCGATTTCGCCTCTGGCGTGGATCCCGATGGCGATCCTCTGGTTCGGCATCGGCGAACTGGGCAAGGTTTTCGTGGTGTTCATCGGCACGTTCTTCCCGATCCTTCTGAGCACGATCGGCGGCGTCAAGGAGGTCGATCCGGTTTTGCTGCACGCCGGGCAAGTCTTCGGATGCACCAGCCGCATTTCGCTTTTTCGCCGCGTCGTGGTACCCGCCGCGATGCCCAGCATCTTCGTCGGCCTCAGGGTTGCGTTCGGTACTGGCTGGGCGGCAATCATCGCCGCCGAACTGGTCGCCGCTCATACCGGCCTCGGCTATCTGATCGCCAACGGCATGGATATCCTGCGCGCCGACCAGGTGCTGGTCGGTATGATCGCAATCGGCGTGCTGGGGTTCCTTTTCGACTCGTTCTTCCGCTATCTGCAAGGCCGTTACGTACGCACCGCCCGATGACCACGGTGACAAACATCGGCAAGCCGTTGCGCATCTGCGGCCTGACCAAGACCTATGAGACCAGGACCGGCGAACGGGTGGAAGCCTTGGGACCGATCTCGGTCGAGGTTGAACGCGGCGAGTTCCTGGTCGTGGTCGGCCCCACCGGGTGCGGCAAGAGCACGCTGCTGCAGATCCTGGCGGGCTTTCTGGAGCCGACCGATGGCAAGGCCCTGGTGGACGGTCAGCCGATCACCGGCCCGAGCCTGGATCGCAGCATGGTATTCCAGAACTATGCCCTGTTTCCGTGGCTCTCGGTGCTGGACAACGTCAAGTTCGGGCTGCGGCGCAGGTCGATTCCGCGACGCCTCCAGCACGAGATCGCATTGCGCCAGCTCATGCTCGTGGGCCTGCTCGATTTTGCCGACAAGAACATCGACGAACTCTCAGGCGGCATGAAGCAGCGGGTCGCCATCGCCCGGGCATTCGCGGTGGATCCGTCCGTCATGCTGATGGACGAGCCCTTCGGCGCGCTCGATGCGTTGACGCGGCGCTTCCTGCAGCGTGAGCTGCTGCACATCTGGCGCGAACAGCAGCGTACTGTGGTCTTCATCACGCATTCGGTGAGCGAGGCGATCTTTCTTGCCGACCGGATTCTGGTAATGTCGGCGCGCCCCGGTCGGATCAAGGCCGAATGGCGTGTCGAGGCGCCGCACCCGCGCGATGTGACTACGGATCCATTACGCCGACTCGAAAACCAGATCTACGCGCTGCTCGATGAGGAGCTGGCGGAGGCTTTTGCCTGGGAGCGACACATCGGAGGGTAGGGATGCTTGCCCGGCGGCCCCCAACGCCTTCTCCATTCACAGGCAGCACACGGAAGAAAGGCAGCAAAGGCGCCGTCCGTGGCTCAAGCCGACCCCGGCCACATAAGTCCCGAGATATGGAAAGCATCGGAAAATGTGGGCCTTCCTGGCCGTCACTTCATCCGTCCAGGCTACCGCTTCCGCCACCGCCTGTCCCGGCCACTCCACATTTTCCGATGCTTCCCAAACTGCACACTCTACACCGCGCTGCGGATTTGCCAGTCCGAGCTCAACCGCATCCGACAAGGTCCGCCGTTCGGTCGTCGAATGGACTTGAGACGCAATGGACAACCGGTTTTTCCATCAAGTGAGGATGGCCGGCATTGCGTTCGAGGGCATCCTCTCGACCGATGGCCCCTACCTCTCCTCCCGGATGCACGGTGGCGTGGCGCTCGGCCTTGCTGGCCTACGATATTTCCAACCGGTGTGCCGCGGGATCCGACGCGTCCCACCGCGCGGCTGGTGGGTCGTGAAGTACTGCGACGAAGAACGCATTGTCCTGCCCGGTTTCGACAGCGCCGCGACCCGCAAATTGTCCAACGAATTCGGCGTGCCCACTCTCGCTGAACTCAGCCTCGCTTTTTCTGACCACGTGCGTCGAGAGCACTTCTTCACCTCGCCCGCCTGGGACGCGCTACGCCGCTGGGTAACGAAGCATCCGCGCATCGCCAAGACCTTCGCTGCGTGTACCCCTTACTTGCTGCACTGGTATGATCGGGCGATCGTCGAAGGCAAGGCGCTGGCTCTCTGATCGCCTTCCAACACCCGAGATGGTTCGAATGGCTCTGACCAAACAGCAGCTTTGGATTGCCGCGAAGATCGACACCAGGATGCAGAAGCTCATCCGCGCCGGCAAGGATAACCTGGCCATCATGGGGGCGATGGCCGATCACATGCCGGCATTCTCTCAACTGCTGGACACCACTGAGCCGGATGACCTGGACCAACTGACCCGGAAATTCTCCGGCTTCCACCGATACGCGAAGATTCTCGAATCGCTCGCCGCTGGCATCCAGTCAGGCGCAATCCCAGTACCTGGACAGAAGGAGGCGCCTCGGCAGGTGAACCCGGTGAGCGACCACCATCAACTCGCGGCCGTGATTGACCTCCGTATGCGCCAACTGGCGGAGGAAGGGGTACCTCATGCGGCGATTATCGAGCGCATGGTGGGGTATGTCGCCGACCTCGGCAAAATCCGGAACTCGACCACTGGCGAGCAGCTCGCCGCCCTCTGCCGCGAGTATCCTGGTTTCCACACCTACGCCGCTTTGATGGAACAGGCTGCTGAGGCCGGGCGGCAGAAGCCGGCCAGCAACTATGATGGCCTCCCGGAACTGCCTGATCCCCTCAAAGAGCATCTGTCATCGCTGCTCAGCACCGCCGCCAAACTGGAACGCGACTACCAGTCCGTACTCGATGCCACCGGCCCGACGGCGCCCGCGTCGTGGCTTCGGCCCCTCGACACACTTCATGCCCAACAGCAGGCCGACCTGACACGCTTCCGAGCGGCAATCCAGTGCGCCGACGTTCCGCAGGCATCGCGTGACGTGCTGCTGCTCGTCCTCGAGGCATGGCGCAACGGATTGCAGCACTTGAGGCCCGCATCCACACGTCGTGACGGCTGGTGATGCGACGGCCATACGCTCATGCACGCGCCGCCGCCGCCAAATGCGCCGCAACGATGCCTTCACCGGCGCTGTGCGGGCCTCATGCTCTTTCCCTTCCGGCAATAAAGGTAAGGCTGCGGGAGCCTTTCGGCTCCCGCCCGGTTCTCTCAGCCGAAGGCCTCCATCTCGGCCGTTGCGGCCTGGCGGCTGACGCTGCCGGCGGGAGCGCTCGGCGCCTCGTACGGCTTCCACGCCTCGCCGGTGATCTCGGCGTAGGCATGCACGGCGCCGGTGGCGGCGGCAAGCAGAGCGTAGGCGGTGAGGCCCGCCGCGGCGGCGAAGCTTCGGGCACGTGCGGCCCGGGAATCGAAGCCGAGGACGCCCTCGCGGTCCTCGTCGCGATCATCGTTGGCGAGCCTGGAGGTGAGGTCGCGGGCCTGGGTGACTTTGCTGCCGTAGAACGTAGCGGCACCATGCGCCGAGCTGACGAAGGCGCCGACGACGCGCTGAAGGTGGATACGAAGCGCCGTCTCGTTCAGTGTCGGCTGCAGCGCCTTGGCGGAGAGCCCGACCTACTCTTCGGTCGCCTCGCGGATGCCGTCGTAGTCCACGGGGTCGAGGGCGAAGCAGGTGGCAATCGTTTCGGCCTGGACCGCGGTAGGGGCGAGCCGGGTGGCGAGCTCGAGGGGGGGGTGATCGCCTGGCGGGCCGGCGGGGCGCGGGCGGGCTTCTGCGCGGATTTCTGAGTGGTCTTGGCGGCCATGTTCGGGTCTTTCAACTCCCGTGGGTGTCAATCGGCTTGCAAAATTGACCCCCGACCGGCGTGCAATTTTGACCCCCTTGAGCGGGGCAGTTTGGCGGTAGTGGTGGCATGGTCGGGACTGGCGGGGATTACGGAGACGGGGAGGGCGCGGATTACCTGAGCATCGTCACGGTTTTTGAACCGCCAGCTGTCATTGCCGGTTTCGACGATA
>JASHOF010000071.1 GCA_030041255.1 Acetobacteraceae bacterium
GGATTGACCCCGGGCAGCGGAATGTACGTGCCCAGGCGATAGACGACCAGCGCGCCGAGCGTAAACCAGATGCGCTTCTTGAGGTCGGTCGCCTTCGCGAACACGCCGATATTGAAGTTCGCAGCTAGTTGTTCGGCGACCGATACCATTCGGGATCCCCGGCTTCAGAAAACCGGCGCCGCCACACTCACGGGTGCCCCGCGAGGCCGCAACGCCAGGCAGTCAATCTGCTGCTGCCAACGGCACTCCGCAAGATCGGCAACCCGCGGCCGGTTCGCGCACGCTAGTACCAACTTACTCCCATGACCTCGAAACACGTTACCCTCTCCCTCTGGGAGAGGGTGGCGCGCGGGCCCCAACGCACGAGTGCGTTGGGTGCCCGATGCGCCGGGTGAGGGAGCCTGTGTCACCCATGTGTGATTCCGGGTACTATGAGGCGGCCCGGCGGCGTATTACATGACGTTGCGTGATGACAGCGGCGGAGAAACCCCGTGCAGCCGGTTGCCGGTTCGTCATTCGCACCCGGACAGTTCGTCCGCCATCCGGATCGGCCGGACTGGGGGCTCGGCCAGGTCCAGTCCGCCATCGGCAGCCGGGTCACGGTCAACTTCGAGCATGCCGGCAAGGTCCTGGTGAACGCCGCCGCAGTGCGGCTCCAAGAGGTCGCCGACAGCGATCTTGACAGCGGTCCCGAGAGTCCGGGATCCTCCCCCGCAGCATGACGGGCCCCCAGCATGATGGGCAGACGATGATCGATCCCTTCGGCCGGCGCATCACCTACCTCCGCGTTTCGGTGACCGATCGCTGCGATCTTCGCTGCGTCTACTGCATGGCGGAGGACATGACCTTCCTGCCCAAGGCCGAGGTCCTGACGCTCGAGGAACTCGACCGCCTGGGCGCCGCCTTCATCCGCCTCGGCGTGCGAAAGCTCCGCCTGACCGGCGGCGAGCCCCTGGTGCGGCGCGACGTGATGCGGCTCTTCACGAGCCTCGGCGCCCGGCTCGGCAATGGCCTCGACGAGCTGACCCTGACCACCAACGGCACGCAGCTCGCCCGCTACGCCGCATCCCTCAGCGAGGTCGGTGTGCGGCGGATCAATGTCAGCCTGGACACGCTGGACGCAGGAAAATTCGCCGCCATCACCCGCTGGGGCCGGATCGGCCAGGTGCTGGAGGGCCTCGCCGCCGCGCGCTCCGCCGGGCTCGCCGTCAAGATCAACACCGTGGCCCTGAAGGGCGTCAACGAGGACGAATTCGAGCGCCTGGTCGAATGGTGCGGCGAGCAGGGGTTCGATCTTTGCCTGATCGAAACGATGCCGATGGGCGAGATCGGCGCTGACCGCCTCGATCAGTACCTGCCGCTTTCCCTCGTCCGCGCGCGGCTCAAACGCCGCTTCACCCTGGCCGAGACCGACTATCGGACCGGCGGCCCGGCCCGCTATTACAGCATCGCCGAAACCGGCCGGCGCATCGGCTTCATCACGCCGATGACGCACAATTTCTGCGAAAGCTGCAACCGCGTTCGGCTGACCTGCACCGGCACTCTCTTCATGTGCCTCGGCCAGGACGATTCGGCCGACCTTCGCCGCCCGCTCAGGAAAAGCCTCGATGACGCGGCACTCGAGGCGGCGATCCGCGAGGCGATGACGCGCAAGCCCAAAGGCCATGATTTCGTGATCGACCGGCGGCATTCGCGCCCCGCCGTCGCCCGCCACATGAGCGTCACCGGAGGCTGACCGGAACGAACGGCGCCCGGTCGGGCGGGCCGGCGGCAAACAGCCAGATCGGTTTTCCGGCCCGCGGCATCGCCGCGAGCGACGATGAGACCGTGCCGAATCCGGCCCGCTCGGGAACGTTGATCTCGCTCCCCGGCGGCCCCGACCGGTCGGCGAGAATCGCGATCCACGCCGCCCACTCGCCGCTCGCCGGCCGCGGCACCGCCGCTTCGCGGAAGCGCCCGAGATAGCGCATGATGCGCGGGCTTTCCGGATCGTCCGGGTCGTGCGCGGTGACCATGTGCACCCCCGGCTGAAGGGCTGAGGTCTCGATCGGGCCGTCTCCCTCCGAGCGCAGGAAGATCGCCCCCGATCGATCGGCCAGGATGAGATTGAACGAGCGGAAGAGGCTGGCATCGAGCCCGGCAACCAGCGCCGCCGCTCCCTTGGCGTCGGCTGCACCAAGCGCTGCCAGCGGCAGGCGGCCCCGGCTTTTCTTGCCCGCCGCCGGGCCGAGGCTCCCCGGCCGGTTCAGCACGCAGGCAGCCACACCCGCTCCGTTCATCGCCATCCAGGTACCGCCGGCGGTCCGGTCCCGCCCGCCGGTCACGTCCGGCCGGTCCGGCCACCATTGACCGGGCGGATCCCACGCCCGGTCCACGCGCTCGTCGCGGTTGGCGGCCAGCATCATGGGAAAATCTTCGCCGGGCGCGATGCGGAGTACGACGGTGCACACTTAAGCTTGGCTTCGCCGTCCTGCCCTCACCGTGTCACGCTCCCTTGCTCTGCCCGGCCGTGCCCGGCCGCGCCGGAAATTCCGGGCGCCTCTCGGGGCATGGCAACGGCGGTGGAGAGCCATCCGAGCGCCACCACTGCGGCAAAGATGAACACGCCCTCTGCTCCGCCCAGCCCTTGCGCGACACCGCCGAGCGCGCCGCCGGCAAAGATGCCAAGGAACTGCGCGCTCGAATAGACGCCCATCGCCGTGCCCTTCGCATCCGCCGGCGCGAAGCGGCTGACCAGCGACGGCAGCATCGCCTCCATCGTGTTGAACGCCGCGAAGAAGAGAACCAGCCCGGCCAGCACGCTGGCCGCATCGCGCCCGCCGAAGCCGAGCAGCAGCACGCTCGCCAGCAGCACCGCGATCGCGACCACGAAGACCTCTTTCATCCGCCCGCCGCGCTCGGCCACGATCACCGCCGGCACCATCAGCAGAACGGACAGCACCAGCACCGGCAGGTAGATCATCCATTCGCCGCCGGCGCCGGTAGGGAAGGTTGCGCCGAGCAGGCCCGGCACGGCGAGGAAGCTCGCAATCAGGATCGCGTGCAGGGCAAAAATCCCGATATCCAGGCGGATGAGTTCGCGATCGCGGAGCACCCTTCCGAACAGTGCCGGCACCGCCTCGGCATCGCGCTGCACGGAGGAATGCTCCGGGTTCGGCACCGCGCCGAACGTGATCGCGATGCCGGAAAGAGCGAGCAGCGCGGTCAGCCAGAAAATGCCGGGCACGCCGATCAGCGCCGTCAGCGGCGGGCCGAGGACGATCGCCAGCGCGAAGGCGCCGCCGATCGTCACCCCGACCATCGCCATCGCCCGCGTGCGCACTTCGGGGCGCGTGAGATCGGCAACCAGCGCCAGCACCACCGACCCCACCGCGCCCGCGCCTTGCAGGATGCGCCCGAGCAGCACGCCTTCGACCGTGCCGGCCCGCGCCGCCACCACGCTGCCGGCCGCGAACAGCAAAAGCCCGATCGTGATCACGCTCTTCCGCCCGATGCGGTCGGAGGCCAGCCCGAACGGAATTTGCAATAGGCCCTGCGTCAGCCCGTAGGCGCCGAGTGCGAGGCCGATCATCGTCGGGCTCGCGCCCTCGAGGCCGCGCGCATAGGCCTCGAACACCGGGTAGATCATGAAAAGGCCAAGCAGGCGCACGGCAAAAACCGCGGCGAGGGCGCCTGCCGCACGCCGCTCGCCCGGATTCATCGCTGAAAGCGTCCCATAGCGCCCGACTATGCGCCGGGGACGGCCAAGTCAACCGCTACGCCGCCGCGGCAAGCGCCGGTCCCGGCTCGCCGAAGACGCGCGTGAAGAGCGTATCGAGCGCAACAAGGTGCCGCGCCGGATCCATCGCCGCCTCGAGCGCGGCTGGCGGCACGCGCCCGGCAACCTCCGGGTCGGCCTCGAGATGCTCGCGGAAACTTCGTGCTCCCGCCTTGCCCAGCGCCTCCCAGGTCGCCATCGCGTTTCTCTGCACGATCCGGTACGCCTCCTCGCGCGCGATCCCGGCCCGCGTGAGCGCCAGCAGCACCTCTCCCGAATGCACGACGCCGCCGAGGCTTTCCAGGTTCTCGAGCATCCGCTCCGGATAGACCGTGAGCCGCTCGATCAGCCCCGCGGCGCGGGTGAGCGCGAAGTCGAGCGCGATCGTCGCATCCGGCGCGATCACCCGCTCGACACTGGAGTGGCTGATGTCGCGCTCGTGCCAGAGCGCCACGTCCTCGAGTGCCGGGATCACCGCCGCGCGGACGATCCGCGCCAGTCCGGTCAGGTTTTCCGACAGCACCGGGTTGCGCTTGTGCGGCATCGCGCTCGAGCCCTTCTGGCCCGGATGGAAGAATTCCTCCGCTTCCCGCACCTCCGAGCGCTGCAGATGGCGGATCTCCGTGGCCAGCCGCTCGATCCCCGAGGCGATGACGGCCAGCACCGCGAAGAACATCGCATGCCGGTCGCGCGGGATCACCTGCGTGGAAATCGTTTCCGAAGCGAGTCCAAGCCGTTCGGTGACATGCGCCTCGATCCTGGGGTCGAGATGCGCAAAGGTGCCGACCGCACCCGAGATCGCGCCGACCGCGATCTCCGCCCGCGCGGCGGAAAGCCGCGCCCGGTTGCGCGCAAACTCGGCATAGTGGCCGGCGAGCTTGAGGCCGAAGCTGGTCGGCTCCGCATGCACGCCGTGGCTGCGGCCGATCGTGAGCGTGTATTTGTGCTCGAACGCGCGCGCCTTGAGCGCGGCCATCAGCCGCGCGAGATCGTCCGCCAGCAGCTCCGCCGCCCGCCCGAGCTGCACCGCGAGCGCCGTGTCCAGCACGTCCGACGAGGTGAGCCCCAGGTGAAGAAAGCGGCTCTCCGGGCCGATCGCGTTTCCGAGCCAGGTGAGGAAGGCGATCACGTCATGCCGCGTCTCCGCCTCGATCGCCTCGATCTCGGCGATCTCCCTGGCCCCGATCGCCGCCACCGCCTTCGCACCCCGCTCGCGGATCAGCCGCGCTGCGGTCTCGGGAATGTCGCCAAGCCCGGCCATCGCCTCGGCAACCAGCGCCTCGATCTCGAACCAGATGCCGAACCGCGCCTCCGGCGACCAGATTCCTGCCATTTCGGGGCGGCTGTAGCGCGGGACCATCGAGCAGGTTCCTTCCTCGCTGGTTAGAACCGCAGCCGCGGGCGCTTCAGGCGTGGCGGCGCGCGCTTTCGTGCTGAAGCTGGCTTCCCAGCCAGTCGGCGATGCGGCCGACGGCCTCCTCCAGGGCGGCGAGGCTCGCGGCGTAGGAAAAGCGGATATGGCCGTCGCCGGAGGCCCCGAAGCTGGTGCCCGAAACCGTCGCCACGCCGGCTTCTTCCAGGAGGCGCGACTGGATGGCGCGCGAATCGAAGCCGGTGTCGGTGATGTTCGGGAAGGCATAGAAGGCGCCGCCGGGAGTGGCAGAGCGGAATCCGGGCAAAGCCTTGAGCGCCGGGATGATGTAGGCGCGGCGCTCGGCGAACGCCGCCATCATGCGTTCCACCGGCTCGCGCGGGCCGGTCATCGCCGCGATTCCCGCATGTTGCGCGGCCGCATTGACGCAGGAATGGGAGTTGATGGCAAGCCGTTCGGCGTCCGGGAACAAGGAAGCGGGCCAGACGCCATAGCCGAGGCGCCAGCCGGTCATCGCGTAGGTCTTGCTCCAGCCATCGAGCAGGATCAGCCGCTCCGCGAGCTCGGGATAGGTCGTGAGGCTGGTGTGCCTGCCCTCGTAGAGCATCTCGCCATAGATTTCGTCCGACAGGATCGCAACCTCCGGATGCCGCGCGAGCCCGGCAACGAAACGATCGAGCTCGGCCTTCGGCACCACGCCCCCGGTCGGATTGCCGGGGCTGTTGATGATGATGAGCCGCGTGCGCGGCGTGATCTGGCCCAGGACCTCGTCGGCGTCGAACGAGAAGCCCTTGCTTTCGTGCAGCCGCATCGCAACCGGGGTTGCCCCCGAGCAGCGGATGACGCTTTCGTAAATGGGAAAGCCCGGATTGGGATAGATGATCTCCGCTCCCGCCTCCCCGAACATCAGGATGGCGAAGAACATCGTGACCTTGCCGCCCGGCACCACCAGGATGCGATCGGGCGAGACCGTCACTCCGTGGCGGCGATGGAGGTCGGCCGCGACGGCCTCGCGCAGGGGCAGGATTCCGTTCGCCGGCGTATAGCCGTGATGGCCGTCCGCGAGCGCCTTGCGGCCGGCCTCGACGATATGGTCGGGGGTGCGGAAATCCGGCTGGCCGATGCCGAGATTGATGATGCTGCGGCCCTCCCGTTGCAGGGCGGTGGCTCGCGCCAGCACTTCGAACGCGGTCTCGGTGCCGAGTTGGCTCATCCGCCCGGCGAGAATGGGCATGCTGCATTTCCTTCCGAAATCTGCGAGGAGAACCCGCGCCGCGATTTCGGGCGGGCGTTAGCACTTCTGCGCATCCGCTGCACGCCCCCGTGCCGCCCGGAGCCGCGGAAGCTGCGCCGTGCTCCGAGCCGCCGCCGGTCTCGCTCGCCGGTCCGCCCTTCAATCCGCAAAGCCAAGATAGACCGCAACCGCGCGGTCGATCGCCGAAAGATCGGTCGGAGCAAGCCGGCCGATCACGCCGCCGATCCGCTGCACATGCACGGACTGGATGTGGTCGATCATCGCCTGTGACGGCACCCTGAGGCCGTTCTCGGGCGTCGGCGCCAGGGGAATGCGGAGCGGTGGCGCATCAGCGAGCGTCGCAGTGACCGCAATGACCGTGACCAGCTTAGGTTCAAGTGGTCGTCGCAACACTGGGTTTCTGGGTCGAAGACAGGAGTTTGTCGAGAGCTTCAGCTGGCGTCTTCCACCCGAGGGTTTTGCGGGGTCTATTGTTGAGCGTAGCAGCGATGGCGTCGAGCTTACGCTCGTCGTATCTGCTGACGTCGGTTCCCTTGGGGAAATACTGCCGCAGAAGCGCG
>JASHOF010000072.1 GCA_030041255.1 Acetobacteraceae bacterium
TATCAGCGTTCAGAAACCTGCTCGCGCCGGGGCCAGGCGTCCTTACCACGTCCGCGTCTTCTGGGATGCGGAAGCGGGAGTGTGGGTCGCCAGCAGTGACGACGTGCCCGGGCTGGTTGCCGAGGCCGCTACAGTGGAGGCGCTGCTCGACGAGCTGCGGGCGATGATCCCTGAGCTGCTCGAGCTGAACGACGTGCCGCACCCGGAGCGCATCGAGGTAAGCCTTACCGCCGAGAGAAGCGAAGCCATCGAACCGGCCACCTGAATGCCGGCGGACTTCGCCCGGCGGCTGAAGGAGATGCTTTCTGAGCCGGGTGCTACCATGTCCGCGAAGGGCGGCATCCGATTTGGTACAGCCCGATCACCAAGCGGCACTTTCCGCTGCCGCTTCGGCTTTATTATGGAGCCAAGGGAAGTCGAACCCCTGACCTCCTGAATGCCATTCAGATTTTCGACCCTAAGCAGCTCTAGGACTGCGGACACACCCCCCGCAGAAATGGCGGAAATCCGCGGATTTTCGGCGAATATTCCTGATTTTTGTTGCATACCAGAGAACGCCATGGCATACTATCTGCGGACATACTGCGGACAGAGGTTTCGGGTGCTATGGCGCAACGATCCCCTAACAACCGATCAGAGGCTCATAGAATCGCTGAGCTGCCGGCGCCCGAGAAGGGCAACAAGCTCTATCCTGGCTGGGGGGTTTCTGGGCTCGCCGCCCGCGTAACAGCCGCCGGAAGCCGAAGTTGGGTGCTGCGCTATCGTAACGCTCACGGCGTCGATCGGCTGCTCACCATTGGCGATTGCGCCGACTGGCCGGCATCGAAGGCGCGGGACTATGCCAAGGACCTCCGGGCCGAGATCGACAAGGGCGCTGATCCGGTTCAGGAGCGGCAGGACAAGCGCGGCGCGCCGACCGTCAACTCACTCGCCGATCGCTTCGAGGTCGATCATGTGCCAGAATTGCGACAGAAGTCGCAGGACGAGTACCGCGACATCCTCAAACGCTTCATTCGGCCTAATCTCGGCAGCAAGCAGGTGGCACTCGTCACGCAAGCCGACGTCAAGGCGCTGCATCATGAGATCAAGGAAGCGCATCCGTACCAGGCGAACCGCGTCTTGGCCGTGCTGAGCAAAATGATGACCGTGGCCATCGAGGCCAAGGACCGGGCTGATAACCCGTGCAAGGGCGTCAAGCGCGCACCGGAGCATCGCAGGGAGCGTTTCCTGAGCCCCGCCGAGATTGCGCGCCTTGGTGACGCTCTCGCCGCACATCCCGAGAAGGCTTCCGTGCGGGCGATCCGCCTGCTTCTGTTGAGCGGCGCCAGGCGAGGCGAAGTGCTCGGTGCGACATGGGAGCAGTTCGATCTTGAGGGTAGCGTATGGAACAAGCCGCACAGCAACACGAAGCAGAAGAAAGATCATCGCCTCGTGCTCTCGGCTCCAGCGGTACAACTGCTCTCTGAGATGAAGGAAGAAGCGAAGCCCGCCGAGCGGCACCTATTCCCCAGCCGCACCGGAGAAGGTGCGCTCACAGAGATCAAGCGCACGTGGCGCACAGTCTGCATCAAGGCCGGGCTCGGCACCTGGCGCGAGCAGAAGGACGCTGCCGGACATCCCATCATGAAGGACGGTGAGCCGGTGAAGGTGTTCGAGCCGAACACACGTCTGCACGATCTTCGGCACTCTTTTGCCTCGATCCTCGCTTCGAACGGCGCCAGTCTGGTCCTGATCGGCAGCTTGCTCGGGCACACGCAGGCCAAGACGACGCTCCGCTATTCGCATCTGCTCGACAGCGCCCAGCGGGCAGCTGCCGAGTTGGTCGGTAGTGTTGTGACAGGTGCGAAGGCAACTGAGAAGCCAGCCGGCGAAGTGCTCGGCATGGACGGCAGGCGGCGGGCGTGACCTCGGCACCGGGCAAAGAGCCACCGCTCATCACGATCAGCCCCGAGGACGCCTTGCGCGTGCCGCCACCTAATCCCCTGGATTGGGGCAAATTGGTATTAACCATTCAGAAGATTGCGGAATTGGACCGGAATGGAAATCTCGATAAGTCTAAGCTCTCTCGCGGCTTTGATGCGATGGAGCAAGCTGCTCACTATGTCATTAAATTTCTTTATCAGCAGTCGGCGTTTTCCGGAGAGCGTATGGGTGATCTTGAGCCACTGATGCGCCTCCGTGAGGGTCTGACCGACATTAGGCGCGGATGGCAGCCGCCGATATTCAGTCGTGCCGCCCAAGGTCCGCGCCAAGGCCCCCGTAAAGGGATGGACTCCGAGATGATGAAAGCCACGGCTGCGCGGACGTTGTCGTTATTGATGGCCGGCAAAAAGGACGTCGACCGCGCTGCCCAGAAGGTTGCTGCCGCCCTGCGGCGCAGAGGGGCCGAGGCAATCACTGGCAAGACGATTAAGAATTGGCGGGAGACGCTGGAAAAAGGGTCGGGTCCGGGGGCGTCCGACGCCGCCCTTTTTGCGTACAAGAGACCGCTGCCGCCTGAGTTTGGGAGCATTCCGGCAGACCAAGCGGCCCGCCTCCTCCGAGTGCTACAAGAGTGGCCTAGAGGAACGGATTAAAATGGAATTAGTGGCATGTGTAATTCGGTCTTCCCTATGAAATAGAGCGGTTCGGAACAACTCCAGAGAGTTCAATGTCCGGACTGACGATCAAAACGCCGCCTGACGCGGCACCACGAGATGACATTACCGCGATCCGGGCAGCGCTAATCGGGAATCGTATCACGATCGCCCAAGCGAGCGCCGCCTTCAATGTCACCGATCGATGGATCTACAAGGCAATTGAGCAGCATCAGATCCCATACGTGAAGGTGTTCGGCGTTCGTTACATCGCGATCAATGCGCTCCGGGAGGCGCTCGTCAAAGAAGTGAACGCTTCCCCGAAAGGCCGAGGCCGCCCGCGTACCCGCTCAGCAGAGCAGCACGTCATCGTATAACGCAACCGCCGCCCCTGGGCTGAGGCGGCGGCGCTGGAAACGCGAGTTGTCGACGGCATCGGCAATATAGCGACATCAGCGGCGGCGCGCAAGAGCCCCGAGGCGGCATGGAGATTTCACCATGCCCGATTCCATCTCCCACGACCATTGGCCGTCCGCCCTCGGTCCCCGATCGCTCTGCCGTCGGCAGATGGTGACGGGCCAGCTCACTGCCGCTGAGTTGCACAGCGTCATCGCCAGCCTGGAGGGCGACGCCCTGAGCGCAGCGTACGCCGGTCACGATCTCCTCGCTGATCTAGCCTACGCGCGTGCCGCGGCACTGCGGGAGATGGCGAGATGAGCGGTGCCCATCAATCCATCGGTGCTGCCCTCGAAGAGCTGATCGCCGATGGCGTGTTTTCTTATGAGGCTAACCGGATAAAACGGCGCCGCTCGACCAAGGCAGAGGTGGAGGCCCGGCGGGCAGATCTGTACAAGATCGTCGCCGCAATGAGGCCAATGACCGTGCGCCAGGTGTTCTACCAGGCGACGGTAGCCGGCATCGTCGAGAAGACGGAGGGCGGCTACCAGAAGGTGCAAACCGACCTCGTTCTGATGCGCCGTGCCGGCGAGCTTCCCTATGGCTGGCTCGCTGACAACACTCGTTGGCAAAGGAAGCCCGAGACTTACGGCAGCATTACCGAGGCGCTGGAAGCCACGGCGCAATTCTATCGGCGCTCTCTGTGGCGTGATGCGGATTGTTATGTCGAGGTGTGGCTGGAGAAAGATGCTCTGGCGGGAGTGATCTCCCCGGTCACATACTCCTACGACGTGGGGCTGATGGTGGCGCGGGGGTACGCCAGCTTAAGTTTTTTGCATACAGCCGCGGAACATATTGCAGAAATCGGCCGTCCGACATTCGTTTACCACCTGGGCGACCACGATCCTTCTGGCGTGAATGCCGCCGAGAAGATTGAGGAGACGCTGCGGGCGTTAGCGCCCGAGGCGGAGATCCATTTCGAGCGGCTGGCGGTGCTGCCGGAACAAATCGCCGAGTGGAACCTGCCGACGCGACCGACGAAAACAACCGATACCCGTGCCGCCAAATTCAGCAGTGCGGAAAGCGTTGAGCTGGACGCGATCGAGCCCGAGCGACTTCGCGAGATCGTAACACACGCCATCGTCCAGCATCTTGATGCAGATGAAGTCGAGGTGATTGAAGCGGCTGAGGAGAGCGAGCGCGAAATCCTGATGCGGCTGGCTGGCGGCAATGGGAGTGTGGCATGAGCGCGCCATCCGAAGTTTGTCAGCTCGCGAAAAACATCGTCACGAACTGCGGGTATCCCGTGTTCCCGTGCCGGCTGCCGAAGAAGCTGCCCGCCCGGCCGAAGGAAGAGGGCGGCCACGGCTTCAAGGATGCCAGCACAGACCCGAAGCAAATCGAATGGCTGTGGCAAAACTGGCCTGGCGATCTTATCGGCATCCCCACCGGCGAGGCGAGCGGCATCTCTATTCTTGACATCGACGTGAAGCACGACACCGCGCGGGCATGGTGGCACCAGCGGCAACACATGCTGCCGGCAACACGAACGTTCCGCACGAAAAGCGGCGGCCTACATCTCGCTTTTCGGCACGCTGATGGCATCAGGAACGTGGAGGGCAAGCCAGTTCCGGGAATCGACGTGCGGGGGACCGGCGGGTATTTTATTTATTGGTTCGCAGCGGGATTTCCGTGTCTCGATCATTCTCCGCCCGCACTGTGGCCGCAGTGGCTGACCGCCGAGATATGGCCGCCGCGGAAGCCACGATACAGAGCACCACTGACAGCCCCCTCCCCCGATCTCGACGCTCGGCTCTCGGCAATCCGAGACCGAGCTGTCGAGCGGGTGCGCAACGCCCCCAAGGGCACCGGCCACGATACGCTCCGGGCCGCCGCTCGGCTGTTGGCCGGGGTTCCCGAGTTTTCCGATGCCGAGATCCAACAGTGGCTTGGCGACGTGGCCGGACCCTGGGCGCGCGTCGAAGAAACTATCCAATGGGGAATCGAGCGTGGCCGCTCCGAGCCGCTGGAGACGCGATAATGGACGATCGCGCAGATTTCGTACCGCCTCCCAGCGAAGAATACCAGCAAGAGAATCCCGAATGGGACAAGCGGCCCGACCCCCTTGGCATCTGGGATGCAGGCGATGACGACTACGAGATCGAGCCGCGCGAATGGCTGCTCGGCAACACCCTCTGCAAGAGGTTCCTCTCGTCCCTCATCGCCGATGGCGGAGTCGGGAAAACCGCCCTGCGCATCGCGCAATTGATCTCGCTCGCCATCGGCCGCAGCCTGACTGGCGAGCATGTGTTCCGCCGCTGCCGCGTGCTGATTGTTTCACTGGAAGATGATCGGAACGAACTCCGCCGCCGTGTCTATGCCGCCTTGCGCAAGTACGAGATCGCGCCAGCCGAGGTAAAAGATTGGCTGTTCCTGGCGGCGCCGAAGGGGCTGAAGATCGCCGAGTTGAAGAATGGAGAGGTACAGCTTGGCGAGCTTGAAAAGCTTCTTCGCGACACTATCGAAAATAAGAAACTCGACGTTGTTTCCCTCGATCCGTTCGTGAAAACGCACGGCTTAGAGGAGAACAGCAACGGCGCTATCGACCACGTTTGCACGCTGCTTGTCAGCATCGCGATTGACCGCAACTGCGCCGTTGACCTCCCGCACCACACTCGGAAGGGCCTCGCCTCGCCCGGAGATGGCGACCGCGGGCGGGGCGCCAGTGCTATGAAGGATGCCGCCCGCCTAGTTTACACCCTCACGCCCATGTCACCCGAAGAGGCAGAGCAGTTCGGCATCGCCGAGGCCGACCGGCGCAGCCTGATTCGCATGGATAGCGGTAAAGTTAACATCGCCCCACCATCGCGAGAGGCAAGATGGTTTCGCCTGGTAGGCGTGCCACTCGGCAACAGCACCGAAGCCTATCCAAACGGCGATGAGGTGCAGACCATCGAGCCATGGCAACCACCTGATACCTGGGCCGGCCTCGACCATGCCATGCTGAACCGGGTCCTCGACCAGATTGAGGCCGGGTTGCCGAATGGCTCTCGGTACTCGGCGGCCGGCCCGGCGAGAGAGCGTGCCGCATGGCGAGTGGTGGTCGAGCACGCCCCGGAGAAAACCGAGAAGCAGGTGCGGGAGATCATCCGGGCGTGGCTGAAGTCCGGCACCCTCTATGAAGACGAGTACACCGACCCGGAGCGGCGCGCGGTAGTAAAGGGACTCCGCGTCAATGCCGCCAAGAGGCCATCATGATCCCAGAGACAATCGTTCGCCGCAACCGCAACGGCGCGCAGACCTATCGGCGCATTGCCATCGAACAATGCACACGAACCGACGGAAGAGAGACCCGCTTCATCGTTTGGGAGAGCGCATGCCGGACCTGCGGCAAGCTGTTCTACGTCACCTCCGGTTCCAGCAAGACGGCCATCGCTAAGAAACCCGGCATCGTCCACTGCCCGGAACATCGCGCCCGGACAACCGAGGCAGCAAGAGCGCGGGACGCCGCTTTTGCGGAGCGCTATTCCCTCTCAGGGGCACCACCATGACCTGCACGAACACCAGCTTTTCGTTCGTGCGCTGTTCGTGCAAAGCCTCTGTACGAACAACGCCCGGCGCACAATAGAAAAAGCGTTCGTGCAATGAGCGCACGAACACGCTTTTCCCCTTCGTGCGCTGTTCGTGCGTTCGGGCCGAAAAGCCCCAGCAGAGAGCTGGCAGAAAGAAGAAGGAAGAAGCAGAGCCGAAATTCGACTATGCCGCGCCCCGCCGTTCTTCCGCTGCTCTGCCACCTGCATTTTCTGCCGGTCTCTGACTGTCTATCAGACGCTCGGCCACGACAAACCGCTTGCAAACCAAGGCATTGTGCCGATATTGTGGTTGCCATGTCCGCTCTGTGTCCGCATCGCGAGGTGGAAATGAGTGCTGCTACTATCCGGCCGATCTTCGCCGAGTTCCGTCCGGGTAGGCTGGCGGTGCTTGACGGGCGCCGCCGGGAAAGCCGCCTGTTGCGCGACATGCGCGCGGCGCTGACTGCGCATCTTGGCGGAAAGCCGAACGCTGCGCAGGTGGTGCTCATCGAGCGCGCCGCGCAGCTTCAGCTTCGGGTGGCCCTGTTCGAGCAGAAGTGGCAGCGCACGGGCGAGATGCCGGACCATGACCAACGGAGCTACCTCGCGTGGTCCAATGCGCTGAGCCGCACACTGGCCAATCTCGGCCTCCAGCCCGCCGCCGCCCGCCAGCCGAGCGTTGACGAAATCCTAGCCCAAATCCACGCCCGCACCGCACCGCCTGCCGTCACCTCGCCGGGTGCCGCACCGTGAGCGCGGCCTTGATGTCGGACCGTGCCCATGGGCACGCTTTGCCGCTGGCGCAGGCGTACTCGTGGAACATCGAGTGCATCGAGTTTGCTCCGGCACGCCGCCCGGAAGGCGGACTGGTCGGCTTCGCCAGGTTCCGGCTGCCAGGCGGCCTTCAGCTTAACGACACCCGCGTCGTCCGTGTCGGCAGCGGCCTACTGGTCACGTTCCCCCGCCGTTGCGCGATGGTGGGGGGCAACCCCGCCCATCGCTCGAATGGCGACTGGATGCTCGTGAACGCCGTCGCCTTCCCGCGCGACGACGAGTTCCGCGCCTTCAGCGCCGCGGCCATCGCGGCGATCCGCGTAGCGTTTCCCGGCGCCCTTGAGGCCGCTGAGGCCGCTCCTCTTTCCGCCCTTCCTGCGCGGACACCCGCCGGCGCCTCCGCGCCCTCCAGCGCCTCCGCAGCGCCTATTTTGATAGGAGTTTGAGCAATGTCTCTTGCACCACGCCGATACCGTTCGGCTCGCCATGCCGGTGATGACGATCCCGCTGCCGCGCTTCGTCGGCACCTTCGAGAGCACCTATCCGGTCACGATCTCGACGAAGCTGAGCGGCTCCTTGATGCACTTGGCGCCAGCGCCGAGGATGCGCTCGGCTTGGGCCGCAGCCGGATGCCGCAGGACAGCGAAGTTCTGAACGAGCGTGGCGAGTATGTCGGGCCGCCCGGCGAGCGAGGCGCCGAGGACGCACTCGCCATGGACGCGGCTCCGGCTTCCGCTGCCGGCCAGCGTGCTCTTCGCGTGGCTGCCGCCCGATGCGCTTCGATCCTTGGCGCGGATGCTGCGCTCTCCTACGATTCGGCCGAGGACGTGCTGCGCTCGGCGTTGGCCGCCTTGGGCGTGCCGAGCGCGAGGACGGTGCATTACTCGGCGCTGGTGCCCTTGCTCACCACCGTGACCCGGCAGCAGACCCTTGCTACGGATGACGGAGTTCATGGTGGCGTCCCGCGGCCGTCGCCAACGCGCATCGAATCGGCGGGGGCCTCTTACTTGCCCGCGAGCACCATCGCGGCCTTGGCCCGCATCAGGAGCTTGGGATGACCGGCGCTGTGGCCACGCTGCGCCGCCTGACCGGCTCCCCGTTGTCGCCTGCCAGGCAGCGCCTTGCTGACGCCATCGGCGCCAAAGCCGCGGCGAACGAGCGCGCAACTTTGCTCGACCGCGCGCTGTCCGGTGTCCGTGCGGAAGCCGATGCGGCAGAGGCCGCTCTCAGCGTTGCTCGGGAGGCCGCTGCATCGGCCACCGCTCGATCGCACGAGCACGTGGTTGCGAGGATCACCGGCAGACCGGCGCCGGACGTCCCAAGCCGTGCCGCTGCCGCTGCCATGCTGGCCGAAGCCGAGCATGGGGCCGAAGATGCGGTTGCGGCAGCCCGTGCCATCTCGGCTGAGCTTGAGCAGCTTCAGGCCGGCGAACGCGAACGTGCCGAGCGCATTGCCGGCGCCGCGCGTGCTGTTCTCGCGGATGAGCTTCACGACTCCGCCGCGGCGCTGATTGCCGAGATCGATAGCCTGCACCACCGACTGATCGATGCTGGTCGAGCCTTTCAATTCTTGTGGAAGATTGGCGTTGTCAGCACCGGCGCCGATGCGACCCCGGGTGCTCGCGCGGCCAGTGACATGCTCGCCCATCCGCCCATGGCGTCGCAACTTTGGCTGAACAGGGATTCGTCGCCAACCGAAGCGAAGCTGGCGGGTGTGCTTGAGGCGCTGATGGCGGACGCGACCGCCCCGGTTCCGACGCTCAGGTGATCCGCCCGACCCTCCAGGCTGGCACGCCCGCCCAGGCAATCAGTGCCGGCGGGCTGCTCGCCTCGTCATTCCTCGGCCCGTCATGGTCGCGATGGCGTGCGATTCTCAAGGCCGCATTCGCCGAGCCGCTCGACGATGCCGAGCTGACGCTTTTTCGCGAGGTGGCTGAGCGTGACCCGCCGAAGCAGCGGGTTCGGGAGCTTTGGGTAATTGCCGGCCGGTGGAGCGGCAAAGACAGCATCGCATCGGCCATCGCCACCGTTGCGGCGACCAGCGACTACCGCGCGCATCTTCGGCCGGGTGAGCGGGCAACGGTCATGTGCCTGGCCAATGACCGCAATCAGGCTCGCATTGTCAATCGCTATATCCTTGCGAATTTTCGCGAGGTTCCGCTTTTGCAACCCTTGCTCGCACGCGAGACCGACGATGGCGCCGAGCTGCGGAACGGGGTCGAGATAATCGTTGCCACCAATTCCTACCGCGCCGTGCGAGGCCGGAGCGTGGTCTGCGCGATTTTGGACGAGGTTGCGTTTTGGCGCGATGAAACGGCGGCGAATCCTGACGTTGAAACATTTCATGCGCTCATCCCGTCCATGGCCCGCATCCCGGGCTCGGTCCTGGTCGGCATCACCACCGCATATCGGCGCCACGGGCTCGCGTATGAACGTTGGCAAAAACACTATGGGCAACCGTCCGATGACGTGCTTGTTGTTCGCGGCCCCACGCCACTTTTTAACCCGCTCTGCCCGCAGAGTTTGATCGATCGGGAGCTTGAAGAGGATCCGGAGAAAGCCGGCGCGGAATGGCTTTCGGAATGGCGTTCCGACCTTGCCGATTTCATTGACCGCAACCTTGTTGAGTCCGCGGTTGACCGTGGCGTGGTTGTTCGGCCGCCGTTGCCGCGGGTGCGCTACGTTGCCTTCGCCGATCCGAGCGGCGGGCGGGGCGACTCGTTCACCTGTGCCATCGCGCACTCCGAGGGCGACGTCGCGGTGCTCGACGCTGTGTATGAGCGGCGGGCGCCGTTCGATCCAGCTGATGCGGTTGCCGATGTGGCGACGTTGCTGCGCAGCTACGGCGTCACCACCTTGACCGGAGACAGATATGCGGCCGAATGGGTCGTGTCCGGTTTTGCAAAGGTGAAGGTCCGCTACCTGCCTTCTGAGCGCGACCGCTCCGCCATCTATCTCGACGCGTTGCCGCTTTTCACCTCTGGCCGCTGCCGGCTTCTCGACAACAAGAGGCTCGTCCACCAATTCGCAAGCCTCGAACGGCGAACGAGCCGCATCGGCAAGGACCGCATCGACCATCCGGATCGTGGGGGCGCCGATGACCTTTGCAACGCTGCGGCGGGCGCGTTGGTGATGGTGCAGCACGGCGCGGCGCCGATCTCGATCAGCCCGGACTTTTTGCAGCGCCTTGACGCAATGCAACCGCCGCCCGGCGGTTTCTTCGGCCGAGGCGATGCGCGCGGTGGTTTTTTCGTTCACTGAAGGAATCATTATGAGCGGAGCAACGCAGCAATCGGCGACCGGCCCGGCCTCCTTTCAACAGCGTCAGCTCACAGTCATCATCACGCTCGGCAAGGGCACGTTCGGGCAAAGCGGCACGAATACCGCAACACTGTCCGGCTTGCGCGTCGAGGCTACTGTGCAGAAAGGCGGCATGCCTTCCATGGACCGCGGTGAAATCCGTGTCTATGGCGTTCAGCCAAGTTTGATGAACTCGGTCAGCACGCTTGGCATTCCGATCCCGTATGCGCGGCGCAACAATCTGGTCACGCTGCAAGCTGGCGACCCGGTCAACGGGATGAGCACTGTGTTCTTCGCGTATTTGAAAGAGGCTTACCAGGATTTCAACAACATGCCGGAAACCTCGATTCAGCTTGTCGGCTTCGGCGGCGCTGATATTGCAATGTTCCCTGCCAACCCGATCAGCTACCCGAGCGGCGCCGATGTCGCGACGATCATGGCCGGCCTGGCAGCGCAACTCGGTCTTGTGTTGGAAAACGATGGCGTGCAGGTGCAGCTCGCCAGCCCATACTTCCCAGGTACCGCGCTGCAACAAATCCAGAGCTGCGCCAAGGCAGCCAACATCAACGCCTACATCGACACAGGAACGTCTCCAGCCGTGCTTGCGATATGGCCGAAGAACAGCACGCGCAGCGGTGTTGTTCCGGTGATCTCAGTGAACACCGGCATGATCGGCTATCCGAAGTTTCGCGATCAGGGCATGGACTTCACTACCGTCTTCAATCCGAACCTTCGGATCGGCGGCCAGATCCAAATGCAGAGCAGCATCGGCACCGCGCTCCAGTATGCGGACCCGGCGAACCCGACCCCAGATACGATCGTTGCCGGCGGTCCAAACGGCACCTGGACCATCTATTCGTTGACCCATACGCTCTCATCGTGGATCCCGGACGGCCCGTGGATTTCAGAGGCGTCCTGCGCGCGACCGGGCTTGTCGGGGCAGGGATGATGAACGGTGATGTCGAGACCGGCACGATTGCCTTCTTCAACGCGGGTCGCGGCTTCGGCTTCATCAAGCCGGACGGCCATGGCGATGATGTTTATGTGGGCGCCGCAACGCTCGACCGGGCCGGTATCCACACGCTCCGGGGCGGAATGCGTGTGCGGTTCCGCGCGGTGCCAAGCCGCGGTGGCGGAAAATGGCGGGCGCACGACCTCGAGCTGATCGAGCGGGGCGAGGCGTGAGCGCCGGCACTGCCCTTCCCGCGGGTGACCGGCTGGCCGTCGAGCTGACCGAGCTGGCGCGGTTGGTGCGTCGCCTGGCGCCGGACAGGCGGGATCCGGAGCGGTTCCATGTCGAGAAGGATGAGGCAGCTCGGAAGTTGGCAATGTTGGCGCGGCGGGTCGAGGCTAGCCGGGTGACGGACGGGGTGCAGAGTTGGCCCCAAGAGTGCCGGTGAGGCGCGGCTTGTCGCGACCGAGGGTGAAGCGGAGACGGAGGAAGGCGGGGTGAGTCTCGGGGGTGACGGCGCCCCTGGGCTGGCAGGGGCCGCGCGGAGGGTGCCTTGAAAGAAAGGCATCCTGTGGATACATTTGCCGTCGACGTCGGGGCGGGTCGTGTAGATGCACCAAACAAGTATCTGACATCACAAACCCGCGATGGCCGACAGCTCGGGGCGCTTGAACAGGGCACAGCCTCTGTAGCGGAAAGTGAAAGCCAATCGGACAGCCGATGGCCGGGGGCGTCGTCAACGCGCGCAGGAATTGACAGGTCTCGCGCTGGCCGGGCAGTGTCCAGGGGCATGAATCCCGGATTCGAAATGCCTGTCCGTCCTGCCAACCTGCCGGATTTCGACAAACCGCCAATAGCGGAGGTTATCCTCGGCGTCCAGTTCAACAGCCTGGACAAACTCCTCTCGCCATACATCGGGTTGATTTGGGAGTTGTTCCGGGGCGAGTTCGAAATCGTAGAGGAACAACCGCCGCTGATGCCAGTTTTTGAAACGTTCGGCGCAAATCCGCCAAGCATAGTTGGGTGGCCGCTCCAGGTGCTGCCGCTTCCCCCGGCTCCGCGCGTGTTCCTGTTTAACTCTTCTCGTACGAAGCTGCTCCAACTGCAGCGAGATCGATTGCTTCACAATTGGCGGAAAGTCCGAGAAAGCGACGCGTACCCCCGGTTCGAGACGATGCTAGCTGCCTTCGAGGACTACTTCAAAAGGATTGCCAATTTTACGGCGACCCATCGCCTCGGAGAGATCGAATTGAACCAATGCGAGCTCACTTACATAAACCACATCACTCTCCGTGATGGGGAGCGCTTTTTCGAAGCTACGGCCAGGCTTTTCAATGGCATCCTTGGTCCCGCAGTTCTCGACTTCCTTGGCGAGCCCGACGACGCAAGGTTGACGCTCCGTTACATCATACGATCACAACAGAACGGGCCGATGGCACGCCTACTCGTGCAGGCTGAGCCGGCCCGAAAACTGGACGGTACTAACATTGTCCAGCTGTCTCTTACGGTGCGCGGCGCACCCGATCCTCCGGACATGTCGGGCATGCACGCGTTTTTTCTATCTGGTCGCGAGCACATCGTTAAGGGTTTCACACGCCTCACAAGCCCAGTGATGCATGAAGAGTGGGGGAGGAGCCGATGAGTGAGGCACTTCGTGAGATCAGGGGAGACGAACGGCGGTTCGTGGGGCGCAGTCTCGGCTCCCTCTCGACAGACGCCCAAATTGCAGCTGTAATCCGACCGCCGTTGGCGCAGACTGTGACCGGCGCGATTAACGATCTCGATTGGCTGGTCCCAGTCGTGCGCAGGATTCTGGAACTTGCGCATCTCCGAAAGGATTGGGACAAACGGGGTTCGGCCAGCGTCCCTGTGGATACGCTCGTATTTGTCCTCGTGATCCTAGAGCAAATTATGCCGCCAGATGCGCGAGCCCCGTCGATTGTCCCGCTTGGGCACGGAGGGATCCAACTTCTGTGGCATAGCTCAGAAGCCGAGCTTGAGGTCGAGGTCGTCAAGCCAAACGAACTGATAGCCTTTTATCGAGATCAACATCGTGATCACGAGGAAGAGTGGCCGCTTTCGACCGACTTGTCCGCTCTGGAGAAAATTGTACGGCGGGATTTTCGTAGATAGCCTCATTCTCGCCTCCCACGCCGGACATGCCATATCCACCTCCGCGAGACGCGTCCGGTAAAATACTGCCGCATAACCACAATGATATCTTAGATGAGCATTGCCTTATCCGGCATACAACTCCGCATGACCTCTGTGATGAAAACGACGGAACGCGCCGTCTATCGAGTGGCACGTACTCCGAGTCAAGCGATGGCGGAATGTCGGTTGATATTGAGGATTGGATGGCCGCGGCCGGCTTGCCGGCGCTGCATTTCGTAGACGATCCGACGCACGGCGCAGTTCGGCTTAACGTAGGGCAGCTCCGGGCTCTCGGCTTCCAAGTAGGCTGGGATCCAGACGGCGGCCACGAGTATCACGGTGCCGTTTGGGGGATCGGAAACGGCTCAGGACGGAGAAGGAAGGTCGCTCGAATCGCTGTTGTCGTGAAAAAGACTGCTGGTCAGACTTAAAGTCCACGAACAGCAGGTGCATCGGGTTATGGCTGGTATAGCAACGAATTTTCTGCCTATTCTCGTGTTCACCAACACAGACTCCGCCCGGACTGCTGGACTAGGTCAACTCTTGGCTCGCCCACCTTGACGGCCGCCCCGGTCCCGGCGCAGCGTGGCCCTGCTCGGCGAGGCCGAGCGCCCAGCCGGAGGTGGTGGAACACCACCGGCTGAGCTGACCCTCAAGGAGGATGTTCTCCATGAAGGCTACAGACGGGCATACCACGCCCAAACTGCCGGTTGCAGCGGCGACTTCGGCCGCCGCTTCCTCTTCCGATCCCGACCAGGACCCGCTGATCGTCGCGATGGGCGGCGAGCCGAGCGCCGAAGAGGCGGAGTTCATCGCGCTCTGCGATGAGCTGGTCGAGATCTACCACGAGAAGGCGCGCATCTTTACGACGATGCCCGCTCCTACGTTCGATGAGGAGGACGAGCGGGAAATGGTGCTCTCGCCCTTGCGGGAGAAACGGCGGCAGATCGAGGACCAGCTCCGCGAGCTGGACGTAACCCCACAGACCAAAGACGGCATCAATGCAGCCGCGCTCGCCGCCCTGGCCACCAATGTGGAGCGAAAGCGCGACGGGGCGATCGATTCAGATGACCTCGAAGAATATCTGGCGTAGCGGGTCATAGAAGGGCTCTCGCCGGAAGCCGCCCGCGCCGAGGCTGCTCTGACGCGCCGGCAATGCGAGGCGGAAGACGCGGCACTCAAAGCCTGCGTCATTGCCCAGGGCGGGGAGGCTCGGCCATGACCCGCCGGCGCTACCGCGAGCCGGGCGCGCCACCACCGGCAAAGCCGCCTGCGGAGTACCCGCTGCCACCGAGGTTGAACACGCCACCGCGCAACCCGGGGCCGCGAGAGACAAAGCGGCTGGCGATTCTCGCGACCCTGGCCGAGGACGAGGCTCGGAAGGAAGGCGACGCATGACCGCGGAAATCATCCCCTTCCCGAAGCGCCATGCACCGCGCAAGCCCCGAGAGCGGGCCGTCGCCAAGAAGTACCCGCCGGGACATTTCGTTCCGGTCATTGAGGAAATCGCTCGCCAATGGATCAGTGCCGGCTACGGCCGGCCGGAACCGGAGACGGGCATTTGGGCGCTCATGGAGGATGCGCGGAACGCTTTCCGGGACTAGCGGGAGGCCGATACGCCGCACACTGCCGCCCGGTGCCAGCCGGGCGGTTTTTTGTTGCGGCGAGACGGCGTCCGTCAGTTGGGCTCAAGGCCGAGCATGATGCCGATCAGCCGATGCAGGTCGGTAATCTGTTCGGGTGTGAGCCTGCTTAAGAGAGCCGCGCAGGCTTCGGCTCTCCGTTGCTCGGGGCTTTTCAAGATGCCGGTTCTGGTAGGACCGACAGGGGAATAACTGGGATGTCCCGAGCTATGGGAGCTCTTTTCGATCACTGCGGCGAGCTCATCGAGCCGCGCAGCGACCTCTTCGACGGTATCCGCCATCGCCGTTTCCCCTTCTTCTCCCGTCTTCCGGATTGCGGACATCTTGCGGACAATTTTTCGTGTCGTTTCGGGAAATTTATGAACTTTGCCGCTAATCCTTTGATTTAATTATGGAGCCAAGGGGAGTCGAACCCCTGACCTCCTGAATGCCATTCAGGCGCTCTCCCAACTGAGCTATGGCCCCTTGCTCTGCCACCTGGGCGGGGTACCGCTATAGCCCCGGGCGGTTGCGGCGATCAAGGCGGGCTGGCTTGCGGCGCGGGGGAAATAGCGGGAGACGGTCCCGAGAGGTGGGAAGCGCGATGAACGAAATCCTGTGGCGCCCATCGGCCGAACGCGCCGTGGCGAGCAATGCGTTCGCCTTCCTCCATTGGCTCGGGGCCGTGCGCGGGCGAAAGCTCGCCGGCTGGCCGGAGCTGTGGCGCTGGTCGGTCGAGGAGAGCGAGGCGTTCTGGGATGCGATGTGGGACTTCGCCGGGCTCGCGGGGGAAAAAGGCGGGCGGGTGCTGGATGCAAGCGGCGGGATGGCGAGGGCGCGGTTCTTTCCGGATGGGAAAATCTCCTACGCGGAGAACCTGCTTCGTTACGAGGGCGAGCGCGAGGCGCTGGTGGCGCGGGCGGAGGACGGCAGCCGGTGCGCATGGTCGCGCGATCGTCTCCGGGCGGAGGTTGCGGCCATGGCGGCGGCGCTGCGGGCCGCCCGTGTGGAGGCGGGCGATCGGGTGGCGGGATGGCTGCCCGACATTCCCGAGGGGATCGTGGGGCTTCTCGGCGCGAACGCGATCGGTGCGGTGTGGGCATCGTGCTCACCGGATTTCGGGGCGGCGGGCGTGCTGGACCGGTTCGGGCAGATCGCGCCGAAGCTCTTGCTGGCGGCGGACGGCTATCGCTACGGCGGCAAGGTTTTTTCCAACGCAGCGCGAATCAGGGAGGCGATTGCGGGGCTTCCCGGCTGCCGCCTCGTGATCGTGCCGGTGCTCGGGGACGAGGCGGCGACGCGGATCCCAGGCGCGGAGACGCTGGAAGCGTTCCTGGCGCCGCATCGCGGAGCGCCGCTCCGGTTCGAGCGGCAGGCGTTCAATGCGCCCCTCTACGTGCTGTTCAGCTCGGGGACGACCGGCAAGCCGAAATGCATCGTGCACGGCCAGGGAGGCGTGTTGCTGAAGCACGCCTCCGAGCATCACCTGCACACGGACGTGAAACCCGATGACCGGCTGTTCTACTTCACCACGCTCGGATGGATGATGTGGAACTGGCAGGTGAGCGGGCTGATGACGGGAGCCACGCTCCTGCTGTTCGACGGCAATCCCTTCCATCCGCACCCGGGGGCCCTGTTCGATATCGCGGACGCGGAGGGGATGACGATCCTCGGCACCTCGGCGAAGTGGATCGATGCCGTTCACAAGGCGGGGCTCGATCCGTTGAGGACGCACACGCTGGCGAGCCTCAGGACGATCCTTTCGACCGGCTCGCCGCTGGCGCCCGAGTCGTTCGATTATGTGTACGAGAAGGTGAAGCCCGACGTGATGCTGGCCTCGATCTCGGGCGGGACGGACATCGTCGGCTGCTTTGCGCTCGGCAATCCGCTCGGCCCGGTCAGGCGCGGGGAACTGGCGAGCCGCGGGCTCGGGCTCGATGTCGAGGTGTTCGACGACGAGGGAAGGCCGCTGCGTGGCGCCAAGGGGGAGCTGGTCTGCCGGCAGCCGTTTCCCTCGCAACCGATCGCGTTCTGGAACGATGTGGACGGCGCGCGCTATCGGGCGGCCTATTTCGAGCGGTATCCGGGGGTGTGGCACCACGGCGATTTCTGCGAGATCGTCGAGCACGAGGACGGGACCGCGGGGGTGGTGATCAGCGGGCGGTCGGATGCGGTGCTGAATCCGGGCGGGGTCAGGATCGGGACCGCGGAAATCTACCGCCAGGTGGAAAAGCTGGCCGAGATCATCGAGGCGGTGGCGATCGGCCAGGAGTGGGACGGCGATGTGCGGGTGGTGCTGTTCGTGCGGCTGGCGGAGAAGGTCGGGCTGGACAAGGCGCTGGAAGACCGCATCAGGAAGACGATCCGGGAGAATGCCTCGCCGCGGCACGTGCCGGCGCGGATCCTTTCGGTTGCCGATATTCCGCGCACCCGCTCGGGCAAGATCAGCGAGATCGCGGTCAGGGACGTGGTGCACGGGCGGGTGGTGAAGAATGTCGAGGCGCTGGCCAATCCGGAGGCGCTCGCATTCTATCGGAACCTGCCGGAGCTGGCGGCGTAGCCGCCGGCCGAAGCCGGCGGTGACGGCTCAGGCAGCGGCGGCGAGGGCGGCGAGCAGCAGGAGGGCCACGATGTTGGTGATCTTGATCATCGGATTGACGGCGGGACCTGCGGTGTCCTTGTAGGGGTCGCCCACGGTGTCGCCGGTGACGGCCGCCTTGTGCGTTTCCGAGCCCTTGCCGCCGTAATTTCCTTCCTCGATGTATTTCTTGGCGTTGTCCCAGGCGCCGCCGCCGGAGGTCATGGAGATGGCGACGAAGAGGCCGGTGACGATGGTGCCGAGCAGCATGGCGCCGACCGCGGCGAAGGCGGCCGTCTGCCCGGCCGCGCCCCACACCACGAGGTAGAGAATGATCGGGGCCAGCACCGGCAGGAGCGAGGGGACGATCATTTCGCGGATGGCGGCGCGGGTCAGAAGATCGACCGCCCGGCCGTAGTCGGGCTTGGCGGTTCCTTCCATGATGCCGCTGATCTCGCGGAACTGGCGGCGGACCTCGATCACCACCGCGCCGGCGGCACGGCCGACCGCGGTCATGCCGAGCGAGCCGAAGAGATAGGGCATGAGGCCGCCGATGAAGAGGCCGATCACGACGTAGGGATTCTGCAACAGGAAGCTCACCGCGAGCTTCGGAAAATCGTGGCCCAGATCCTGGGTGTAGGCAGCGAACAGGACGAGCGAGGCAAGGCCGGCAGAGCCGATGGCATAGCCTTTCGTGACGGCCTTGGTGGTATTGCCGACGGCGTCGAGCGCGTCGGTGGTGCGGCGGACTTCCTTCGGAAGGTCGGCCATTTCGGCGATGCCGCCGGCATTGTCGGTGACCGGGCCATAAGCGTCGAGGGCGACGATCATGCCGGCGAGCGCGAGCATGGTGGTGGCGGCGATGGCGATGCCGAACAGGCCGGAAAACGCATAGGAGACGGCGATGCCGATGCAGATCACGATGACGGGCAACGCGGTTGCCTCCATCGAGACCGCAAGCCCCTGGATGATATTGGTGCCGTGGCCGGTGGTCGAGCTTTTGGCGATGCTCTGCACCGGGCGGAAGTTGGTGCCGGTGTAGTATTCGGTGATCCAGACGATGGCGCCGGTGACGACGAGGCCGACGACGGCGCAGAGGAAGAGCGAGAGGCCGGTGACGTGGATGCCGGCGATGACGGCCAAGGGCGCGTTGAGGCCGAGGAGCGAGACGATGAGGAGGAAGATCAGCACGACGGAAATCGCGCCTGTCACCAGCAGGCCCTTGTAGAGGGCGCGCATGATTCCCTGGTCGGGGCCGATGCGCACGAAGAAGGTTCCGGCGACCGAAGCGAGGATGCAGACGCCGCCGATGCCGAGCGGCAGCATCAGGACGAGGTCGCGGAGGGTGCCGGTGAAGAACACGGCGGCGAGCAGCATGGTGGCGACGAGCGTGACGGCATAGGTCTCGAACAGGTCGGCGGCCATGCCGGCGCAGTCGCCGACATTGTCGCCGACGTTGTCGGCGATGACGGCGGGGTTGCGAGGGTCGTCCTCGGGGATGCCGGCCTCGACCTTGCCGACGAGGTCGGCGCCGACATCGGCGCCCTTGGTGAAGATGCCGCCGCCGAGACGGGCGAAGATCGAGATGAGAGAGGCGCCGAAGCTCAGCCCGACCATCGCCTCGAGGACTTCGCGGAGATGGGAGGTGGGCGTGATGGCACGCAGGATGAAATAATAGATGGAGACGCCGAGCAGGCCGAGCCCGACGACGAGGAGGCCGGTGATGGCACCCGACTTGAAGGCGATGCGGAGGCCGGCGTCCAGCCCGTGCCGCGAGGCTTCTGCGGTGCGGACGTTGGCGCGCACCGAGACATTCATGCCGGCGAAGCCGGCGGCGCCGGAGAGGGTGGCACCGATCAGGAATCCGATCGCGACGCGGATGCCGAGGGCGAAGCCGAGGATGATGAGGATGACGATGCCGACGACGGCGATGGTGAGGTACTGGCGGCGGAGATAGGCGCGCGCGCCTTCCTGTACGGCGGCGGAGATTTGCTGCATGCGGGGGGTGCCGGGGTCGGCGGCGAGCACCTCGCGGGCGGTCCAGACGCCGTAGGCAAGTGCCACCACGCCGCAGATGACGACGACAATACCAAGCGGAATCATGTCCGGATGAACCCTTCCTGCAAGCAAGCGGACGATCGCGGCAGCACACCCCGGTGCCGTGAGGCCGGGGGCTGGTGGAGGCGGGCGGAGCATATGCCAGAAGGCTCAAGGCGAGGCAACAAGCCGGCAGGCCGCTCTCCCGAGGGCCGGCATCTTGCCTCCCGGGCCGGGGGGGGCCAGAGATCGGGGCATCGGCGCCCGTAGCTCAACTGGTTAGAGCGGACCGCTCATAACGGCCTGGTTGCAGGTTCGAGCCCTGCCGGGCGCATCCGGTTTTTCAGCGGCTTGGCGTGCGTGTACACGCGTGGGGCCGTTGTCGCCGCCGCCGGCTGGCAGAGGGGAAGGTGTCGGGCGGCAGGACGGCGGCAGCAGTTCTCGGCCAGAAACAACAGCAGTTCGTTCATGGCGGGATAGTCGGCGGCATAGATGAGCGAGCGGCCGTTGCGCGTGCAGCCCGCCAGGCCGGCGTTCTTCAGTTCCTTGAGGTGGAAAGCGAGCGTTGCGGATGGCAGCCCGAGTTGCTCGCCGATATGGCCGGCCGGCATACCATCGGGTCCGGCCTGCACCAGCAGACGGTAGATATCGAGCCGGGATCCTTGCGCCAGAGCGGCCAAGGCGGCGAGCGCCGCTTTCTTTTCCATAATTCCAAAAATATAGAGATTAGGGGAAACGGTCAAGCCGGACCTGCCGACCATCGTGGGGAGGACCCGTCCGGTTATCAAAATTTAAGGTGCTATTGTGGAGGCATTGCATTAAGAACGGCGCATGACCATCGAACGGCGCTTGCTTCTTGGTCACGGGCTGGCGGCGAGCTTTCTTCTGCCGCCGATGATGCTGCCGGCGCTGGCGCGTGCCGCCCAACGCCGGGCTGGCCTTCCACTGCCGCCCATCCCGCCGGCCGATCGGATTCCGCCCCTGGTCATGCTCGACCCCGGGCATGGCGGACGCGATCCCGGCGCCATCGGCGTCGCCGGCACCTATGAGAAGCATATAGCGCTGCTCGCTGCCCACGACCTCAAGCAGCGGCTCGAGGCGAGCGGGCGCTACCAGGTGGCGATGACGCGCTGGCAGGACGTGTTCATCCCGCTCGAGACGCGAGTCGAGATGGCGCAGCAGAAGCGGGCGCATCTCTTCGTGTCGATGCACGCGGATTCGATCCGCGACCATTCGATCCGTGGCGCGAGCGTTTATCGGCTTTCGACAGCAGCTTCGGACCCACAGGCGGCAGCCATCGCCGCGAGCGAGAACAGTGCCGACCGGTTCATCACCGACCGGCGATTTCGCAAGGTGTCCCCGGCAGTGGCCGAGATCCTGGCCGGCCTCGTGGACCAGGAGACGCGCCTCGATTCGGCGCAGCTCCAGAATGATGTGGTCATCTCTCTCGGCCGCTCGGTGGAGCTTCTCGTCAACCCGGCGCGACATGCCAACTTCGTCGTGCTGGAATCCGCGAATATTCCGAGCGTGCTGGTGGAGATGGGGTTCATGTCCAACCGCACTGACGAAGCACAACTCCGCACGCCGGCGCACCGCACTCTGATCGCACAGGCGATGGAGCGTGCCATCGATGCCTATTTTGCTGCCGATCGCGTGCAGCGCATGGCGGGGTAGAGAGTCTTTACTTTTCCCGGTCGGGAGTAAAAGCGCCGGATCCGTCGCGGCGCGGCCGCATCTGCCCCTGATGCGCACCTGACGCCTGATGCCCCATTATAGTAGTATAGACTCCAAGACCGGGATTTTCCGATGAAGCAGAATAGGCACCAGGCAATCAAGCGGCAGTTGGAAGCCGCGGCAGAGGTCTGCTTGCGGCAGGGAGTAAAGCTGACCGACCTTCGTCGCCGCGTACTGGGCCTCATTCTGGAGACCGGGGGTCCCTCGACCGCTTACCAGCTCCTCGATCGTCTCAAGGCGACCCACAGGAACGCGGTTCCGCCGACGATCTATCGCGCGCTCGACTTCCTGATGGAGCAGCGCTTCATCCATAAGATCGAACGGATGAATGCGTTCATCCCCTGTACCCAGGCCGATCATTTCCACCGGGCGGTGCAGTTTCTCATTTGCGGCCAATGCGGCAGCGTCAACGAGATCGAGGACCCGGCGATCGAGAAGGCTCTCGAGCGTGCGGCACAACGTGCGGGGTTTCAACCCGCCGGGGCGATGGTCGAGATCAATGGCACCTGCGCCACCTGCGCGCGCCCGTCCCCGAAGACCCGCCTTCCCTATTAACCGGATCGCGCCCGGCATCGACGGGAGCGTACACATTCCATCCGGATCCGCCCGAGGCCATAGGCGAGCGCGCCGAGGCCCCCGACAAAGAAACCGACGGGCCAACCCAATCGTAACGCAAGGGCAATCGAGGCCCACACCGTCAGCAGTGACAGACAGGCTGACAGCAGCATGGCCCTGACTGGCCGGTTCGTCAGCGCACGCGCGGCGGACGGGGGGCCAATCGTCAGGCTGAACACGAGAAGCACCCCGACTACCGGGACCGCCGCCGACGTGGTGAGCGCGAGGATACCGAGGAACAGGATATCGGTTCGGCCGGCCGGAACACTCCGGGCTTCTGCAAGCTCGGGCGAGACGGCATTCAGCAAAAGCGGGCGGAACAGGAGTGCCGTCAGCGCCAGGGAAACGGCACTGACGACGGCCACTGGCACGATCTCGAGGCTGCTGACGCCGAGAACCTCCCCGAAGAGCAGAGCATAGGTTGCCTGCGAGTACTCGTTGCTCATGCTGAGGAACAAGGCGCCGAGGCCGAGCAGCACGACCAGGGACAGCGCCGTTGCGATTTCCGGCCGCCCGGCCTTTCCGAGCTGGCTGATGCCGATCACGCCGAGGCCGGAGAACGTGAGCAGGCCGAACAGGGGATTGATGCCCAGCAAGCTGGCAGCCGCGGCGCCGGGAAAGGTCCCGAGCGGCAGTGCATGCGCTGCGAAGGAGTTGCCACGGAGGACGACGAAGAAGCCGACCACGCCGGCGGCAGCAGCGACGATCGTTGCAACAATCCACGTATTGACCAGGAAGCTCGCGAACATGGCTCAGCCCCGGCCGGCAGCCTGCACGCCGGCTTTGCCCGGACGGGCTGCGGCGCGGACCTTGCCACGCGCCGGGCAGCCGGCAGCGAGGTAGGCCAGGAAGATAATCGTGACAATGCAAAAGCTCACCGGCCAACCATGCCCGCCGGTCCAGTCGTAGCTGTCATACGCAATCAGGATTCCGCCCCAGGTCGCAGCGACGCCGATGACGGCAGCCAGCAGCATGGCGCCGCCAGGCCGCCCGGCGATGCGGAGTGCTGCGGCGGCGGGGCCGATCAGCAGCGCCGTCGAGAGAATGGCGCCGACGGTGACTGCCGAGAGGGCGACGGCAAAGGCCACCACGAGCAGATGGCAAAGCCCGATCAACCGGACCGGCACGCCGCGCACGCGGGCGAGAGCCGGATCGAGCGAGCTGAGCAGCAAGGGGCGGTACAGCAGCGCGATCGCGAGAAGGGCACTTCCGCCGACTGCCAGGGCGAGCGGGACGACCGAGGGGGGCATCGCGAACATCGACCCGAACATCACCGTGATAGCAGCGCCCGTGGTGCTTTTCGAAGTGACGTCCAGATAGAGCAGCAAAGCAGAGAGACCGAGGCCGGCGCCCAACACGACGCCGGTTGCAAGGTCCCGTTCACGGATGCGGTGCGCGGCGAACGATTCCATCCCGGCCGCGGCGATGACGCCCATGAGGAGGAACCCGAGCAGCGGGTTCAATCCGAGCAGAAAAGCCGCCGCCCCTCCGGCGCTGGAGACATCGGCCAGGGCGTGCCCGGCGAAGGACTGCCCTCGCATCACTGTCAACACGCCGACGACCCCGGAGACGACGGCGGCTCCCCCGCCGATCACGACGGCCGTAAGGACCGGTTCGCTGGAGTTCCAGCCGGGCTCGAACAGCGCGGAGAGGAGAAGACTCACGCGGGTCAAGGCACCTGGACGACGTGATCAGGATGGCGCTCGAGATCCGCACTGGCGCCATTCCCGGCGCCGGCGGCGATGACCAGGATTCGGCCATGCACGCGGATGACATCGACATGCTCGCCAAAAAGCCTGCTCAGCACTTCGCCGCGAACGACATCCTCCGTGCGGCCGGTGGCAGCCCGCCCGTTTGCGAGGTAGACAATGCGGTCCATGGCCGGAAGCAGCGGGTTCATGTCGTGCGTCGAGAGGAGCACGGTCATCCGGTACTCGAGCGCGAGACGGCGCAGCAGCGACACCGTGGTGGCGATGCTTTTGATGTCGAGATTGGCCAGCGGCTCGTCCAGCAGGAGCAGGCGGGGACGGCGGATCAAGGCGTGCGCGATCAAAGCTCGTTGCTGCTCGCCACCGGAGAGTTCGCCCACCCGCTGCTCGGCAAACGAAGTGGCGCCGACGGCTTCGAGCATCGCATCCACCAGCCTCCGGCGCGCTCTTCGGGCAAGAGGGAGCCCCAGGCGGTGGCCGTCCAGCCCGAGCCCGACAAGGTCCCGCGTGCGCATCGGAATGGCGGGGTCGAGGACAATTTTTTGCGGCACGTAGCCGATCTGTGCCAGGCGATGTCCGCCGTCGATCACGACCCGGCCGCTGGTCGGCGTTACGAAGCCGAGGATGGTGCGAAGGAGGGTCGTCTTACCGGAGCCGTTGGCGCCGATGAGGCCGCAGAACTCCCCGCCATGCAGTGCGAAATCGACCTCGTCCAGAATGCGGCGGCCGGACAGCGAAACGCTGAGCCGCTGGACAGCGAGAACCTCGCTTTCCCCCCGCATGAGGTCCTCACTGTTTCGGCTGCAGTGTCTCGGTCGAAATCCGGTCCGCCACCGCGTTCCGCAGTGCGGCGACCTCGGCGAGCATCCAGGACCGGTAATCATAACCGGGGATGGGCATGGTCTCATACACTCCGACAACCGGAATGCCGTTCTTCCTGGCGAGGTTGAGGAAAGACTGGGTCAGGGTATCGGTGACCTGCCGATTATAGACGAACACCCTGACTCTGCGGCCCGTGAGCAGGCCATTTTGCAGGGTGACATCCTGCGGAGAAGGGTCGTTGCCGTTCATGATCGCAGCCTGCAAGCTGAAAGGCGTGAGGATGTCGCATCCCGCCGCTTGCAGCATGTAATCAGCGACCGGTTCGGTCACCGCCACGGGTGTGCCCCCATATTTCGTCCTGAAGGCGGCCATCGCCGCGGACCAGGCTTTGAGCGAGGCGTCGAATTTCCTGAGGTTGGACTGGAAAGAGAGGGCCGCGGCCGGATTCAGCGCGGAGAGCGCGTCCGCAACGGCCTTGGCGACCGCCGGCATGGTCCGCGGATCGTACCACAGGTGCGGATTGGGAGTGCTATCCGGCAGCGCCAGAAGGTGCTGAACGTCGATGACCTTACGATCGGCCTTCGGAGCGGCGGCCATCATCTTGTCGGCCCAGGAGTCGTAACCGAGCCCGTTCTTCACAACCAGCAGGGCGCGGGCGATTTCGGCGGCTACTTTTGGGCTCACCTCGAAGTCGTGCGGATCGGTGTTGGGATCCGTCTCTATTGCCGTCACCCGGACGAACCGGCCGCCGATCTGAGCGATCACGTCGGCGTATTCGTTTTCTGCGCCGACGGCATCGATCGCTCCGGATGCTGCAGGCGCCGCTGCTGCGCATCCCGACCTCGCCACGGCCAGGAAAGCGGCCGTGCCGAAGACAGCGATCGCTTTCCTTCGCTCCACCGCTACCGGGAGCATCCGGCGAGCCATGGTCCTGGCTTTGGTCGAACCGATGCTGATGGTCATCTCATGTCCGGGCGAAGAAGGTCAGGCCGCAATAGTATAACATAACATTTTTCTCGTCCAGCCCCGATCGCGCCGCCGTCTGCGGAGCCGGACGCGGCCGGTTCCATTGCTTCGAGGCGCGCTCGAGGTGGCAAAGATCGAATGCGGCGAGCGGCCCGGTCGGAAATCGTGCTGATTCGATCTTGCCCCTCGACCGGGGCAGGGCCTAACGTCCGCCCGGGACA
>JASHOF010000073.1 GCA_030041255.1 Acetobacteraceae bacterium
TCAGCTCGCCGCACTCGACGTCGAAGCCCGCGCTCTCGTCGCTTCCGACACCGCGCTGGCGCGCCGTTTGGCCATCCTCGTCAGTATCCCTGGCATCGGCGAGGCCACCGCTATCGCACTGATCGCCGACATGCCCGAGCTCGGTAGCATGGATGCCAAACAAGCCGCTGCGCTCGCCGGCCTCGCCCCGATGGCCCACGAATCCGGCACCTGGCGGGGCCGAAGCTCAATTCGCGGCGGCCGCGCTCATCTGCGCCAAGCCATCTACATGCCGGCTCTCGTCGCCGCACGCTTCAACCCCGATCTCAAAGTCAGGTTCAATGCCATGCTCGCAGCCGGCAAACCCGCCAAGGTCGCCATCACCACCCTCATGCGAAAACTCATCGTCCTCTAGCCGCCCACCGGCGCTGCCGACCCGCGAGGAATGAAACCCTTGTTTCTTGTTAGAACGGGCAGGATCGCACGGTCCGCGGCATGAACCGTGAACGGACTCAAGTGTCCGGCGCGACGGCGAACCGAGCCCGGTAAGCGGATGGGCTTGTGCCGAGAATGCAGCGGAAGTGATGGCGCAGGGTGGCCGCGGTGCCGAAGCCGCAGGCAGCGGCCACATCCTCGACAGGAAGTGCTGTGTCTTCCAGCAGCTCGCGTGCCCGGCCGAGGCGCTCGGTCAGCAGCCAAGCTCCAGGGCTGATCCCGGTCGCCTCCTGGAAGCGGCGGTGCAAAGCGCGCGGACTGACGGCGGCCTCGGCCGCCAAGCGCTCGATTGACCAGTTCTCTCCGAGTGCTGCGCGCACCCGGTCCAGCAGCCCGGCCAGGCGCGAGCCGCCGGCTCGTTCGCGCTGCACAGGGTGCTCCACGTACTGCGCTTGCCCGCCGTCGCGGTGGGGCGGAATGACCAGTCGGCGGGCCACTGCATTAGCCGCCTGCGGACCCCAGTCGCGCCGGATCAGGTGCAGGCAAAGATCCAGCCCCGCGGCGCTGCCAGCGGCGGTGAGCACGCTGCCCTCGTCCACGTACAGCACGTCGGGCACCAGGGTCAGGCCAGGGTGGCGGGCTGCGAGCGCGTCGAAGTAGCGCCAGTGCGTCGTGGCCCGCCGTCCGTCCAGCAGTCCTGCGGCCGCCAGAACGAACGTGCCTGAACAAAGTGAAAGCACCCGCGCTCCCGAAGCGTGCGCGGCTTGCAGCGCTTCGCAGAGCGCTGTCGGCACCGGCGCGTCTGCACTGCGCCAGCCCGGCACGACGACGGTGCCGGCGCGCGCGATCAGATTCAGCTCGCCGTCCACGCCTACCGTGATGCCGCCAGCTGCCCGCAACGGACCCGGCTCTGCCGCCGCGACGGCAAAGCGGTACCAGTCCGGTCCCATCTCCGGCCGGGGCAGGCCGAACGCCTCGACAGCACAGCCGAACTCGAACGTGCATAGCCCGTCATAGGCCACCGCCACGACGAGCGGATTGAGGGGTGGAGCGGACGGCTTTGGCATGATCTTGACGCTATACGGCAGCCGTGCCGCTGCCCAGAGCGAAGCGAAACGGCGCAATGTAGGGACAGGTCATCGGACAGGAGCCAGTCATGCACCCGAACCCCGTCACCCAGATTCCTGCGGCATCGTCCGCCGAAGCCCTCGACCACTTCACCCGTCGCCTTTCCCTTGAAACGGACTGCGCGGATGTGCATGAGGCCATGACGCAGGCCGGCGGACTGCCAGCCGGTTTTGTGCTGCTGGACGTGCGCGGGCCAAAGGCCTATGCCCGCTCGCACGTTCCCGGCGCGCTGAACCTTCCGCATCGGCAGATGACGGCCGAGCAGATGGCAAACTGGCCAGAAGAAACCTTGTTTGTCGTGTACTGCGCAGGTCCCCACTGCAACGGGGCTGACCGCGGGGCAATGCGCCTGGCGCAACTGGGAAGGCCGGTGAAGCTCATGCTCGGCGGGATGACGGGCTGGGCCGACGAGGGCTTTCCCTATGCCACGGGTGAGGCGGCGGGGTCGGTGCTGGATGCCGGCGTGCCTGTCACCCATGCGGCGTGACTCCACCCTTGTTCCGTTTCACGGGAAGCATCGGAAAGTGTGGGGTGGCCGGGACAGACGGTGGCGGAAACGGTAGTCTGGACTGACAAAGCGACAGCCCGGGAGACCGGGGGCAGATGCGAGCGGCAAGGCGGCCCCACACTTTCCGCTGCTTCCCTTCCCGGAACGGTTTACAGAACACTCAGGAAACCGGTCGTTTCCTGACCCCCCGCCCGCTCAGTTGCAATGAGCGTGGGCACGGCCCCGATGATTGCGATCCCAGGCGCCGATGATTGCAGGTCGCTACACATACGCTTTGAGCTGGGCGGGCAGATCGTCTGCCAACCACCCGGGGCTGACGTTCATAGTGCGTCATTTAAGACTTCCGGATTTCCCGGAAGGTAAGACCGCAATGAAAATGCATCGACTATCCTGCGCCCTGATCTTCCTCGATGTGGACGTTGTCGATCCAGTTGCGTGCTCTGCGCGAAAGACGCGATTCAACGTCCTCCCCTTCAAAGTTTAAGTCCGCTCTATGAAGCAGAGATGGGTCGACGTCCTCGAAGGTGTTGACGTTGACGACCGCATATAGACGATTTGCAATCTCGCTGGTAACGAAAGGCACTGCTCCGCATCGGGAGCAAACGTGAAACGTGGCGGTTTCCGTTCCAAAGACATACTTCGATGAAGCTGCGCGATCATGAACCCTCACATTTAACGTTGCCCCCGGCTTGGATGTCCACACGGCACCATGTTTAATACAAAAAGTGCAGCCGCACGCGCGCGCTGAGATGTCAGGGGCTTCCTCCGGCCAGTCGAGTGAAAAGGAGATATTGCCGCAGTGACATTTGCCGTTGATCAGCATGGGTTCCCTCGATTCCGTCTGATCGCGATCTGCTCCAGGGGATAAAGGCCGAACCCCGAGGGAATGTCCCGATCGCTGTTGAAAAAGGCGAAGCGGGCAACACCGGGCTGCGACATTATGCGGCGAGGGTGTCGGGCGCAAGGTTGTGCTCAGAGAACTGCGCCTGATGCGCAGCCAGCGCGGCGCGAAGCCGAGGCAATTGCCTGCCGGCCGCCGATTCTGCGCACGCCAGGCGAGCCCGCGATCGCCCGAGGCGGAGGGAGGGGGAGATGTGGCTGCGGCGCAAGGGCTGCCCGGGCACGGGGGGAGCTTCAGTTCTCCGCGAACTCCTCCGAAGCGAGGCGAACGCCGTGCCGGCGCAGCTTGCGATAAAGCGTGTTGCGGCTGATGCCGAGTGCGGCCGCGGTTGCGGTTGCGTTCCAATGCCGGCGCTTGAGCTCGAGCAGCAGGCGCTCGCGTTCGGCGACGGCGAGCGGATTGGCGTCATTCGAACCGGCGACTGCCGGGCAGAATGAAGGCGGTTTGATCTCTCGAGCGGCCGGCGGATCGGCGGCGGCGAAAGCCGAACCAAGATGCCGGCGTTCGAGTTGCTCGCCCGAGGCCAGGGCGATCGCCGTCGCCAGCGTGTTGCGAAGCTCGCGGATATTGCCGGGCCAACGGTGGGCCAAGAGGGCGCCCAGCGCATCGGGCGCGATCGTAACCGGCGGGCCGCCATTCTCCTCGGCCGAAATGGCCCGGATGAGCCGCTCCATGTCGCATCGTTCCCTGAGCGGCGGCAGGGTCAGCACGAGCCCGCTCAAGCGGTAATAGAGGTCTTTGCGGAAACTGCCCTCCTGCACCATGCGCCCGAGGTCGCGGTTGGTCGCACTGATGACGCGCACATCGATGCTGATCGGCCGGCTGCTGCCGAGCGGCATGACTTCCTTTTCCTCGAGCAGCCGCAACAGCCGGGCCTGCAGCGCGAGCGGCATGTCGCCGATTTCGTCAAGGAACAGGATCCCGCCATGTGCCGCGACCACCTTGCCGCGCATGCCTCCGGCGCGCGCGCCGGTGAAGGCGCCGGCATCGTAGCCGAACAACTCGCTCTCGATCAGCGTCTCGGGTATGGCCGCACAACTCAGGGCGACGAATGGCTTGTCGCGCCGTTCCCCGCTTTGATGCATGGCGCGGGCGAACGTGTCCTTGCCGGTTCCGGTCTCGCCCTGGAGCAGGATGTGAATGTCGCGGTTCATCACCCGCTCGGCGCACCAGACGTTATGCGCCATCACCGGGTCGCCCAGGCGGTGCTGGGCAAGATCGGCGCGCTGCCGCGGCGGCGGTGCCAGGCTCTTCACCGCACCGGTCGCGGGCGGCGGTTCCTGCGGCGGCCAGATTCCGGCATAGAGAAGATGCCCGGCCCGGCTTGTAGCCGGCCAGATCTGGTAGGGTCGCGCCTGCGCATCGGCGAAGAAGCGGCTCGGCGAAACATCCAGCAGTTCCTCGATGCTGCGGCCGACCAGCAAATCGTGGCTGTCGATGCCAAGGCGTGCCGATGCCGTGCTGTCGGAAGCGCGGATGCGGGCATGCTCATCCACCGCCAGCATGGCCGCGTGGAGCTGGTTCACCATCTCCACCTGGTCGTGGAAACGGAGGATCCAGCAATCCTTGAAGCTGCTGGTGAAATAGGATTGTTCGATGATGCGGGTCGAGGTACTGACCAGCGCCAGTGTCGGCACCTGGCTCTGACGGCTGTCGGGGCAGTCGAAGTGCGATGCGTCCAGCGCGCCGAGCAACTGTCCGTTCGGGCCCCACAGCGGTGCGGCCGAACAGGTCATGCGGACATTGCGGGCGAAGAAATGCTCTTCACGATGGACGAGGCGCGGCTTGCGGTCGTGCAGGCAGGTTCCGGGCCCGTTGGTGCCTTCGTGCCGCTCGTCCCAGATGAAGCCCGGAGCAAGATCGACCAGCCGCAGCAATTCCTCGTGGCCGGGTTCGCACATCCGCTCGAGGATCAGCCCCTCGGCATCGGTCAGCAGCAGGAGATAGTGGGAGGGTGCGATCTGCCCGAACAAGCGCCGCATCTCCGCGCGCACGATCTGCGCGAGCGGACCAAGCTGGGCCCGCCTTTTCTCCAGGAGCTTGCTGCCCACCCGTTCGCTCGGCGGGTTCCCGCCCGGCTCGAGGTGATGATCCCTGAGGCAGCGCTCCCAGGCGGCCACGACGTACGGTTCGGTCTGCGATCTCAACAGGCTACCGACGATGCCGGCGCAGCTCCGCCGGACGAACTCGGCATGGCTTTCCGGCTTTTGCCCCGGGTCATTCGTTGGATCGACGGAACCTTCCCTGCGCATGCGCAAGCCACCTCCCTTCATCGCTGCCGCCTGGCGCCCGGAAAGTGCGCGTTCGCGGTGCATTTGTTCTTCGATACAGATTGTCCTCGTTTTCGGCGCCGCTGTCACGACTTCGATGCGCCGGCCCCGGAGCGGTGCGTACGGAGGGGATGCAAGCACGTGAAATCGCACGATACTGCCATTCCCGCCATCACTGGCACGGGCCTTGCATGCACGGGCCTTGCACTGATGGTGCAAAGGATGTGTAGTCGACGCCTCCTGTCGGCGCTGCCGGGGAGGGGCGGCGTGCGGTACGCGCCCAGGGTTTCGACAAGGACGGCCAGGCCGGAACCGATCGGCCGTTCGGGGTAGCGCGAGGAGGGGAAGCGATGCGGCAGCGATGGCAACGCGTGGTACCGGCGTTTCTGGCCGTCGCGGTGTTCGCTCTGCCATTGGCGGCGCTGATGCCGGCGCATGCGAGAGCCGCTCAGCCGCTCGGGGAGCAACTCTACCAGAAAAACGACTGCGTCACCTGCCACGCCGTGGACCACCAGATCATCGGCCCGTCCTACCAGGACGTCGCCAAGAAATACGCGGGCCAGAAGGGTGCCGTCGACATGCTGGTCAAGGCGGTCAAGGACGGCCATGTCGGCACCTGGGGCATGGTGCCGATGCCTCCGCATCCAACCATGTCGGATGCGGACATCAAGACGATCGTCGAGTGGATCCTGTCGCTCAAATGACCGGGGCGAAGAAACCCTCGGCAATCCCGGCCCGGACAGCTTTCGCCGCGCGCGGGCCGACGACGGCGCCTGAGAGTGAACCAACATCGAGAGAGAGGTAGGAGGGAACCATGTCAGGAACAGGAATCCATGTCAGGGGCCATTGCCGCTGCAGCACCGATCCGGTGCGCTTCGAGATCACCAAGCAGCCGTACGAGGTGCATTACTGCCTCTGCACGGACTGCACCGACATTTCCGGCGGCGCGCTGGCCATTCTCGCAGTGGTCGAGAAGAGCGGCTTCAAGGTGACCGAGCACGAGGAGAAGATCAAAAACTTCGACACCAAGCCGACCGCGCACCGCCGCTTTTGCGGCACCTGCGGCTGCCACATGTTCCTCTACGTCGACGCGTTCCCCGATTTCGTGCTGGTCCATGTGCCGACCCTCGAGCGAGCCGACAATCTCGGCGCGACGCCGGATCGCTGGGTGTTCACCCGCTCCAAGCACCCGATGGTCAGCATTCCGAACGACGGGCTTCCCCGTCACGAGGGATGGGCGGCGACGGCGAAGGCGGCCTGAATCGATCGATCGCGAGGGGCCGTTGCCGCCGGGCAACGGCCTGCCGGGCATTCTGTATCAAGAGTTGAGGTAGCGTCATGGAAACGCGCGCTGCGGTTGCGTTCGAGGCCGGCAAACCACTCAGCATCGAAAAGGTCCAGCTTGCCGGCCCAAAGGCCGGCGAAGTGCTGGTCGAGATCAAGGCCACCGGCATTTGCCATACCGATCACTACACGCTCTCGGGTTCGGATCCAGAGGGGCTCTTCCCGGCCATTCTCGGCCATGAGGGGGCGGGAATCGTGGTCGAGGCCGGGCCGGGGGTGAGCACCGTCAAGGCGGGCGATCACGTGATCCCGCTCTACACGCCGGAATGCCGCGAGTGCGAATATTGCCTCAGCCGCAAGACCAATCTCTGCCAGAAGATCCGCACCACGCAGGGGCGCGGCCTGATGCCCGACGGGACGAGCCGCTTCTCGTTCAATGGGCGGCCGATCCTGCACTACATGGGCTGCTCGACCTTCTCCAACTACACGGTCCTGCCGGAGATCTCGGTTGCGAAGATCCGCAACGACGCGCCGTTCGACAAGGTCTGCTACATCGGCTGCGGCGTCACCACCGGGATCGGTGCGGTGATCTTCACCGCCAAGGTCGAGACCGGGGCGCGAGTCGTCGTGTTCGGGCTCGGCGGCATCGGCCTCAATGTCGTGCAGGGCGCCCGCATGATCGGCGCGGAGATGATCGTCGGTGTCGATCTCAATCCGAAGCGCGAAGCACTGGCCCGCAAGTTCGGCGTTACCCACTTCGTCAATCCGGCCGGCATCAAGGACCTGGTCGGCCATCTCGTCGAACTCACCGGCGGTGGGGCGGACTACAGCTTCGAATGTGTCGGCAACACGGGGCTGATGCGCCAGGCCCTCGAGTGCTGCCACAAGGGCTGGGGTGTGTGCACCATCATCGGCGTGGCCGGAGCCGGCCAGGAGATCTCGACCCGCCCGTTCCAGCTCGTGACCGGACGGGTGTGGAAAGGCACCGCCTTCGGCGGCGCGCGCGGGCGCACCGACGTGCCCCGTATCGTCGATTGGTACATGGACCATCGCGTCAACATCGACGACCTCATCACCCACACCATGCCGCTCGATCGCATCAACGACGCGTTCCACCTGATGGAGAAAGGCGAATCGATCCGCAGCGTCGTCCTGTACTAAGAGACTGTCTCGAAATCAAATCGCAACGGTCAGAGCCCGCCCTCATCGAAGGGCGCATACCGGATCGTCCAGCGTCCTATGGTGTGCCGAAATTGTCCCGCGCCTTGTCGAGCCCCGCCTCTTGTCGAGCAAGGCGGGATCGGCCTGCGCCTTCACCGCGACAAGCCGGTGCATGGCGAGGCTGCGTTCGTCGAGGCGGCTGTGGCCGCTGTCAACGGTCTGCACAAAAACATTACAGCACCAGCTCGAAGCCGGGGAATCCCATGTCCTCCCGGCGATTGCGCAGCGGTCGCCAACCAAAAGCCTCGTGCCGATATTCTGGCGGGCCTCACTGATGGGGGCTCTTCGGCTCCGGGGCTTCCTTTGCGGGGCGCGACACCTGGCTTGCTGCTGCTTTACGGATGGCGTCCACATCCGCGATGTCCTGTGGCCGCCCGACTGCCAGTTTCGCCGCTATGAGGTCGTCGGCCGAAATGAAATTTGCCTTCAATCCGCTTGCCGGATCGATCACGCTCTCAAGGCGGCGTTTCCAGGCTGCGTCAAAGTCCACGCCGGGTATCTCGGTGAGGATATCGACGCCGACAGGAGCGCGGCCCATGCGGAAGAACGGACCGGGTTCCGCGAAGTTGGCGGCTGCCAGACCTTGTATCGGTGCGCCGAATTCCGCCAAGGCCGCGAATACCGCCTTCGCGTTTTCTGCGTCGGCCTTCACGAGAATATCGAGGTCTTTCGTTGCTCGCGGCTGCGCATGAATGGAAACCGCGTAAGCACCGACCACAAGATATTCAACGTGGTGCACGTTCAAAACGGACAAGAGTTCTTTGAAGTCCGGGTACATCGGGAGCCTCGCCCCTCATCGCGTAGTGTTCTCGGGTCAGCTCGGAAACCGCCGCAACGCGTTCATGAATGGGGCGGCTCTGCCAATAGCGGTAATCGTCGGCTTTCATCTCGTCAAAGTCGGTGTATCTGCGGATTGTCTTGTCCATCCCGTTCTATTACCAGCATGGAGGGTATTTGGCGAACCTCTTGGAGCCAGGCGGCGCGAGCGTGATGACTTCGGGTCATCACGCGCGCGCCTTCGTTTCAGCGATCACTATTTTCTTTCATGGGTGACGGGCCCTCACCCGCCACCCTCACCCGCCACCCTCACCCCCACCCCTCTCCCAGAGGGAGAGGGGAGAAGAGGGATCTCCCAGAGGGAGAGGGGAGAAGAGGGGTCTCCCAGAGGGAGAGGGGAGGGGAGTGGGGCGGGCGGTTTATGCACGCCCGCCGACGATTCAGGCCGAGGCCGGCTCGACTTCCGCCTTCGCGTAACGGCGATAGATGAAGTCGGGCGGAACCGCCTCTGCGCTCTCCGACTGGGCCAGCGCGAGCAGCGCGGGGTGATGGGGTGAAAGCGCGCAGGCCGGATCCGTCGCCGCGGCGTCGCCCAGGATCGCCATCGCCTGGCAGCGGCAGCCGCCCCAGTCGATCTCGCGACGCTCGCAGGAACGGCAGGGCTCGGCCATCCACAAAGTACCGCGGAAGCGCTCGAAGGCGTCGGAATGGTCCCAGATCTCGCCGAGCGGCCGGTCGCGGACATTGTCGAAGCGAAGCTGCGGAATGCCCTGGGCGGCGTGGCAGGGCAGCGCCAGGCCAGACGGTGTCAGGTTGATGAACTGCCGTGCCCAGCCGCCCATGCAGGCCTTGGGACGCCTGGCGTAATAGTCCGGCACCACGTGATCGATGACGAGCCGGCCCTTCAGGCGCTCGCGCGCCTCCGCTACGATCTTCACGGCCTGGCTCACCTCATCGCGTGTCGGAATGAGGCTGGCCCGGTTTTTCAGTGCCCAGCCATAGTACTGCACCTGGGCCACCTCGAGACGGCCCGCCCCGAGTTCGACCGCGAGCTCGATCATCTCCGGCAGATGCGCGAGATTCTGCCGATGCATCACCGCGTTGATGGTGAGGGCCAGCCCGGCGCCACGCACGAGGCGGGCCGCCTTCAGCTTCCTGGCGTGGCCGCCGGGATAGCCGGCGATGCGATCGGCGTTTTCCGCCAGCGTATCCTGCAGGCTGATCTGGACATGATCGAGCCCGGCCTCCTGCAGCGGCGGCAGCCGCCGCTCGTCCAGGAGCACGGCCGAGGTGATCAGGTTGGTGTAGAGCCCGGCGGCATGGGCGTGCGCCACCAGCGCCACGAGATCGGTGCGTACCATCGGCTCGCCGCCGGAGAAATGGATTTGCAGCGCGCCGAGCGAAGCTCCCTCGTCGATGACGCGCTGCCAGGTTGCGGTATCCAGTTCGTCACGCACGCGCTCGAGCGCGAGCGGGTTGGAGCAATAGGGGCAGCCGAGCGGGCAGCGATGCGTCAGCTCGGCGAGCAGGGCCAGCGGCGGTCCGGGTGCGGTCATGCGATCAGCAATCCCTTGTCGTGCAGGTTCTGCAGCATCTCGATGACGTCGCCGAGCACTTCCGCGCGCGGGGCGGAATGCTGTATGGCAAGGATATCGGCGATGCCGCCGATGCTGGTTGCGCTATCGCAAAGCCCGAGCACTTCGGCCGCCAGATCGTCGAGCATCAGCACCCGCTCGGGGCCGAGGAGAACCCAGCCGCCGCGGGCGCGGTCCTGCTTCAGGCGCACGTGCGGCGACAGGCCGGGGCGGCTTTCGGCGGTCAGCGTCGTGGTGAGGCTCATCCGGACCAGCCGAACGCCCCGGGCGGCACCTGGCCGGGGGTGACATAGGCGTGGTGCAGCGCGTCGAGCTGCGCCCACAGGAGATCGCACTTGAAGGTGAGGGCCGCGATCGCCGCGTGCTGCTGTTCGGGCGTGCGGGCGTGCCGCCTGACATAGTCGAGCGCGAAATCGGCGTCGCGCGGCGCCTGGTCGAGGCGGGCATTGAAATAGGCGAGCGTCTCGCGGGTGATGAAGTCATAGTTGGCGAGCATCCCCGCCACGCGCTCGGAAATGATCGCCGGGGAGAAGATCTCGGTGAGTGAGGAGGCGACCGCCTCGAGCAGCGTACGGTCCCGCACGAAGGCGATGTAGGCATCGACGGCATAGCGGACGCCGGGCAGCACTCCGGCGGTCGAGATCACGTAGTTCCGGTCGAGCCCGAGATCCGTGGTCAGGCGAAGCCAGCGCTCGATGCCGCCCTCGCCCGGGCCCGCGCCGTCATGATCGACCAGCCGCTGGCGCCAGACGCGGCGCAGCTCCCGATCTTCCGTGCGCGCCATCAGCGCGGCGTCCTTCTGGGGAATGCGGCACTGGTAATAGTAGCGGTTCAGTGCCCAGGCCTGGACCTGGCGCCGGTCGAGCTTGCCGCCGTGCAGAAGCCCGTGGAACGGGTGGCGGTTGTGATAGCGCTCGGCGCCGACCGCACGCAGGGCCTGCTCGAGCTCGGCGGCACTCATCAAGGCGGTCACAGCGCCATCTCCATCCTGTCTTCCGCCACCTCCCAGCCTGCCTCAGCGAGTATCCGTCGCTCCGGCGAATCCGCGATCAGGATCGGGTTGCTGTTGTTCACGTGCACAAAAATTTTCCGCCGGATGCCGAGACCGGCCAGGCGGGCGATCGTGCCATCCGGCCCCGAGACGGCAAGGTGCCCCATTCGGCGGCCGGTCTTGGTGCCGAGCCCGAGCCGGATCATTTCATCGTCGGTCCAAAGCGTGCCGTCGAAGAAAACCATGGGCGAGTCCCTGAGCCGGGTGAGCAGCTCGGGGGAGAACGCGGCACAACCGGGCACGAAATGGAATCGCGCGCCGTTCGCGGTCTCGCTGACGGCGAGGCCGAGGGTATCGCCGGGGACGGAGCCATATTCCGGCTGCTCGCCCGCCTCGGCGTAGAGGGCAACCTTGCCGGGCACGGCGAAAGCCTCCACCGTCAGGCCGAGCGGCCGGCCGGTGAAATCCGTCACCGCTCCGGCCTGGCCGAGAACGATCTCGCGGCGGGCGACGAAGGCAGGATCGAGGGCCCTGAACATCGGGTTGGCCTCGAGCAGAGCCAGGGACCGGCCCGAGGCGTGCAGACTGAGCGGCTGGCTTTCGCGCAGGTGCAGGAGCCCGGCCACGGCGTCGATTTCGGCGTTGGTGAGCAGGACCGCCCGGATCGGGCTGTCGCGGCCGCTGCCGTTCGGATGCAGGGCGGGGTTGGCGGCGATCTGCTCCCTGAGATCGGGCGATGCGTTCAGAAGAAGCCAGTTCCGTCCATCGGCGGACACCGCGAGCGAACATTGGGTCCGGGGAGGGGCGGCGGGGTCTCCGTTGCGGGCCCGCATGCACTGAGTGCAGGAACAGTTCCATTGCGGGAAACCCCCACCGGCGGCCCCGCCCAGAACGATAATGCGCATGTCGTAAAATGGGTTGCACCGGAAGCGATGAGCGTGCTCATCGGCTCCCGGCGCCTAGGCGACCCAGTCTGTCAGTCCAGATCGGCGCAAGCGTAGGAATTGATTTCCATGCCAACGGCGATCTCGACGACCTTCGGCTTTGTCCACATGGATTTGACTCCTCCCGGACATCACAGCTCCGTTCGCGGAATGCGAACCGGGAGCGGCAAAATACTGCCTCCGATCGGCAGCCTGCGCAAGCTTCCCCAGGTTAAAAATCATCTGCACAAAGTGCAGCACAATGCCGAATGAAGTGCAGCACCATGCCGATCTGCCGGCCTCCGCCGCGCTTGCAACCGGAGCGTGCCGGGCGCGGCGCGCGGGGGCTTGACCGCGGGCTTCCGGCACCCCCTTTTTCTCGGCTGATCGCCGCTCCGGCCGCCGTCGCGGCGGGGCTCAACTGATCGAGGTTCCACGCATGTCCCTCTCGCGCCGCTCTCTCCTCGCCGCCGCTGCCGGCGCCGCATGGGTGCCATCGCTTGCCACTGCTGCGACCGACCCCGCCCTCGGCCCGCGGACACTCGGCGATCCCAAGGCAAAAGTGCAGGTGATCGAGTATTTCTCGCTGACCTGCACGCACTGTGCGGCCTTCGCCAACGAGACGATGCCCGAGGTGGAGAAGAAGCTGATCGCGACCGGCGCCGTCTACTGGATTTTCCGCGATTTCCCGCTCGACCGGGTGGCGCTGACCGCGGCGATGGTGGCGCGCTCGCTGGCGCCCGAGCGCTATGCCCCCTTCATCTTCGCGCTGTTCGCGAGCCAGGATCGCTGGGCCTTCGCCCCGAACGTGAATTCGACGGCGGAGATCGGCAAGCTCGCGGCGCTCGACGGCATGTCCGAGGCCGATTTCTCGGCCGCCATCAACAATACCGCGCTGCAGAATTTCATCCTCGCCGAGCAGCGCCGGGCCGAGGAAAAATATCACGTCGACTCGACGCCGACCTTCATAATCAACGGCAAGCCGCATCCCGGCGAGATGCCTTATGCGGACTTTGCCAAGCTGATCGCCGCCGCCGGCGGCTGAAGGGGATTGTTTGCCCGCCTGCTTCACGCGCCTGCGCCTGGTCGGGTTCAAGAGCTTCGCTGAGCCGGTAACCGTCGAAATCCTTCCCGGCCTCACCGGCATCGTCGGGCCGAACGGATGCGGCAAGTCGAACGTGGTCGAGGCGCTGCGCTTCGTGATGGGCGAAGCGAGTGCCAAATCCATGCGCAGCGGCGAGATGGAGGATGTGATCTTTGCGGGCACGGCAGCCCGCCCGGCCCGCAACCTGGCCGAGGTGACGCTGGCCCTCGAGGCCGGCGATTCGCCGCTGCCGGTGCCTTTCCACGAGGCGGCGGAGCTGGTGGTCAGCCGTGGCGTCGAGCGTGGCCGCGGCAGCACGTTTCGCATCAATGGCCGCGAGGTCCGCGCCCGCGACGTGCAGACATTGTTCGCCGACCTGGGCAGCGGGCCGCGCGCCTCGGCGATGATCACCCAGGGGCGGATCACCGCGCTGGTCGGGGGGCGAGCGGAGGAGCGGCGCCTGCTGCTGGAGGAAGCGGCCGGCATCACCGGGTTGCACGCCCGGCGCCACGAGGCCGAACTCAAGCTGGCGGCGGCAGAGGCCAACCTGGCCCGGGCCGAGGAGGTGAGGGCGGGTCTCGAGGCCCAGCTTGCCGCCCTCCGCCGCCAGGCACGGCAGGCCAGCCGCTATCGCCATCTCGGCGACGCCATCCGCAGGGCGGAGGCCGATCTCCTGGCGATCGCCCGGGCGCGCGCCGAGGCCACGAGGACGGCGGCAGAGCAGGCGCTGCGGGCGGCCCGGCTTCTGCTTGCGGATCGGACCGCCGGTGCCGAAAGGGCGGGGGCGCTCGCCGCTGGAACCGCTGCCGCGTTGCCCGAGAAGCGCGAAGCAGAGGCAGCCAGCCGGACCGCGCTGGAGAGGGCACGCCTTGGCCGCGAGCAGATCGCGGCGGAGGAGGCGCGCGTCGGCGCCGAACTCGAGGCCTGCGCCGCGCGGCTGGCGGAGCTCGACCGCGATCTCGCCCACGGAGCGGCCCTGGCCGGCGACGCTGCGGCGGCCGAGGC
>JASHOF010000074.1 GCA_030041255.1 Acetobacteraceae bacterium
CCGTGGTGTCGCTTGCATAGCGCAGTCCATCGCGCCGATACTTGCGGCGCGTGATCTCGGTCCAGGCCACGATCGAACTCCCGTTGTCTTGGCAAACACGAGAGAATCGCAGCCGACCGGATCACGCAACCTATACCGCTAACCAACTGAGATGACTCGATCCTTCGTTGGGTATCCGTTTCGGGTCAGCCTCTCAAGTAGTTAGGACGAGCACCAATGACGGGGGCCTCGTTCAGCCGAGTGCTGGACGAGATGAATGAAGCTGCTAGGAGCCGGACCCCCTCGGGCATTGACAATGTCAGGCGGACAAAGATCAGGGCCGTTTGCTCCCTGACAAAGCGCCCGCTGGTCATCTATGCGACAGCATGCTTGACAGCGAAGCCGGTACCTGAGTCGCTGCTGATCATTGAGCCCTCAGACAAGATGGGCTTTCAAGAGGTTACGGCCAAAATCACTGGCAAAGCGGTGGATGTATTGGTGCACAGCCCCGGGGGCATGGCCGATGCGACCGCTATTATTGTCGAAGTTCTTCGAGACCGTTTTGACCAGATTCGATTTATCGTTCCGTTTTACGCAAAGAGTGCGGCGACGATGCTCGCGTTATCAGGAAACGAGATCTTGATGACGAGCGTCGCGGAGCTCGGCCCGATTGACCCACAGATGCCGATCGTTCTGCCGAACGGCGTAACGATGTATTCCCCGGCGTACGCGCTCAAGAGGCAATACCTGCGCGCTCAGGCAGAGGTAAATGCCGACCCGTCCAAGCTACCCGGGTGGATCCCGACGTTGTCGCATCCTTCGCGCCTTGCAGAGTGCGATTTGGCAATCAGCCAAGCGAAGAGATATGCGAAAGCATGGCTCGAGAAGTTCATGCTGGCTGGAAACCCGAAGGCCGTAGAAATTGCAGACGACATTGCTGAGTATCTGTCCGATCACGCGCAGTTCTTGTCGCATGGCTTTCCGATACGATGGAACAACGATAAGCTCCAGCAGGCCAAGGTGTCGCTCATCTCAAGTGATAGTGAACCGCTGGACGACGCGGTAATGGATCTCTATTACGCAATCGATCTCACATTTCAGATGACGGCTACTGTTAAGTTCTTCGAGAACAGCCTTGAGCCGGCGGATTTCGTTGGCAAATTGGCCTTGCAGCAGGTGATACAGTTGGGACCGGTTCCTGGACCGCCGAGTAACCCGCCGCCAAGTCCGCAGCCTCCTTCTGGTAATTTCCGTCCGGTGTCCAGCAGGCCAGCTCGGCGCAATCGTTGACCCGGCTGGAGCGGTGCTCAACCGTCTCAAGGGACGGCCCTCGATGCACCCCTTGTCTCGTGCTTTCTGTCGAACAATTCTGCTTATATCCTGCTGAGAAATACGACCATGAGTCCAGCAGCTTTTAGATAAGTCTATGATTTCTTTGGCATTATTTCGCCTGTGGCCTGACCTATAAAATGATGTTTGATCATCCAGCTCCAGGGCCGCTCCGCGATTCCGCCTGGGGAGCTCAGAAGGAGCCTTTCTCCAGCCTGAACACGTCCGGGTGCGCCGCATCGGCGGCATAGGCGAGCGAGAGCGTGTCCGGCGTCAGGATGCGCTTGCCACCTTTCACCTCGCTCCTGACCGGGCCCGAAAGAATGAGCGCGATGGCGCGACCGGCCGCGTCGATGGTGCGGAACAACAAAAGCCCGTCCGGCAGCGCCACATTCATCGCCGTGCGCGCGGCCGCAAATCCCTCGCCCGAGAAGTAGGCCTGCAACCGCCCCCCGACGATGGCGAGCTGCTCCGGTGTCAGGCCCGCATCGCTGGCCTTGGACCAGACGATGTTCACCTCGATCAGCGCGTGGCTGCGATAGCCGAACACGTAGCTGACGACTGCCCCGCCCAAGCCCGGCGCGAGATTGCTCACCCGCACGCTCAGGATCGCGGTACGTTCGATCGCGTTCTGGCTGGCCTGGACTGCCCTTGCCGGAAGATGGAAATCATGCGCGATCGCCGCGCGCACCTCGGCTTCCATCATGCCGAAGCGGGCGCCACGGAACCCGATGATGCTCGGCGCCGGAGCGGCGGGTGGCGGCAAGGGCACGGCGCCACCGGACGGTCCGGCGCCACCGGACGGTCCGGCGCCGGCGGGCGGCCCCACCACCGTAGGTGGCGGCTGTGGCACGGGCGGCGCCGTCTCCGCCCATACCGGCCGAGGAGCCAGGGAAAGCCCAAGCGCCACCACGACGAGGCTTATGAAACCCGGCATCCGAACCCGAATTCGCATCCCCTCTCCTCCGGCCGCCGCGATTGCGCCTTATGCGCGGCGCGGACAGATGCTGGCAACGGCAACCCGGCTCATTTGCCGCCGGCCCGCCGCCGGCGCCATGCGGCGACAGCTTGCCGCGCCACCAGCGGCAGGATGCCGATCGCGGCAAAGGAGGCCAGCACGCCGGGCGAGACGATGCCCGAGAGACTCTTGATCTCAGCCAGCGCACGCCCCGCATTCACGTAGGCGATGACCGCCGGCAACACCGCGATCTGGGTGACCCAGTAGAACGTCACCAGGCGCAGGCTGGTTGCCCCCATCACGACGTTGACGATGAAGAACGGCACTGCCGGGATCATGCGCAGCGCGAAGAGATAGTACGCCCCCTCACGCTCGAGGGCATCCGCGATGCCCTCGAAGCGCCCGGCGAGGGTGTTCCTGGCAAGGTCGCCGAACCACCACCGCCCCATCAGGAATGCGCCGCACGCCCCCATGCTCGCCGCGAGCGCAATCATGATGGTCCCTTCGACAAGCCCGAACAACGCTCCGGCGGCGATCGCCAGCGCCTCCGCGCCGGGGAGCGGCAGAGCGGCGAACACAAGGACGATCGCCCCGTAGCTGGCCGCCAGTTGCAACGGATAGTGCGCGCGATATGCCGCCAGCGCCTGTTCGTGGGCGCGGAGATCGGCGAGCGAAGGTACTGGCACGAGATGAAAGGCCAATGCCGCCGCCAGGAAAGCGACCAGCGCCAGGACCACGAGGCTGAAGATTCCGCGCGCGCGCACGCCCGCCATGATACCCGAGTTCGCGCCCCCTGCCCGATCTGCGATCCCGCCGCCGATCGGCGGGCGCCAGGCGCGGATCTGGTCAAAACCCCCGATGCAGGGGAAGATTGGCGCATGAGACCCTCCGCATCCGGGGCCCTGCCTTGGGCCGGCACGATGGCCGGGCCGCATGCCTGACGGCGAGCGGTTTGCCCGCCAGGCGCGGATGCGCGTCACCGCAGACGCGCCGGTACTCGTTTTCGGCGGCTGCTACAGCAATCTCGAGGCCACGCGCGCGCTGCTCGCCGCCGCCGGGGAACTCGGCATTCCGCCCGCGCGCATGATCTGCACCGGCGATGTCATCGCCTATGGGGCAGACCCTGCCGCCACGCTCGATCTCATCCGCTCGAGCGGCATCGCGACCGTCATGGGTAACTGCGAGGAATCGCTGGCAGCCGAAGCGGCGGATTGCGGCTGCGGTTTTGCCCCGGGCTCCGCTTGCGAGCGGCTTTCCGCCGCCTGGTTCACCCATGCCGCCCAGCGTCTCGATGCCGGGGCGCGCGCTTGGATGGCCGCGCTCCCGCGCCAGATCGATCTCGTGCTCGCCGGATGGCACTTCGCCATCGTGCACGGCGCGCCGAGCCGGATCAATCGTTTCGTCTTCGCCTCGACACCGGCGGCGGCGCTCGATCCGGAGTTCGCGCTGGCTGCCGCGGACGCCGTGATCGGCGGTCATTGCGGCCTGCCCTTCACCCGCGCCGTCGGCCACAGGCTCTGGCACAATGCGGGCGCGATCGGCATGCCGGCGAATGACGCGACACCGCGCGGCTGGTTCAGCCTCCTCGTGCCCACGCGGGAAGGCATCCTGGTCCGCCCGCTGCCACTCGCCTACGACCACCATGCGGCAGCAAGCGCGATGCGCGCGGCGCACCTGCCCGAAGAATATGCCGCCGCGCTCGAGACCGGCCTCTGGCCGAGCGTCGATATTCTTCCGCCTGAGGAACAATCAGCCACGGCCCGGCCGCTCGCGCCCCGATCCTCCCTCTGGCCCGGAGCGAAGGAGGAACCGCCGCCGCCCGCGCCGGCCCGCTTCGCCGATCTTTCGTGCACCATCGAGGGCACGCCGCACGCCTCGGTCGCGCTCGCACGCCTTTCCACCCTGTGGTTCAACACCGGCACGCTGTGCAATGTCGCCTGCACGGGCTGCTACATCGAAAGCACTCCGCTGAACGACCGGCTGGTCTATCTCTCTCGCGCCTCCTTCGACCGTTTCATGGAAGAAGCCCGGACGGAATACCCGGAACTCGCGGAGATCGGTTTCACGGGCGGCGAGCCCTTCATGAACCCGGCGGTCCCCGGCATGATCGAAGCGGCGCTGGATGGCGGCTATCGCGTGCTCGTTCTCACCAATGCGATGCGCCCGATGCAGCGCTACAAAGCGGCCCTCGCGCGTCTGCTCGCCCACTTCCGCAATCGCCTCGCCGTGCGGGTCTCGCTCGACCATTTCACGCGCGAGGGGCACGAGCGGATCCGCGGTCCACGAAGCTTTGCCCCTGCACTCGCCGGACTCGCCTGGCTGGCACGGACGGGCTTCTCGACCACGGTGGCCGCGCGGCTGCCCCCGGGTGTGGAAGAAATGGGATTTCGCGACGGATTCGCTCTCCTCTTCAGGGCACAGGAGCTTGGTCTCGACGCGCACGACCCGGCCCATCTCGTGCTTTTCCCGGATCTCGCCGATGCGACATTGCCGCCGGAAGTCAGCGAAACCTGCTGGCAGGCTTTGCGGCGAACCGGAAGAGACGTGATGTGCGCGAACTCGCGCATGATCGTGCACCGCAAGGGTGCGCCGGAACCAAGCGTGGTCGCCTGCACGCTGCAGCCTTACGAATCGCGCTTCGATCTCGGCCCGAGCCTCACCGCGGCGGCGCGTCCCGTGCGGCTCAACCACCCCCATTGCACCCGCTTCTGCGTCTTCGGCGCCGCTTCCTGCACGTCACGCTGAAAAGACGGCTGGCCGCGAAGTTGCGAGCGTGGTAGCCATGAAGCCTGACCTTTCCTCCCTCGCTGCTCACAGAAGCGGGGGGGAAGCTATGGCGTCCGACCCGGCCAGGGTGCACGCCGGAGGGGGACAGTCATAGCGCAAAGAAGAAGAAATCGGGCCGGCTTGCCATTGGCAATGCAGCAGAGGAGGATTCTTCGATGCCATCAGGGAATGAAAACCCGAACATCCGGCTGCTCAGGAAGGAACTGGCGGAGGGCCGGATCGATCGGCGCGAATTCCTGCGCTTTGCCACCCTGCTCGGGATGGCGGTGCCGGCCGCCTACGCCTTCGTTGGCGAAAGACCGATCCGTCCGGCCGCAGCGGCGAGTGCTCAGGGGGGAACGCTCAGGCTCGGCACGCGCGTGAAATCGCTCGAAAATCCGGCCACCTATTCCTGGGGTGGCTACGATTCCAATGTGACACGCCAGGTCTGCGAGTACCTGACGCTCACCGATCGCGACAATGTCACGCACCCCTATCTGCTCGAGAAGTGGGATGCCAGCCCGGATTTGAAGACCTGGACGCTGTCGGTGCGCCGGAACGTCAAGTGGCACAATGGCGAGGACTTCACCGCTGACGACGTGCTGTGGAATCTCAGGCGGCTGACCGATCCTGCAGTCGGCTCATCCTTCATCGGACTGGTCCAGGATTTCCTGCTGAAGCCGGTGCCGGACGGAACCGACAAGGCCGGCAAACCAGAGACGAAGCTCGCCTGGTGGGATGCAAATGCCATCGAGAAGGTCGATTCCCACACCATCCGCCTGAACGGCAGGGTGCCGCAGGTAGCGATCCCCGAGTATCTCTTCCACTATCCGGCGCTGATGCTTTATCCCGGTGACAAAGGCGTTTTCGGTGCCGGCTCGCAAGGCACCGGCGCCTTCACGATGACCGACTACCGGATCGGCAAGATCGCCGCCGTGCGCGCCGCCAGGAACTACTGGGCGACCAGCGAAACGACATCCTGGGGCGGCGGGCCGTATCTCGACGAGATCCAGTTCATCGATCTTGGCGACAACATGGCGACGGGAATCTCGGCCATGGCCTCGCATCAGGTGGACGGGCTGGTGGTGACGGATCCGAGCCAGGCGCCGGCACTGCAGGCGATGCCCTCGTTCCAGCTCTACAAGGTCGGCAGCGCACAGTGCGCGGTCCTCAGGTTCCATGTCGATCTCAAGCCCTGGGACAATGCGAATGTCCGCATGGCAATGCGGCTCGGGCTCGAGAATGCTGCCTTCATCGAGTTGGCGCTGCGCGGCCTCGGCACGCTTGGCCAGGACTGCCATGTAGCACCGGTGCTGCCGGATTACGGCAAGGTTCCCGATATCGAGCGCAACGTCGCCAAGGCGAAGGAGTTGCTGAAGGAGGCCGGCTTCCCCAACGGCTTCGATACCGAGCTCGCCGTGCCTTCCGATATCGGCTGGATCGTTGCGCAATGCCAGGCCGCCGTCGAGCAGTGGAAAGCGATCGGCGCCCGTGTGAAGCTCAATGTCATGCCGGGCGCCGAGTACTGGGACGTCTGGACCAAGGTGCCGTTCGGCTGCACCATCTGGTACCACCGACCGCTCGGCGTGATGCTGCTCAACCTCGCCTATCGGACGGGAGTGCCGTGGAACGAAAGCGGCTATTCGAATCCCGAATTCGACCAGCTTCTCAACCAGGCGGGCGGCATCCTCGAGGCCGGCAAGCGCCGTGAGGTGATGCAGAAGCTGCAAGAAATCCTGCAGCAGGACGGCCCGATGGCACAGCCCGTGTTCGCCGAATCCTTTACCTTCATGGACAAGAAGGTCAGCGGGTTCAGTATGCACCCGACCAACTACGTCTTCGGCAACCGGCTTTCTCTGGCGGCCTGAAAGAGTACGCGGCGGGGCGAACCTGGGGTGAGGTGAGCAGCCATGCCCGGGTTCCTGTTCCGCCGCTCGCTGACGCTGCTGCTCACCCTGGTCGCTGCCTCGTTCCTGGTCTTCTCGATCACAGAGTTCTCTCCGAGCAATGTCGCGCGCGAGACCCTCGGCGCCTATGCGCTGCCCGAGCAGGTGCATCTTCTTTACGAAAAGCTGCAGCTCGGGGATCCGCTCCTGGTCCGCTACGTGCGCTGGGCCGGCGTGCTGTTGGGCTTGCGCAAGGATCCGCTCGATAATCCGGCCCTCGGGCTCGCCATCCACGACCCGAATGGGCCGCGCTATCTCGGCAATTTCGGCTATTCCACGCTGTTCCGGGTGCCGGTCAATCAGATCATCTGGAATCGGCTCGGCAACACCGCGATGTTGGCAGGTATCGCTTTTGCGATCATCGTGCCGCTCTCCATGCTGCTCGGCATCCTGGCCGGCATGCGGCCGGGCAGCTTCCTGGACCGGGCGCTTTCGGTCGCCTCGATCACGATGACCTCGATGCCGGAATATGCGATCGGGGTCATCCTTGCCGCGATCTTCGCGGTCTGGCTCAAGGTGCTGCCGGGAACGTCCCCGCTAGTTGGCGGCACCGGCTGGCCGCTGCCCAGCCAGTTCGTGCTGCCGGTCGCTGTTCTCGTTCTTTATGACTCCGGGTACGTGGCCCGCATGGTCCGGGCCTCGATGATCGACGTGCTGAACCGGCCCTTCGTCCGCACTGCCATCCTCAAGGGCTTGCCGCGGCGGCGCGTCATTCTCCGCCATGCCTTGCGCAACGCGATGATCGCTCCCTTCACCGTGATCCTGTTGCAGATCAACTGGCTGATCGGCGGCGTGGTCGTGACGGAGACCGTGTTCGCCTACCCCGGCTTTGGGAGAATGCTGCTGCAGGCCTCGCTGTTCGGCGACATCGCGTTGATAGAGGCGGCGACGCTGGTCGCACTCGTGATTGCCATGGCGACACAGCTTCTCAGCGACATCGGTTACTGGCTGCTCGATCCGCAGGCACGAACATGAGGACGCAGGCGTGAGGCCGACACCGCTTCGTGCGCCCTCCGACCTCGCCGCCGGCGCCACGATCGGCGTCGAAGAGATCGCAACCGCGCGCCCGAGCCTGCTGAAGCGCCTTCCGTCCTCAGGGGTGGCGATGACAGGGCTTGGCATCATCCTGTTCTGGGCGATCCTCGCCCTGATCGCACCGCTTCTGCCGCTCCCCTCCCCGACCGCACAGGACTATCTGGCGATCGCACATCCAGGCCCGGGCTTGCACCATCTGCTCGGCGTCGACCCGCTCGGGCGCGATACGCTTTCGCGCCTTGTCTGGGGCGCACGGGTCGTGCTCGTCGTAGCCCCGCTCTCCGTGCTGGTCGCCTACATCGTCGGCGCCACGATGGGCCTGCTTGCCGGCTTTTATCCGGGCTTCGTCGATGCGGTGATCAGCCGCACCAGCGATGTCATCCTGGCGTTCCCGGTGGTCGTCCTCTACGTGGTGCTGATCGCCGCGGTGGGTGCCTCGGCGCTCAACATCGTGGTCGCGGTGGTGCTCGCCTCGGCGCCAGCCGTCTCGAGGATCGTGCGCGGGCTCGCGATGCAGCTCGTACGCCAGGATTTCGTGGCCGCGGCCCACCTCCGGCGCGAAACCGCGCTCTTCATCATGGCGATCGAAATACTGCCGAATTGCCGCGGGCCGCTGATCACGGATTTCTGCCTCCGCCTCGGCTACACCGTCATCACGATCGGCACCCTCGGCTTTCTCGGCCTCGGTATTCCCCCACCTTCGCCCGACTGGGGCGGCATGGTCCAAGAGGCCACGCCGATGCTGACCGTATTTCCGGAAATGGCGCTGTTCCCGGTCATCGCGCTGGTATCGCTGGTGCTCGGTTTCAATCTGCTGGCCGATGGCCTGAACGAGCTTTCCCGTGCCGACTGACATTCCCGGCGCCAGGGAAGGCGGCGCCCGGTCCGGCCAGGCTGCGGCGCGTCCGACACTGCTCGAGATCCGGCATCTCCGCGTTGAATACCACACCATCCGCGGGCGGATGGTCGCCTTGCCCGATCTGTCTCTCTCTCTTGCCGAAGGGGAGAGCTTCGGACTGGTCGGCGAATCGGGTTGCGGAAAATCGACGCTCGCGATGGCGATCATGCGGCATCTCGGCCCGAGCGGGATCATTGCCGGAGGCGAGATTCTGTTCGCCGGGCAGGACATTGCCCGCGCCAGCGAGGCCGCACTCGAGCGCATCCGCGGCCGGCGGATCAGCATCGTCTACCAGGAGCCGGCATCCGCGCTCAATCCCGCGATGACGATCGGCCGCCAGCTCATCGAGGTGCCGATGCTGCACCAGGGCATGCAGCGGAAGAAGGCATGGCGGCGGGCGGCCGAAGTGCTCGCCGAGGTGCATATTCCGGATCCGGAAGCCTTCCTCGAATGCTACCCGCACCAGCTTTCCGGCGGCCAGAAGCAGCGCGTGGTGATCGCGATGGCGCTGCTCGCAGACCCGGCGCTGCTGCTCCTCGATGAACCGACGACCGGGCTCGATGTCACCGTCGAAGCGGCGGTTCTCGACCTGATCGACGAGATCCGCCACCGGCGCGGAACGGCGTTGCTCTACATCTCCCACAACCTCGGCGTGATCGCGCGGGTCGCCGACCGGGTCGGCGTGATGTACGCGGGTGAGCTGGTGGAAGATGCGCCGGTGACTTCGCTCTTTGCGGAGCCGCGCCACCCCTATACGCGCGGCCTGATGCAGGCGATCCCGCGCCTGGGTTCGAACAAGCACGATAGCGCACTGGTGTCGATTCCGGGCTCGGTGCCGGCAGCAGGCGCTGCGCCGCGCGGCTGCGTATTCGCGCCACGCTGCCCGCTGGTTCTGCCCGGGCGTTGCGACACGGAACCGATACCGCCGGTCGATGCAGGGCCGATGCACCGCGTCAAGTGCCTCCGCTGGCAGGAGAGCGCCCATCCTGCCCCGCCCCGGCAATCGCGACCTGCGGTTCTGGCCGCCGACGGCGAAATCGCGATCGAAGCCGGGAAGCTCAGCCGGTTTTATCACCTGCGGAGCGGCGTTGTCCGTGCCAATGACGGTCTCGACCTGGTGGCGCGCCGCGGCGAAGTGCTGGCGGTCGTGGGCGAGTCCGGCTCCGGAAAATCCACCTTCGCCCGTATTCTCGCCGGCCTCGAGCCGGCATCGGAAGGAACCTTGCTGTACGCCGGCACCGATATCGCCAGCAAGCCCGTGCATCGCCGCAGCGCCAGGCAGGTGGCGGAAATCCAGATGGTGTTCCAGAACCCGGAGGGCACGCTCAATCCTTCCTTCTCCGCCGGCTGGCCGATCGCGCGGGCGCTGAAAAAATTGGGCCGTGGCAGCAGCAGGGAAATCGACTCCCGGATCCGTTCCCTGCTCGGCCTGGTGCGCTTGCCGGAATCCGTGCGCCATTCCCTGCCCCGCCAGCTTTCGGGTGGGCAGAAGCAGCGCGTTGCGATCGCGCGGGCCTTTGCCGGCCGCCCGGAAATATTGATCGCCGACGAGCCGACCTCGGCACTCGATGTCTCGGTGCAGGCGGCGGTGGTCAACCTGCTGCTCGAGATCCAGGCCGAACGCGGCACCACCATGGTTTTCATCAGTCACGATCTCGGGCTGGTGCGCTACATCGCCGACCATGTGGTGGTGATGTACCTGGGCCGCGTCATGGAGGTCGGCCCGACAGCGGCCCTCTATGCGCCGCCCTTCCACCCTTATACCGAGGCTTTGCTCTCCGCCGTTCCATCGCCCGACCCGACGGCGGCAAGCCGGCGCATCCGGCTGGAGGGCGAACTGCCGAGCCGGATCCATCCACCCAAGGGCTGCCGGTTCGCCACCCGCTGTCCGCGCAAGCTCGGCGCGATGTGTGAGACGGAGCCGCCGCCGGTGCGTGACGCCGGCGGAGGACATCTCATCTTCTGCCACATTCCCTTGCCAGGGCTGAGCGCGGCCGAACCAGTCCGATCGGGAGTCCCGCGTGCCCGGCCGACACCTGCAGGAGCCGGGCAGTCATGACCACCTCGATCTGATGGCGGCGCGGCTCGTGTACGCACGCACCGGCAGGACATCACGGCAAGGAAAGCAAGATGCCGGCCCCGGATGATCCCCTCCTTTCGCCGTTCCAGCTTGGGCGGCTTACTCTTCGCAACCGGATCATGAGCACCTCGCATGAGCCCGCCTTTTCGGAAGACGGCATGCCGAAGGATCGCTACCGTCTCTACCATGTGGAAAAAGCCAAAGGCGGCATAGCGCTGACGATGACCGCGGGCTCTGCCGTCGTATCGCCCGACTCCCCGCCCGTGTTCGGCAATCTCCTCGCCTACAAGGACGAGATCGTGCCCTGGATGCGCCGGCTGGCCGACGAATGCCACGAGCATGGCGCCGCGGTGATGATCCAGCTCACCCATCTCGGCCGGCGCACCGCGTGGAACAAGGCAGACTGGCTGCCCGTACTTGCTCCCTCGCCGATCCGCGAGCCGGCGCATCGCTCGTTTCCGAAGGAAGCGGAGGATTGGGACATCGCCCGCATCGTTGCCGATTACGGAAGCGCTGCGGCACGGATGGAGGCGGCCGGGCTCGACGGGATCGCCTTCAACGCCTACGGCCATCTCGTCGATCAGTTCTGGTCGCCGGCCACCAACCGCCGCAACGATGAATTCGGCGGCAGCTTCGACAACCGCCTCAGGTTCACCTTCCTGGTCCTCGATTCGATCCGCCATGCGACGAAGCCGGGATTTCTCGTCGGCATCCGCATGGTCGCCGACGAAGACTGGGAAAAGGGCCTCTCGAAGGAGACCGGCATCGAGATCTCGCGGCGGCTGGCGGCGAGCGGGAAGATCGACTTCCTCGACATCATCCGCGGCCATATCGAGACCGACGCCGCGCTGGCCAAGGTAATCCCGATCTACGGCACGCCGCTTGCGCCGCATCTCGACTTCGCGGGCGAGGTGCGCGCCGCGACGCGCTTTCCCGTCTTCCACGCCGCGCGTATCCAGGATGTGGCGACCGCACGACATGCGATCGTCTCCGGCAAGCTCGACATGGTCGGGATGACGCGCGCACACATCGCCGATCCGCACATCGTCAGAAAGCTGATGGAAGGGAGGGAGGAGGAGATCCGTCCCTGTGTCGGGGCGACCTACTGCATCGACCGCATCTATGAAGGCAACGACGCGGTCTGCATCCATAATCCGGCAACCGGGCGCGAGTCATCGCTGCCGCAGGTGGTGGTACGGACCTCCGGTGCGCTGAAGAAGGTGGTCGTGGTCGGCGCCGGGCCTGCGGGGCTCGAAGCGGCGCGCGTTGCTTCCGCGCGTGGCCATGACGTGAGCGTGTTCGAGGCAACCGACAAGGCAGGCGGCCAGATTCTTCTCCTGGTCCGGCTGGCGCGGCGCAAGGAACTGATGGGCATCGTGGAATGGCGGCTCAAGCGGCTGCAAGCCCGGCACGTCGCACTGCGCTTCGCCACCTTCGCTGAAAGCAAAGAGGTGCTGGCCGAGGGGCCGGACGTCGTCTTCATCGCAACCGGCGGCGTGCCGAATACCGACCTGCTGGAAAGCGGGAACGATCTCGTCGTCTCCACCTGGAGCATTCTCGCCGGCGAGGTGAAACCGGCGGAGCGGGTGCTGCTGTTCGACGACAACGGCGCGCATCCCGGCATGCAGACCGCGGAGTTCCTCGCCGAGGCCGGCTCCAGGGTGGAGATCGTGACACCGGAGCGCTTTTTCGCCCCTGAGATCGGCGGCCTCAATCATGCGAGCTACGCCAAGGCCTTCCATCGACATAGCGTCCGCATCACGATCAACACCCGGCTTCTCTCGGCCCGCCGCGAAGGCAATGCGCTCGTCGCCACTCTCGGTTCCGATTATGCGGAAGAGCGCATGTTGCGGGAAGTCGATCAGATCGTGGTCGAGCACGGCACTTTGCCGCTCGTCGATCTCTACGAGGAGCTGAAGCCGCTTTCGATCAATCGCGGCGAGATCGATTATTCGGCGCTGATCGCCGGCCGGCCGCAGGAACTGGCGCGCAACCCCGACGGCAGGTTCCGCCTGTTCCGCATCGGCGATGCGGTCGCGAGCCGCAACATCCACGCCGCGATCTACGACGCGCTCAGGTTGGCCAAGGATCTGTAGCCGCGATCGAACGACTGAGAGGAGGCAACATCATGACCGGCGCACACTGGCTTTTCCGCACAATGGCGGCTCTGGCCCTGGCAGGCGCCACCGGCGTCCCGACCATCGCCGCCCGGGCGTACGGACTGCTCACCACGCATCGCCTGTCAGCCTCTCTCGCCAGCGCGGCGGCGAGCGAGGTCGTCGCCAGTTGCGCCAAAGAAGGCTATGCCGAGACGGCGGTAGTGGTGGACGCCGATGGCGTGCGCCAGGCCGTGCTGCGCGGCGATCGTGCCGGAAGCCACACGCTCGACAGTGCCTACGACAAGGCGTACACGGCCGCATCGTTCAAGACCGACACCAGCAAGCTCGTCGAACGGGCCAGGACGGTTCCCGGCTTCACTGCCCTGTTCACCCAGCTTCCGCATCTGATCCTGATCGGTGGCGGCATCGTCATCGAGATTGATGGCGAAACGATCGGCGCGATCGGCGCCGCTGGCGCGCCCGGCGGCAACCTGGACGACGCCTGCGCCCGTGCCGGGCTGGACGAGATTCGCAGCCAACTGAAGTAGCGGAGGCGCCAGGGCTGAGGCAGCATCGCTTGCGAAGCGGGGGCCTCGGGTCGCGGCAAAGAGCGGCATCCGCGTCGAACGGAAGAATCCGCGAATTCCCGAACGTGGCGATGACTTGCGCCAGCCTGGCTTCCAGGAGAGAGCGGCGTTTGCCCAGCGACATCATTTCGAGGCCGATCAGAAGCCCCGCGCGGGTGACGCCGGTGAGATACAGGCTCTCGATCGTTTGCTAGCCCGCGATCGCCCGAGGCGGAAACGTCGGAGGGCGTGAATCGCGGGCTCGAATAAAGCGCGAGACCCGTGTCGGGTTGCACAGTCAGCCTGACACGGATCTCGTCGAGCCAGGCCGCGACAGCCGGATTGCCGTCCGGCCGCATCGGCTCCGAGAGGACGTTCGTGTCGAGCACGATCATTCGAACTGCGCCGGTGCAGGCGGTATCGGATCGCGCGTGACTGTCAGATCGACCCCACCGAACTCCTGACCGATTGCTGCCAGCATCGAGCCAAGCCGGATCGGCCCCTCCGGGCGTACCGCCTCATCCAGGATGGCCCGGGCGAGCCCTCGCCCGGCTACGCCGCCATCTCGGCGCGACGTGGCGCTGGGGTGAGGTAGTCCGTCATCACGTCGGCGTACCATTCCACGAACTTGATCACGTGCGGCTCGCGGAGCCTGGAATAGGGTCCGGGCTGGTAGCCGATGCTGCGGATGCCTTCCTGGTTGCGCTCGCAGAGATCGCGGTCCTGGTCATTGGTGATCGACCACAGCTCGCGGAGCTTTCCCCGATCATAGTCCCGGCCCTCTTCCGCATCCCTGCTCACATACCAGTTGGACGTGACGAGCGTGCGGTCAACGGCAAGGGGCAGTGCGCGAAAGACGAAGGCATAGTCGCCGAGCACATGTGCGAACATGCTCGGGAAATGGAACCAGCGCATCGAGCCGATTTCGCCCTCCGGCACGTTGCCGAGCCGTTTGGCAGAAACCGGCTTGCCGTCCATGCTGAGCGTCAGTGCACCGCCGGTCAGCGGCATGCGGCTCAGCTCGAAATCGACACCCTCCGCCTCGCCGGTCCTCAATCCCGCTTCCCGGCACTTCCGCGCGTGCTCGAGAACGAGCGGATCCGCCGATCGCGTATCGAAGCGAAGGAAGAAAGTGCGCGTCAGCTCCGGATGCCGTGCTGCGCAATGATAGCACTCGCGCGAATTCTCGATGACGAGCTTCCAGTTGGCGTTGATCACGATGTCCTCGGACCAGGCGAGCTTCGCGCTCGCAAGGTTGTGCGGCGTGAGCCACGGCCCGAGCGTTGCAGAGAATTCGGAGAAATCCGGCGGGTCATCCGCAAGGCAGACGAACACCATCCCCTCGAATGTCGCCAGCGCAACCGGCTTCAGCCCGATCCCCGAGCGATCGAACTCGGCCTGCATCTCGCCGGCGTGAACGAGCTTGCCCTCGAGATTGTAGGTCCACTGATGGTAGGGGCAGGTCAGCGTGCGGGCCTTGCCGCGGCCAGGCGCGCAGATGGTCGAGCCGCGATGGCGGCAGGTATTGAAGAACGCCGATATCTTCCCCGCGTTGTCGCGCAGAACGACGATCGAGCTTCGCGCGATGCTGAGTACCAGGTACTGGCCAGGCACCGGCAGCTCGCATTCGAGGCCGACGAAAACCCATCGCCGCTCGAACACGCCCTTGAGATCCAGCTCATGGAACTCGGGATCGGTATAGAAGGGCTGAGGCAGCGTGTAATTCCGCGCGCGGCTTTCGAGCAGCGCCACCATCTCTGGCCTTGTTTCCATCTCCTCGCTCCCGCACCGCTCCGCCGAATATAGGCCACGCCCGACTCCTCGGTCGAGCACGTGCCTCAGGCCCGCAATTCTGCGGACTCGCCCGAGCCCGGCAGCCAGCCCGCCTCTTTCCGCCAGTCCGGATCGAGATCGCGGAAGCGCCCGAGCCCGAGCCAGGTCAGGTCGGCAAACGTGCATTTTCCCCGCGTCACAAGCTCGGCCAGTGCGTGACCGGAGGCCGGCGAGAGCCCGAACCCGACGCTCGACATGGTGGCGATCACGACGTTCGAGGGGTCTTGCAGCCGGTCCAGGATCGGCCGCCCGTCCGGCGTGTTCTCGATGATGCCGGCCCAGCTTCGGATCACCCGGACATGCGCGATCTTCGGGAACAATTCTGCGAGGCGGCGGGCCAGGCTGCGCACGACGGGCGAGTTCACCGGCCGGGGCGTCCGCGAATCCGCGATCTCGATCCATTCGTGCGGTCCGCCGCCATAGGCGAGATTGCCGCGCAGCGTCTGCCGCCCATAGAGCCCGTTGCCGTCGGCCCCGCCATAGCGGATCAGCGGCAGTGGCTCGGTGACGATCATCTCGGCGCGCGCCGGGGCGAGCGGCACAGCGACCCCGATCATCGCCGCAATCCGTGCGGTGTGGGGGCCGGCGGCGATCACCACCGCGTCGCATCCGACGCTGCCGCGATCGGTCTCGACGGCGACTGCCTTGCCGGCGCTGAGCGTAATCCCCGTCACCGTTGTGTGCTGGAGGATCGCCCCGCCAAGGTCCTGGATCGCCCAGGCGTAGGCCTGCACGGTGCGCTGCGGATTGGCGTGGCCGCCGAAATGATAGAGGAGACCGCCGGCGACCCGCTCGCCGACCCAGGGGACGAGTTCACGGAGCGCGCGCGGATCCAGCCGCTCGACCTCGAAGCCCTGCTCCTCGGCGAGCCTCGCGCCGTGCTCGTACATCGCCAGCTCATCGGCGCTGAGGCCGATGCGGATCCGCTTCTGCCGATATTCGGTCGGATAGCCCAGCAACGCGTCCATCATCGGCCAGAGCCGCTGCTCCTCGCGGAAGAGCGGGCTGTACGGATGCGTCGCCCCGCCGCCGTTCCGCCCCGAGGCCTCCCAGCCGACAATTCCCCGTTCGAGCACGGTCACGGCTACATCTTCGCGGCACAGCCACCAGGCAGTGCTGAGCCCGGTCGCACCGCCGCCGATCACGACGACGCTCGCCCCAACGCTCATTGGGAGATGTCCCAAAGGCCGATCCGATGATCGGAGAGACCGCCATCTTCCGGCACCTTCTCCCAGTGCGGCAGCCACTGCGAGGGGATTCCGAACCAGGTGACCCAGTTGCGTCGCATCTCCGCCGTCTCGTCGTGGGCAGAGAGGACGCGCAGAGAGAGCGGTCGGAGAGGGGCCCGGTAGCTTGGCATGGGCACGCTGCCGGGCGCCTGGTTGCCCCGGAGAGTGAGCAGCAGATGCACCTGCTCGCGGCATCGCCGCCCTTGGCATGCTCCCATGCCCGCGCGCGTCAGGCGCTTGACCTGATCCTGGTTGACCGGACCCTCGGCAGCGAGGCTGCGCAAGTCGCGCGCAGCAAATTTTTCCTTGTCATAGGCGAGGTAGCGCGGCGGCCTGACGCCGAAAAGATCGCGGAGCGCAACCTCTTCGCAGCGGCAGATCATGACCTCGTCGAGCGAAGCCAGATGCGCCTCGAGCCAACTCCGGGAATCCGCGGCGCGGTCGCGAAGCTCTCCGGAGAGCGGCGCCGCCAGCGCCTCGATATCGATCCCGGCATCGCGTCCAACGGCCCGCGCGGCGCGCCGCCCGGACGCTGCGGCAAGGCCCGGATCGAGGAGCGCCGCATCGGTCACGCCTGTACAGTCCCCCGCGGCATAGATGCCGGGAATGCTGGTCCTGCCTTCGTCATCCAGTGCCGGCACGAAGCCGCCAAGCTCCTCACGCCAGGCGATCCTGCAGCCGAGCAGGTCGAAAATCTCTGACATCGGCACGACGTCGAGCGCCGAAACGATGCTGTCGCAGGCGATCTCGAAGCCAGCGGCCGGGCCGGCAAGCGGCACGAGCCTGATCCCCTCGATCTCCGCTGCGCCACGAACACCCTCCACCGCGTGGCGCAGGTAAACGGGGATGCCATGCGCATCGAGACGATCGAGGAGAGGGCCGGGGTGAGTGGCCCCTTGCACATCGGCGATGCAGGCAACCTCGGCCCCGGCCTCGAGCGCCAACGTCGCGACACCGAGGCCGAGCGCGCCCGCCCCCAGGACGACGATGCGCCGTCCGGAGAATGCCTGGTAGAGGTTGATGGCGGCGGCAAAACCGCGCGCGCCCAACACGCCGGGCCGGTCCCAGCCCGGGAAGGCGAGGGCCAGATCGCGCGCGCCGCTGGCCGCGATCAGCCGATCGAAGGAGAGCAGCCAGGAATGCTCCTCGTCTGCCAGGCCGAGCAGCGGGCGCGGCGGCGCACCGCCGCTCGCCCCATCGACGAACGCCCCCCAGGCGTAGACGCCAGGCTGCACATCGACGCCGGCCTCGAACAAAGCCGCGATTTCCGGCCGGCCGCCGAGGACGCGTTCGAGCATGCGCGGCTTGTTCTGCACCGCGGGATCGAGCCGCTCGCCGAACATGTACGGCACATCGAGCCCGATCAGCGGCGATGCCACCGGATGCTCGTCCACCAGCATGACCTCGAGTCCGAGCCGCCTTGCCTCCAGCGCGGCCGCCACTCCGGCCGGCCCCGCTCCCAGCACGACGAGAGCGGCATGCCCGGCGAGCGGAAACTCCTTGCCGGCCAGCGATGTCGGATCGACCGGCCGATGCATGGCCCCTCACGCCGCCAGTGCGAGCCGGTTGCAGAAGATATAGCCCGATGACGGATGCATCTCGAAGCCCAGCACTTTCTTGTCCATGAAGGTGAAGGCCTCGGCAAACATCGGCTGCGCCATCGGCCCGTCCTTCTGAAGAATTTCCTGGAGTTTCTGCATCACCGCCGCGCGCTTGTCCGCTTCCAGGATGCCGCCGGCTTCGTTCAGGAGCTGGTCGAATTCCGGGTTGGAATAGCCGCTCTCGTTCCACGGCACGCCGGTGCGATAGGCAAGGTTGAGCAACATCACCCCGAGCGGCCGATGCGCCCAGCTCGTGCAGCCGAACGGAACCTTGGTCCAGACATTCCAGTATTCGGCGCCGGGCATGATAGTGAGCTTCACCCTGACATCGATCGCCTTCCATTGCTCGACCGCGGCCTCGCACTGGGCGGTGATCCAGTCGTAATCCGTCGGAACGGCGAGCTCGGTATCGAAGCCGCCGGGGAAACCCGCTTCCTGCAAGAGCTGCTTCGCCTTGGCGATGTTGCGATCGATGTCGGGCACCTTGCCATAGTCCGGCAACGCCGGCGCGACATGACAGTCCTGGCCGAGCGTGCCGAGCCCGCGCAGCGCCAGCTCGATGAAGCTCGCATTGTCCAGGCCAAGCCGCATCGCCATGCGGACCTTCGGGTTGTCCCAGGGCTTGGTATCGACATGGAAGCGCAGCACCGCGCATTGCGCGCTCGCCACTTTGTAGAGTTTCAGGAACGGCATCGCCTGGAGCGCCGGCACCTGGCTCGGAAAGGTGAGGTCGAGTCCATCCACCTGATGCGAGGCCATTGCGGAAACGGCGGTTGCCGGGTCGTCGCCGAGATCGATGAACTGCACCGCGTCCAGATAAGGCCCCCCGCCCCAGTAGTTCCTGACGGCGCGCACGGTTGCGATCTTGCCAAGCTGATAGTCGCTGAGAGTGAAGGCTCCGGTCCCTTGCGAGCCGACGCCAAACACCCCCGCGTCACCGGGGTAGAGCATCAGGGCCGGATAATGAAAGAGATACTCGGGAATCGCCACCTGCGGCACCTTGCCGTTCAGGCGGACGGTATGGGAATCGATCTTCTCGATCGCCCCCGCGTCCCACCAGGCGAGCTTCGTCTTCGGCTTGCCGGCTTTGTCCGTTCCGTCCGGCACTTTCTTGAGCAGGAAATCCTCGACCAGGCCGAGGAAGGATGAGCCCACGGCAGGGTCGGTCAGCCGCTTGAGGTTCCAGAGCACGTCATCGGCTGTGAAGTCCTCGCCGTTGTGCCACTTGACGTTCCTGCGCACGGAGAGTGTCCAGGTCTTCAGGTCCGGACTCGCCTGCCATTTCTCGAGCAGATAGGGGTGGGTGATGTTGTTGCGATCGGTGAATGTCAGATACTCGCAGACCTGGCGGGTGACGTTGGAATCGTACTGGCCCCAGGAATAAGTGGCGGGATTGTCCAGCGCCTTCACCCGCATGCCGAGCCGGAGCGTCCCGCCCGCCGGCATCGCCGCCTTGGCCGGGCGCACCAGCTTCTCACCCACCAGCGCGCTCGCGGCCGGCAGCGCCATGCCGAGCAAGGTTGCAAAGCGCAGGAACTCGCGGCGATCGATCCGGCCCTCGGCCAGTTCCTTCTTGAGTAGCCCGATATTCCGGTCTTCATCGTGGGACGACATCGACGCTCCCTCCCTGCCAGGCCGAAAGCCGGCGCCCGCTCTTATACCCCGGCGGCCGCAGAGGCGGCACTGGCCCGCGATCGCCCGAGGCGGAATCGTCGGAGGGCGTGAATCGCGGGCTCGAATAAGCCGCGACGCCGAGTTGCGCGAACTGCCGATTGCGAGCCCGACGCAAGGTCTGAATGAGGAGAGGAGGCGATCATGCCATTCGATTTGACAGCAGAACAGAAGCGGCTTTCCGACCGGGTCGGGCGACTGGCAAGAGAGATCATTGCCCCGCGCGCCGCCGACATCGACCGCAGCGGGAAATACCCCACCGGGAATGTCGCAGCACTGCGCGAAGCGGGGCTGCTCGGCGACACGATCCCGAAGCAATGGGGTGGCGGCGGTGGAAGCTTTCTCGACGCGGCGATCCTCTTCGCCGGCGCGGCGGAGACACGCGGGCGATTCAATCTGACGATGAACAACAACAACAACGCGATCGAGGCCGCGCACGCCTTCGGCCAGGCGGAGATCGTTCCCGTGCACAATGACGGCTGGGCCCATTTCAGCGAGACGCTGGCGGATTTTGCGCAGGCGTTTGCTACCCTCGGGCTCTCCGGGCGGGTCGTGCTGCTTGCAGCAGGGAAGCGAGTCGAACGCACGCCTGGTTAGAGTATGTTGGTTCGAACCGAATCAATGGCGTCACTGCGAGGCACACGAGGCGGGCAGGAAGCAATCGCGGCCACTCCCTCTGCGCGAAGATGGACTTGGGACTGGACCTCCCCGATCCGCGTCATAAGAAAGCCCGCAGATGTTCCACCGCCACTTCCACATGGCACCGCGTGAAGACCCCGGCCTTGCGTTTGGCCGCACCTGGCGGGCCAGGCCAAGACGCTATTCCTGGCATCATGGCATCTACATCCAAAGCCACGCCCGACTCACGGTTGAGCCAGTCGACCGTCGCGAGAAGTTCCAGACCGTGCGGGGACTGGAATCCGTCGATCATCGTGCTGGCCCGATCGAGCGCGGACCGGTAGGGACTTGCCTCCGGCGAGGTCAGATATGCGCCGATCCTATCCTGCCGGTCGCGCCTAAAGCGAATGGGATCGAACGGCCGTGCGTCCGCAAGGCGGCGCTCGCATGTCAGATAGCTGCCGTCAAGACTGTCCAGCAGATGCCGAATCCCGTCCGAATAAGGACCATAGCGATCGGCGACGAAATCATCCCCGATCGGATTGGGCAAGTCCTCGCGCTTGATGGCGCCGTTGAGCAACCAGGCCAGCTTCTGGGCTTCGAGTATCGAGCAATCGAAGCCCAGCACCTCGTAGCGGCGGATCATCTCCGCCATCAACGCGCGGGCCGGAGTCAGCTTCTCGACGCCGTGGCGCTTGACGACGTTCTGATAGGCGCAGGTCGGCTCGTAGACGATGATCTCGCAATCGAGTCCGGAAAGCGCGTTGGCGATCAGCGGCTTGACATCGCCCCAGTCGAGCCCGCCGTTGCCGGCGCCCAGCGGTGGAATGGCGATGGAGCGGATACTGCGCGTTTCGATCTCCTGCCGCAACGCCCCGAGGCCCTGCTCGATCCATTCCAGCCGCGACGGCTGCCGCCAATGCTTCTTCGTCGCGAAATTGATGATGAAGCGCGGCCCGAGCATGTCGTGCCGCTCGGTGACGAACAGGCCGCCGGGATGGAGCCGCCCGGCCTTGCTGGCGACTTCGTATGCTCGGAAGTTCTCGGGATAGGCCTCCTTGAACATCAGCGCGATGCCCTTCCCGCTGACGCCAACCGTGTTGACCGTGTTCACCAGGGCATCGGCCTCGGCCGTGAGCAGATTGCCTTGCCTGTAGCGGATCATCAGAAATACCACTCTGGACGGACCACTACCTTGAGCGTCAGACCCGCCGCGCGGACCTGCGACTCGGTGGCGGACCCTACAACATCCGAAACGCAGCCGATACCCAGAAGCGCGTTCACCGGAACGTGCCAGTGGGCGAGAGCCTCCGCCTGATGACGCTCCATCTTGTCCGGGTATCCATCATCGCCGGCAAAGTCGTGTCGGCGGAGGATATCCCAGTCGATCATCCCGGCAAGGTCGGCGTGATTGCTGGTCCAGGCGGCCGTCGCCATGTAGGCGTGGCGGTCGGTGAAGAGCATGGACACCCCCTGGTCGCTCATGGCCTGGCAGGACGAGACCAGGACCACGATCTCCTCGTTCGAACGGCGGATAATGCCGTTATAGCCTGTCTTGATGTTCAAGAGCATCGGCGATTTCGGGGTGAAATAGAATGGGACGTAATCGGCCAGCGTCCCGCCCGGAGGGACCGGCACCGGGCGATGGGCGCGTTTGCCGATCAAATCCGGGTTGCCGATCGCCACGAAATTCGGGTCGGCAGCGACCCCGTTGGCGCAATGGAGGCCGCTCGCCAGCAGCGACGCCAAATTGCCCGCATGGGTGATGCGGAACAGAAGCCCAAGTTTGGCGCTGAGGTTGGGCAGCACCGTCCATCCCCTTTTTATGCCGGCAGCCAGATGCCTCGGCTGCTTTCTGTCATCAACCCAGGTGATCAGGTTGTCGTAACTCGGAGTGGGCGCAACGCGGTGTACCAACCGACCGCCGGCAAGCCGGCGCGGAGCCGGATTGCTTCCCGCCGCGTTGCTTCGCTCCGCGCGTTCGCTTTGATGGGTTCAATGAGATGGGAATGCGCGCAAGGCGACCGCTTCGCCCTCTCAGCTCACTCCGTGAAATTCGCGGAACCAGGCGACGAAACGGGGAATCCCGAGGGCGAGTGGGGTCGCGGGCGAAAAGCCGGCCAATGCGGCGATCGCCTCGACCGCGGCAAAGGTTTCCTGCACTTCCGAGGCCGGGCGCGGCGCGCTCTGGACGATCGCCTTCAGGCCGAGAGATTGTTCAAGCAGAGAAACGAGCGTCAGCACCTCTTCGCTCCGGTGATTGCCGATATTGAGCACCCGATGCGGCGGATTCGTTTCGGGTGGGCGATCGAGACAGCCGAGCACGCCGGCCACGACATCGTCGATATAAGTGAAGTCCCGCCGCAGCCTGCCACCGTCGAAGAGGGTAATCGGCCGGGCTTCGACGATCGCCCTGGCAAAGCTGTAATAGGCCATGTCCGGCCGGCCCCATGGGCCATAGACGGTGAAGAAGCGCAGGCCCGTCTGCCGCAATGCAAACTGATGCGCGTAGCTCGCGCTGATCAGCTCGGCGCCGCGCTTGGTTGCCGCGTAAAGGGAGATCGGCTGGTCCACACGATCGGATTCCGAAAAAGGAAGGGCGGTATTGGCGCCATAGACCGAGGAGGAGCTTGCATAAAGAAGGTGGCGGAGACGGGGAAGGAGGCGCGCCGCCTCGAGAATCACGAGATGACCGGCGAGGTTGCTCGCAACGTAGGAGTAGGGATCGACCAGCGCGTGGCGCACTCCTGCCTGCGCCGCCAGGTGCACCACATGGCTTGCCTCCGATTCGGCGGCGAAGAGGGCAAGAATCGCCTCGCGGTCGGTGATATCGAGGCGATGGAAGACGAAGGCAGGAAATTCGCCGAGTTGAGCAAGCCGCGCCTCCTTCAGGCGCAGGTCGTAATAGGCGTTGCAGGAATCGATGCCGACAACCCGCTCCCCCCGCACGAGCAGCGCGCGCGCCACGTGATAGCCGATGAAGCCGGCTGCCCCGCTCAGCAGGATCGTCACGAAAGCGGCCGGGCGACGAGGCGATCCTCGAGCAGCTCCAGAAGCGCATGTCCGAGCGTGATGTGACACTCCTGGACGCGGGCGGTCTCGCGGTCGGGGACGAGCAGGACGTGACGACAGAGCGCGGCGGCGGGCCCGCCGTCCCCACCCAGGAAGCCAACCGTGACAAGGCCCATTTCGCCGGCTGCTGCGAGCGCGCAAAGGATGTTCTCGGATCGGCCGGAGGTCGAGAGCGCGAACAGGAGATCGCCGGCGCGCCCGAGGCCGCGGAGCGGCCGCTCGAAGGCATGTGCGAAACCGTAATCATTGCCGGCAGCGGTCAGCGCAATCGGATCGAGGGTGAGAGCAAGCGCCGGGTAGGAGCCGCGCTCATGGCTGGCACGCAAGCGGATCAGGCATTCGGTGGCCAAGTGCGCGGCGTCCGCCGCCGAGCCGCCGTTGCCGCAAAAGAGAAGCTTCCCGCCGGCCCGCAGGCTTTTTTCCGCCGCATCGACGACCGCGAGCACGGCCGAGCGAAGGTCGGTCGCCAGCCGGCGCTTGAGCACAGCCGAACGTTCCATGATGGAACGGAAGCGTGCCGCCTCATCCATCTGGGAGGGGCTCAGCCGAGCGCGGCCTCGGCGGTGCGCACCGCCTGTAGCGGCAGCGCCGCCCGCCCGACCACACGCCCACCGATGCAGGCGAGCCAGCCTGCGCCTTCGGGTGGCGTCGGCCGGAGTTCGACGACGCGCCCGTCAGGATCGAGAGCGACTGCGCGGTAGAGCCGCCAGCCCTCGAACAGCGGACCCTGCAACCGGACCACGCGCGCCACCGCCCTGCCCTTCTCGTCCCAGCCGATCCATTCGACGGTGCGCGCCTCGCCAGGCCCTTCCTCGGTCCGTCCCCGCATCCAGTGCAGCCGGGAGGCGCGCATCGCTACTCCCGCATCAGGCGGTTTTGGCCATGATCTCGTCGGCGATCGCGCGCGGCACGGGATCGTAGTGGTGGAACTGCATGGTGAAGGAGGCTCGTCCCTTGGTCATGCTACGGAGGTCGGAGATATAGCCGAACATCTCCTTGAGAGGAACATGCGCCCTGACGATGATGGTCGAGCCTGAACTTTCCTGGCTCTGGATCAGGCCGCGCCGGCGGCTCAGATCGCCCACCACGTCGCCGACATGGTCCTGCGGCGTGGTGACCTCCACGTCCATGATCGGCTCGAGGATCATCGGACCCGCTTTCTTCATCCCCTGGCGGAAGCAGGCCTTGGCCGCAATCTCGAAGGCAAGCGCCGAGGAATCCACGTCGTGGTACTTGCCCTCCAGCAGCACGTAACGGAAATCGACGGTCGGAAAACCCGCCAGCACGCCGGTATCCGCCTGCGCCCGGATGCCCTTCTCGACGGCCGGGATGTATTCCTTCGGAACCGTCCCGCCGACCACCTTGTTCTCGAAGATGATGCCGCCGTTCCGCTCCGTCGGTTCGAACAGGATTTTCACCTCGGCGTACTGGCCGGCACCGCCGGACTGCTTCTTGTGGGTATAGAGTTCGGTGTGGGCACGGCTGATCGTTTCGCGGTACGCGACCTGCGGCGCACCGATATCGGCCTCGACCCCGTACTCGCGCTTCAGGCGATCGATGATGATCTCGAGATGCAATTCTCCCATGCCGGAAAGGATGGTCTGGCCGCTTTCGGGATCGGTGCGCAGCCTGAGCGAGGGGTCCTCCCCGGCCAGCTTCTGCAAGCCGAGCGTCATCTTTTCGATCGCGTCCTTGGTCTTCGGCTCGACCGAAATGTCGATGACCGGCACCGGGAAAGCCATCCGCTCGAGCACGACCGGGTCTTGGGCGGCGGCCAGCGTATCGCCGGTTGCCGTGTCCTTGAGGCCGACGAAGGCGACGATATCGCCGGCCGAGACCTCCTTGATCTCGGCCCGCTTGTCGGCGTGCATCTGGAACATCCGGCCGATCCGCTCGCGATGGCCCTTGGTGGTATTCAGCACCATGTCGCCCGAGCGAAGGGTCCCGGCATAGACGCGCACGAAAGTGAGCGTGCCGTACTTGTCGTTGAAGATCTTGAAGGCGAGCCCGGAAAAGGGGGCATCGGGATCCGCCTTGATGACGCGGCGTTCCCCGGCTGCCTCGTCCTCGCCGTCGAGCGCCGCAACCCTGATGCCGGGAACATCGAGCGGGGACGGCAGGTAATCGACCACCGCATCGAGCAGCGGTTGCACCCCCTTGTTCTTGAAGGCGGTGCCACAGAGGACGGGACGGAAGGTACCGCTGATCGTGCCGGCCTTGATGCAGCGCTGCAGGGTGGCAAGCGCAACCTCTCCCTTCTCGAAATACTCCTCCATCGCCGCATCATCGACGGAGAGTGCGGTATCCAGCAAAAGCTGCCGGTACTCGCGCGCCTGCTCGGCAAGCTCGGCCGGAATCGGCGCATCGTGGTACTTTGCCCCCAGTTCACCGCCTTCCCAGATCACCGCCTTCATTTCGACCAGATCGACGACACCCCGGAACTTGTCCTCGATGCCGATCGGAAGCTGGAGCGGCAGGGCGACGATGTCGAGCTTCTCCTTGAGGGTCGCGGTGGCGCGAAAAAAATCCGCCCCGGTACGGTCGAGCTTGTTGATGAAGATGATGCGCGGGACATTGTAGCGGTCCGCGAGCCGCCAGTTCGTCTCCGACTGCGGCTGCACTCCCGCCACGCCTTCGATGATGAAGATCGCCCCGTCGAGCACGCGGAGGCTGCGGTTGACCTCGATGTTGAAGTCGATATGGCCGGGGGTGTCGATGATGTTGATGCGATGGCCGCGCCACTCGCAGGTGACGGCCGCGGAGGTGATGGTGATACCGCGCTCGCGCTCCTGGTCCATGTAGTCGGTGGTGGTCGTGCCCTCGTGCACCTCGCCGATCTTGTACGAGACGCCGGTATAGTAGAGGATGCGCTCGGTCGTGGTCGTCTTGCCCGCGTCGATATGCGCGGTGATGCCGATATTGCGGATCTTCTGCAGCGGCGTGCCAGGCACGGCGGACCTCCATCACGGCGGCGGGCGCGTGTCCGGCCCGGCCGGACACATGCCTCCCTATGTTCACGAGCGGACTGCGGCACCGGAGGATCCCTTCGCGATCCCGGTCAAGTGCGATCCGCTTAAGATCGCAACGGGCGCGACAAGGCCAACCCCCGCGCGCCCGTTGGCGTCCGATCGAGGGTACGAACCCACCCGCGGCCGGACCCTGATCGGCGACAAATGCCCCCTGGGGCGCTCTTTTGCAAGCGGCTTGACGGGCATAGCCCGCCGGCGTCGCATTCCGGGCTCCCGATGCCGGTCTGGCCGTGCCCTCGGCGCCCGAAGGTGGCGGCAGAACCAAGGCAATGGTTCACTGGCCCCTGCCATGATCGGGGGAAAGACGCGCATGAGCCGCATCGTCTATGTGCTGAACGGACCGAACCTCAACCTGCTCGGCAAGCGCGAGCCCCACATCTACGGCCACGAGACCCTTGCCGAGGTCGAGGCGGCGTGCCGGCTGGAAGCCGCGGCGCTCGCGCTCGCGCTTCGCTTTTATCAAAGCAACGCCGAGTCCCGGATCATCGACTGGATCCACGAGGCGCGCGAAGAGGCAGGCGGAATCGTGATCAACCCGGCCGGCTTCACGACCACCTCGATCGCCATCCTCGATGCACTGCAAAGCTGCGACTGCCCGATCATCGAGGTTCATATTTCAAATATCCACCGCCGCGAAGCATTCCGCCATGATTCCTACGTCTCCAGGGCGGCCTCCGGAGTCATTGCCGGCTGCGGCACCCAGGGTTATCTGCTCGCCTTGCAGCGGATCGCCCGCCTGCTCGGCGAGGCCGCCGGCACGCCGTGAAAAAGGAGGGCCGGCCAGCCCGGAAGGTGATTCTGGACTGCGATCCCGGCACCGACGATGCGATCGCGATCCTGCTGGCACTCGCCTCACCGGAGCTTGATGTCGCGGCGATCACGGTCTCGGGTGGCAATGCGCCCCTGGCGCGCACCCTCGCCAATGCCTGCGCCCTGGCCACGCTTTCCGGCTGCCGCGTCCCCGTGCATGCCGGGGCGGCCGGCGCGCTTCTCGCCCCCTACCCGCCCGGCTGGAAGGGCCAGGGCGAGGATGGCATGGCAGGTGTCGCGTTGCCGCCGGGTGCCGCGCCTGCCTCCGCCCTCGCCCACGATGCGATCCGCACGATCCTGCGCCAGGCGCGCAGGAAGGTGACCCTGGTCGGGATCGGGCCCGCTACCAACCTTGCGCTGGCGCTTGCCTGCGAGCCTCTCCTTGCCACGCAGGTCGAGGAGATCGTCCTGATGTCCGGGGCTCGCGGAGAGGGCAACGCAACCCCCGGGGCGGAGTTCAACGCCTGGTGCGATCCGGAGGCCCTGGCAATGATCCTTGCCGCCAGACGGAAGTTGACCCTCGCGACACTCGAGTGTGGCCGGATCGCGGCGGTCACCGCGGCGCGGCTTGTCGCCTTTCGCGCCGCCGCCGGCGGCCGGGCCTCGGCAACCGCCGCCGCCATTCTTTCCGCGTCGCTCGCCTCGCACCCCGACGGGGTGCCGCTCTATGATCCGTGCGCGCTGGCCTGGCTGATCGCCCCGCATCTCTTCGAGGCTCGACCGGCCGCCGTGGTGGCCGATCTCGGGCCGGGACCGAGCCGAGGGCGCACAGCGATCGACCACCGCGGCCGAGCCAACGCACGCCTGCTCCAGCCGCTCGATCCTGACGCCCTGTTCGCCCTCCTCGCACAGCGCATCGCCCGGCTTCCGTGATGGAGCCCAGCTTGCCGCCGCAGGCCATCCGCCGGTCACGCTTCGCCGGAGCGAGTGAATCAGGCATCCTCGCCGGATGCGCCGCCTGCCCCGCCCCCTGCCCACCGCGCCGCGCCGGGCCATGAAGCCGGCCCTCACCGTCTGGCGCGCGCTGGCCGCCCGGCCGGTGCTGCTCAGCAGCACCGCTGCCGGTGTCGCGATCTACTGCCTGCTGCCTTTCCCCTCGCCTCCGCTGACCCGCGCGATCCTGGGCTGGAATGGCGGGGTCCTGCTGTTCGTCATCGCCAGCGCGGTTCGCTTCAGCCTGGCCCGGCCCGACCGCATGGCGTCCTACGCCGCCGCCCAGGAAGAAGGCGAATGGACGATCTTCAGCCTGACCATCGCCGGCGTCGCCTTCAGTTTCGCCGCCATCGTGGGCGAGTTCTCCTCTGTCGGCCAGCACGCGAAGGGAACGGCCCTGATCAGGCTGGTCCTCGTCGTCACCACCCTGCTCGCCTCATGGCTGATGACGCATCTGACCTTTGCATATCGTTACGCTCACGAATTTTATGCGATCACCCCGGGCAACCGCTCCGTCGATGCCGGCCTCGCATTTCCGAACGAACCGCTCCCGGACTACTGGGACTTCCTCTATTTCTCGCTGGTGCTGGGCATGACCTTCCAGGTCTCCGACGTCAATATCACCTCGCGCAAGATGCGGCGGCTCGCGATGCTGCACGGATTCCTTTCCTTCCTCTTCAACACGGTGATCCTGGCGCTGTCCGTGAATCTCGCCGCCGGACTTCTGTAGGCCGGACTTCTGTAGGACTGTCCTCCCCGCTCACCGCCCGATCCCGCCTCTCCACGCCGCCGCAATGCGCGATCCCGGCAGGCTCGCCGGCCAGAGGGCCGGCCAGAGGGGGCCGGCTAGAGGGCCGGCCAGAGGGGGCCGGCTAGAGTATCCGTTGTGGTCAAGCATGTGTTTTGGTCCAGGTTCGACCATCGCGGAGGAGCGCATTGGCGAGGACGATGAGTTTTCGCATGAGGGTGGTGATGGCGACCTTGGCGGGTTTGCCGGCTGCGAGCATGGCATTGAACCTGACTTTGAGATCGGGGTTGAAGCGTGCGGCGACGAGAGCCGGCATGTAG
>JASHOF010000075.1 GCA_030041255.1 Acetobacteraceae bacterium
CCTACTGATTACGAATCAGTTGCTCTACCGCTGAGCTACGTCGGCACGCCGGGACGGCCGCTATACCGCCTGCTCGGCCGGCTCGCAACCGGCCGTCCTGAGCACCTTCGCCGGCGGCGGCTTGCGAACCGCCCCGATCAGCGCCCTGACCTCCGCCCGGGCGGCGACGTGACTCATCCCGAGCGACATGCCGAGGCCGGCGTCGCGCACATCCATCAACGTCAGGCCCTGCAGGAACAGCTCGCGGAAGATCACGCGCTCCCCGAATCCCTTCACGGTGCGAAAGCCGATCCGCTTGGCCAGCAGCTCGAGGGTCGCTCCGACATCACGCTTGTTGCGCTGGGCGATGGCGCCGAGGCGGTTGCGCATGACGATCCAGTCGATCCGCCCGCGATCGCGCGCGAAACGTGCCTTGCGCGCCTGCCACACCATCTCACTGTAGATGCTCGGCTGCACCACGTCGTGGTTGTCGGGGTCGACCTTCGCCAGCATGGCAAAATCGACGAAACTGTCGTTGATCGGCGTGATCAGCGTGTCGGCGTGCGCATGACCGAGCCGGCTCAGATATGTATCGGCACCAGGACAATCGATGACGACGATCTCGCACTCGCGGGAGAGTTCGCCGAGAGCGCGGGAAAACCGGCCCCGCTCCTCCTCTTCGGCCGCGGCCCTGCTGTCGGCCCCGCTCCGCAGGACCGCCGCGAACCTTGGCAACCCCAACGCCACTCCCTTGGCGGCCGCGAACGCCTCGCGTGCGGCAATATAGCCGGAAAGCGTCGCCTGCCGTGCATCGAGATCGATCGCACCGACCCGGTAGCCGTCCCTGAGCAGCCCCACGATCAGGTGCATCGCGGTCGTCGATTTTCCGGATCCGCCCTTCTCGTTGCCGAGCACGATCAGGCTGGCACGCCGCTCGAGGCTGACGCTGGACAATCCCCTTCGCCCCTCCGCCGGTCGACCTCGTGCTTATGCCAAGCCGGCCGACTCACGTCTATCCGGCCGCGGGGTCCTCAGCGACCGGTCAGGATCCGCGCCACCAGCTCCCGCACCGTCGGGATGAAGCCGTTCGAGTAGAACGGGTCGGATGCAAAACGGAACGCATTGGCGCCGCTGAACATCAGGTTCCGCTCGATGGCATCCGGCACATTCGACCGATGCGCAATCGCCTGCAACGTCTTCTGGATGCAGAAGCTGCGCGGATCGGCCTTCTTGCCCGTGCTATAGCTCGGCGCCCCATCGCTCCAGTTCGAGAACCGGCATGCGCTGAGGCACCCCATGCAGGCAACCTGGTCCTCGCGGATTTCCGCGGCCTTCTCCGGTGTCACGAAGATCAGCGTCGAATCGGGCGTACGCATTGCCTCCGTGAAGCCCTGCCGCTCCCAGTTCCGGACTCGCTCGAGATCGGCTCGTGTCAGGTACACCGGACGCTTGCGCGGGCCGACACCGTACACCGCCAGATGCTCGCCGATCGCCTCGGTGGCATAGGCAACCTGGCGCTCCGAACGTTCCTTCAGTTCGTTGAGAAAACCATTCTTCACCGCCGAGGAATAGAATCCGGTCGGGCTGAAGTGATTGAGGGAGACATCCCCCTCTTTCAGCTCGAGCAGCCGCTGCTTCCACGCATCGCCGATCGGACTCTCCCGGGTGAGCAGCGGCCGCGTGCCGAACTGGAAAGCGATCGGCCCGAGGTCCGGATTGTCGATCCAGTCCTCCCATTCGTCGAGCCACCACACGCCGCCGGCCATGATAATTGGCGTCTCCGCCAGGCCGAACTCGCGCATCAGCTTCCGCAACGCGAGCACACGCGGGAACGGCGCCTCCGGCTTCCGCGGGTCCTCGCTGTTGGAAAGGCCGTTATGGCCGCCGGCAAGCCAGGGATCCTCGTACACGACGCCGCCAAGCAAATCCGAGACCTTGTGATAGGCACGCTTCCAGAGCGCATTGAAAGCGCGTGCGGAGGAAATGATCGGATAATAATAGACGCCGAAACGGGTAGCGATCTCGGCCAGCCTGTAGGGCATCCCGGCACCGCAGGTGATGCCGTTGATCATCCCCTTGGCGCCTTCGAGCACTTCGCAGATCACCCGCTCTGCGCCCGCCATCTCCCAGAGGATATTGGTGTGGATGCGCCCGAGGCTGCCGGCCAGCTCCCGCGCCCGCCGCGCCTGCGCAATACCGCCTTTGATCGCATAGCGGATCAGCTCCTCATGCCGCTCGCGCCGCGTCCGGCCACGATAGATCTGCAGCACGATCCGCCCCGTTTCGTCATAGCTGTCCGCATTCACGGAACTGAACGTGCCGATCCCGCCGGCCGCCGCCCAGTGCCCCGAGGAGATCCCGTTCGAGATGGAAATGCCCTTGCCGCCCTCGATGAGGGGCAGCACGTCCACGCCCCCGATCCGCAAGGCATTGAGCGCCTTCATCGCCTCCTCCGAACCGACGTTGGTTCCTCGGCTCTTTCCCTCTCACAGCAAAGTGTATCAGAGATGAAAGACCTTTGCGAGCAACTCTCTTCCTCCGTCCTCTTTTGGACGAAAGCCAGACTTGCAGCGCCGCTTCGCACGCCTCTTGAACGTCATTCGAACCAGTTATTCACAGGCGATTCACGTCTTCCGGACCATTCGCCGCACCATGCAGGGAACGGAGCGGGGCAGCGAACAGAGCGGGCAAGCAGTCGACTCAGGAAAAATGGCGGCCGGCGGCCCGATCCCCCTGCTTGCCCGCCGGGAGGAGCGTCAGAACGGGGCGCTAACCAGCCGCGGCCTCGTCGGGGACCTGGCGTTCGCGCCTCTCCCGGCCGCCTTTCGGCCCGACCTTGTCCGTGATGTCCTCGCCGGTCGCCTGGTCCACCACGCGCATCGACAGCTTGACCTTGCCGCGCTCGTCGAAGCCGATCACCTTCACCTTCACCGCATCACCCACATTGACGACGTCGGTCGTCCTCCCGACCCGGCCTGGCGCCAGCTCGCTGATGTGGACAAGACCGTCGCGGGTGCCGAGAAAATTGACGAAAGCACCGAATTCGGTCGTCTTCACCACCTTGCCGTTGTAGATGACGCCAGGCTCGGGCTCGGCAACGATACCGCGGATCCAGTCGATCGCGGCTTGCGCCTGCTTCTGATCGGTGGCGGCAATCTTGATCGTGCCGTCGTCGTCGATGTCGATCTTGGTCCCGGTCTGTTCGGTGATCTCGCGGATCACTTTGCCTCCACTGCCGATCACATCGCGGATCTTCTCCTTCGGCACCGTCATCACGGTGATCCTGGGCGCCGTCGCTGCCACATCGCTGCGATGCCCGGTCAGCGCCTTGGCCATCTCGCCCAGGATGTGCAGGCGCCCCTCGCGCGCTTGCGCAAGCGCGACCCACATGATCGCCGGCGTGATCGAGGTGATCTTGATGTCCATCTGCAGGCTGGTCACGCCCTGCTCGGTGCCGGCCACCTTGAAATCCATGTCGCCAAGATGGTCCTCGTCGCCAATGATGTCGGAGAGCACGGCAAAGCTCTCCTCCTCCTTGATCAGTCCCATCGCGATGCCGGCCACCGGGCGCTTCAAGGGCACGCCGGCATCCATCAATGAAAGCGACGCGCCACATACGGTCGCCATCGAGGAACTGCCATTGCTCTCCGTGATCTCGCTCACCACCCGCATCGTGTAGGGAAAGCTCTCCTTGTCGGGCAGAAGCGGATGCACCGCGCGCCAGGCAAGCTTGTCGTGACCGATTTCGCGCCGGCCCGGGCTGCCCATCCTTCCGGCTTCACCCACCGAGTAGGGCGGGAAATTGTAGTGCAGCATGAAGTGCTCGCGATATTCGCCATCGAGCGCGTCGATCACCTGCTCGTCCTGGCCGGTGCCGAGAGTGGCCACGCACAGCGCCTGCGTCTCGCCGCGGGTGAAGAGCGCGCTGCCATGCGTGCGCGGCAGCACGCCGACCTCGGCCAGTATCGGCCGGATCGTCTTCGTGTCACGCCCGTCGATGCGGATGCCGGTCTCGAGAATCGCCCGCCGCACGATCTCCGACTCGAGCGCCTCGAAATGGAGCGCCAGATCCGCCGCCTCCACCCCTTCGGCTGCCAGCGCTGCCGTGGCTGCCGCGCGCGCCGCCACCACCTTCCCGGCGCGCACCTGCTTCACCTTCTCCCGATAGGCCTCGGTGAGCGCCGCCCGCGCCAGCTCTGCCACACGCTCTCCGAGCGCCTTTTCCGCCGCATCCGCCTCCGGCAACGGCCAGGGTTCCTTTGCCGCATGCTCGGCAAGCTCGATGATCGCCTGGATCACCGGCTGGAAACCGGCGTGACCGAACATCACCGCCTCCAGCATCTTTTCCTCCGAGAGCTCCTTCGCCTCGCTCTCCACCATCAGGACGCCCTTCGCCGTTCCGGCAACGACAAGATCGAGCGCCGAACAGGCGCGCTCGGCAGCCGTCGGATTGAGCACGAAAGCGCCGTCGACCAGCCCCACCCTCGCCGCACCCACCGGTCCGAAAAACGGAATGCCGGAAAAGGTCAGTGCGGCGGAACTTCCGATCATCGCCACGATGTCCGGATCGTTCTCGAGATCGTGGCTCAAGACGGTTGCGATCACCTGCACTTCGTTGCGTAACCGATCGGGAAACAGCGGCCGGACCGGCCGGTCGATCAACCGGCTGACCAGCGTCTCCTTCTCGGTCGGCCGCCCCTCGCGCTTGAAGAACCCACCGGGAATCTTGCCCGCGGCAAAACTCTTCTCCTGGTAGTTCACCGTCAGCGGAAAGAAATCCTGTCCCGGACGCGCGCCCTTCACGCCGACCGCGGTCGCCAGCACCACGGTATCGCCATAGCGCACCAGCACCGCCCCGTCGGCTTGGCGGGCGATCTTGCCGGTCTCCAGCACCAGCTTCCGCCCACCCCAATCCAACTCCTTGCGGAAATAATTGAACATCACCTTCGATCCTTCAGGCCAGGCGATGTCCGGCAACCGGGCTCAGGACACGGTCCCTTCCCTCCGTCGGCTGCAGGGGGCGGCGCCTCGGACTGCATGGAAGCGGCCTGCCTCTGCGGCAGGCCCACAGGCCATGCGGCCGGAAACGCCGCCATTGGTCCCGTTTTGCCCGGATGGATTGAATCGGCTCAACGCCCGGTCCGCCGTCATCGCGGCAGCCGGGGAATCCTCCCCGGCCAGTTGCCCCGTGCCCCCATGGCAGCGGGAATTCCGTTCCTTGCTCTGCTCGCACAAGTGCTGAGCTATATAGGCGCCCGCGCCAGCAAAGCCACGCTCAGCGGCGAAGATTGAGCCGCCCGATCAGGGTTTCGTAGCGTCTGGCGTCCTTCGCCTTCAGATAATCGAGCAGCCGCCGCCGCCGCCCCACCAGGGTAAGAAGGCCCCGACGGCTGTGAAAATCCTTGCCGTGCGCCTTCAGATGCTCGGTGAGATTGGCGATCCGCTCCGAAAGCAGGGCCACCTGCACTTCCGGGCTGCCGGTATCCGCGGCCGCGGTCGCATACTCGGAAACCAGCGCCTGCCGGCGCTCAGCCGTGATCGACATCGGTTTCTCCTCTCTGAACGAGAAGCCGCTCCGGCTTCAACCAACCCCCCGTGAGCCGGCCGAGCCCGAGCACCTGCCCCCCCGCCATCGCCCGCACCAGACCCCCGTCCGGGTCGGCGAGTTCCGGAATCCGCCCCATCAGCCCGACCAGGCTCACTGCCTGGCCAGAGAGCAAGGAAGCGGCCTCCGCCCTGGTCAGGGCCACCGCCGGGATGTCGGCCAGCGCGGTCACGACCGGAAGCAGGAGGTCCGGGGAGGCGGCGGTCCTATCCTCCGTCCCGCAAATCTTGTCCAGTGGAATTGCCGCCGCGACAGTAAACGGGCCGACCCTCAGCCTCCTGAGGGCAGCGACATGCCCGAGCGTGCCCACCCGGAGCGCAAGGTCGCGCGCCAGGCTCCGCATATACACCCCTTTGCCGCAGACCACCTCGAACTCCGCGTGATCTTCGTCGGCCCGCCCGATCAGCTCGAACCGCTCGACCCGCGCCGGCCTCGCCTGGAGCACCGCCGGTTCCCCACCGCGCGCGAGATCATAGGCGCGCGCGCCGCCGATCTTGATCGCCGAGAAAGTCGGCGGCACCTGCATGATCTCGCCGCGGAATTCATCGAGAGCAGCACGGATCTCCGCCTCCCCGGGCCTGACCTCGGAAGTTTCGGTCACCTTTCCGTCGGCATCGTCGGTGTCGCGCGCCTCGCCCCAGCGGAGCGTGAAGCGGTAGCACTTCGCGCCGTCCATCACGAACGGCACCGTCTTCGTCGCCGCCCCGAAGGCAACCGGCAAGACCCCGGTGGCAAGCGGATCGAGCGTGCCGCCATGCCCTGCCTTTGCCGCGCCGAAGGCGCTTCTCACCCGGTTGACAACGGCGGCGCTGGTCATCCCGGCCGGTTTGTCCACCACCAGCCAACCATCGAGCCGTCGCCCGCGCCCTCGTCTCATCCGTCGGGCGCAAGATCCCTGGCAACCGCGGGCGAGCGCAGCACGGCATCGATCCGGCTCGCCGCCTCGAGTGCAGCATCGGCGGCGAAGGCAAGCTGCGGCGCGTATCGGAGAGAAAGGGCCCGCCCGACTTCGCCTTGCAGGAACGGGGCGGCCCGCTGAAGGGCAGGCATCAGGGCTCCAATATCGCTCCGTCCAAGGCGGGCGACGAACGCCGTGGCATGCCTCAGGTCGGGGCTGATGCGCACTTCGGTCACGGTGATCTGCGCCCCGGCAAGCTCGGGATCGCGAAATGCCCCCCGCGCAAAGATTTCCGCCAGCACATGGCGCATCGCCTCCGCGACCCTGAGCTGGCGCTGCGAGGGCGTGCGCCCCTTCATGCCGGAACGAGTTCGCTCTCGAAGCACTCGACCACGTCGCCCTCGCGGAGATCCTGCCAGCCGGCAAACGCAAGGCCGCATTCGTAGCCCTTGGCCACCTCGCGCGCATCGTCCTTGAAGCGCTTGAGCTGCGAAAGCTCCCCGGTATGGATGACGACACCGTCGCGCAGCAGCCTGACCCCCGCGCCACGGCGCACCATGCCATCGGTCACCATGCAACCGGCCACCTTGCCCACCTTGGTGATCTCGAACACCTTGCGGATCTCGGCATAGCCGAGGAAGCGCTCCCGCGCCTTCGGTGCGATCCGGCCCTTGACCAGCTTCTCGATATCGTCGGCCAGCTCGTAGATGATGCTGTAGTAGCGAATCTCGACGCCCTCTTTGCCGGCCAGCTCCCGCGCCTGCGCGGTGGCACGCACGTTGAAGCCGACCACCACGGCACTCGAGGCCTTGGCCAGCACGATGTCGCTTTCGGTGATCTGCCCGACCGCAGCATGCAGCACGCGGACTTTCACCTCGTCGTTGCCGAGCTTGAGCACGGTCGCCTGGATCGCCTCGGCGCTGCCCTGCACGTCCGCCTTGATGACGACCGCGACCTCCTTCTGCTCGCCGGCACTGATCCGGGCCAGCATCTGCTCGAGCGTGCCGCGCCCGGCGCCGCTCGAGGCAGCCGCCTTCTCGCGTAGCCGGCGCTGGCGGAACTCCGTCACCTCTCTCGCCCGCGCCTCGTTTTCCACGGCGATGAGCGGCTCCCCGGCAATGGGCACGCCCGTCAGGCCCTGAATCTCGACCGGCGTCGAGGGGCCGGCCTCCGTGAGCGCGCGGTTCCGTTCGTCCAGCAGCGCCCTGACGCGGCCCCATTCGGCACCCGCAACGACGATATCGCCCTGGTGCAATGTGCCCCTCTGCACCAGCACCGTCGCCACCGGGCCGCGGCCCCGATCGAGCCGGCTCTCGATCACCGTCCCCTCGGCCGGCCGGTCCGGGTTGACCTTCAGTTCGAGGATCTCCGCCTGTACCACGAGCGCGTCCAGCAACCGATCGAGCCCGGTGCGCTTGAGCGCAGAAACCTCGACGTCCTGCGTCTCCCCGCCCATCTCCTCGACCACCACCTCGTGCTGCAGCAATTCGTTGCGGACACGCTGCGGATTGGCACCCGGCTTGTCCATCTTGTTGATGGCGACGATGATCGGCGCCTGTGCGGCGTGTGCGTGCCGGATCGCCTCGACGGTCTGCGGCATGACCCCGTCATCGGCGGCCACCACCAGCACGACGATATCGGTCACGCTCGCGCCCCGCGCCCGGAGCGCGGTGAACGCCTCGTGGCCCGGCGTATCGATGAAGGTGATCCGCGCTCCCGACGGCAGCACCACCTGATAGGCGCCGATATGCTGGGTGATGCCACCTGCCTCGCCGGCGGCGACATCGGTCGCCCGAAGTGCGTCCAGGAGCGAGGTCTTGCCATGATCGACATGGCCCATCACGGTCACCACCGGCGGGCGCGGCATCAGATCCGCCTCGACGTCGGCCTGGCCCTCCAGGCCAAGCTCGACATCCGCCTCCGACACCCGCTTGGCGCGGTGGCCGAATTCCTGCACCACCAGCTCGGCGGTGTCGGCATCCAGGGTCTGGGTGATGGTGGCCATCACGCCGAGCTTCATCAGCGCCTTGATCACGTCCCCCGCCCGTGCCGCCATGCGGCTGGCCAGCTCCTGCACGGTGATACTCTCCGGCAGCACGACATCGCGCACCACCTTCACCTGGTCCGAGCGCAGCAGTTCGAGCTCGGCTTGGCGGCGCTCGCGCTCCCGCTGGCGCCTGACCGAGGCAAGGCTCCGCACGCGTTCGTCCTCGCCCTCGATCGCCGCCTGCACGTCGATCTTGGCGCCGCGCCGACGATCCTCCATGCTCTTTTTCGGCACTGCCACCTGCGGCTTGCGCGGGGCAACGGGCGCCCCCGGCCGGCGCACCGGCCGCGCCTCGTCGTCCTCGTCGCCGGGACGGGCGGGTTTCAGCCGAAGTGTGCCGCTCGGCTGTCCCCCCTCCGGCTCAGCTTGCTGCACCCGCCGCCGTGCCTCCTCGGGCTGACGGGCGGCCGCCTCGGCGCTCAGCCGCGCCTCTTCCGCCACCTTGGCCTCTTCCTCGGCCTTGCGCTTGGCTTCCAGTGCGGCAGCCGCCTGCGCCGCCTCCTCCGCCGCCCTTCTTGCCTCTTCCTCGGCCTTGCGCCGCGCTTCTTCGGCCGCGGAAAGAATCGAGATTTTCTCTGCCTCGCGGCGTTCGGCGTCGCGCTTGGCCTGTTCCCGCTGTTGTTCCGCCAGCGCCTTCTGCCGGGTCGCATGCTCGGTCGCGGTCAGTGCCCGCGCCCCACTCGCCGCCTTGCCGCCCGCAGCCGGTGACCTCGGGGGCGCCGACACACCCCCGCCATCCGCCGGGTGCGCCGCGGCGGCTCCGGGTCCACCCGCCGGTGCCACAGGAGCGCGCTTGCGGCGCACCTCCACCTGCACGACCTTCGAACGGCCGTGACTGAAGCTCTGCCTGACCGAGCCGGCATCCACGGTCCGCCCAAGCTCGGGCCGTGCAGCCGGCCGGAGGCTGAGCCGCCCCTTCACCGGTTCCTGCTCATTGCCTTCCGTCATGCAACCGCCTGCCCCCGCCCGACCTCTATCAGCCAAACCGTACCGCAGCCAAACGCACTGCCTCGTTCCGCACCGCCGCAGCCAACCGCCCGTGCTGCATCGCAACAGGCCCCACCCACTCGCGCCCGAACGCCGCGCCAAGCACGGCTGGAGGCAGGCAGAGAGAGGGTGGATCTGCCGATCCAAGCGGCGGCAGCCCCGCCGACGACGCGTCGCCCCCCTCCGCGTCCAGCCAAAGGGCCACGCACCCTTTGGCAGCCCAGATGCGCACCTGCTCCTCGCCCGCCACGGCCTGTGCCGCACGGCGGGCCGACCTGAGCAGCTCGGCAATCCTCTGCTCCAGCCCGGCCTCGAGCTGCGCCAGAAGATCGGCAGGAATCTGCACCGGGCCACCCGCCGCCCGCGCAACCGCCCGCGCCAGCCGAGAAGATGCGCGCGCGGTTTCTATCACATCGCGCCCCGCGCTCAACCAAATTCCCCGGCCGGGCAGCCGCTCCTCGAGATCCGGAACGAGCGCACGGCTTGGCCCGACCACGAATCGCACCATCCGCGCCCTCGCATCCGCCTTGCGCGTCACGGCGCAGCGCCTGAGCGATGGCCGACCGGCCGATGCACCCGCAGGGGATGAGCGCGCCTCAGCCGTGGCTTGCCTCCCCATCCGCAAACCAGTGCGCCCGGGCCGCCATGATGATCGCATTGGCACTCGCTTCGTCGACCGTCTCCGGCCCGAGAATTTCGATCAGCTCGTCGGAGGCGAGGTCACCCAGATCGTCAAGCGTTTTGACACCCTTCTCGCCGAGCGCCACCAGCATGCCAGCCGTCAGCCCGTCGATCGCCGCTACTTCGTCCGTCACGCCAAGCGCGCGGCGCCGCTCGGTCAGTTCGGTTTCGCGGCGCACGCGGTAGGCCTCGGCACGGCGGATCAGCTCGCCGGCGATCTGCTCATCGAACCCCTCGATCGCCGCCAGCTCCTCGAGCGGCGTCATGGCCAACTCTTCCACCGACCCGAAGCCCTCCGTGACGAGCAGCCCTGCGATCACGTCATCCACATCCAGCGCCTCGACGAACAGCCCGGTCCGGCGGCGGAACTCCTCCTGCCGCCGCTCGCTCTCCTCCGCCTCGGTCATGATGTCGATGTCCCAGCGCGTGAGCTGGCTCGCCAGCCGGACATTCTGGCCGCGCCGGCCGATGGCAAGCGAAAGCTGGTCATCCGGCACCACCACTTCGACCCGCCCGGCCTCCTCGTCCATCACCACCTTGGTGACCTCGGCCGGCGCCAGCGCGTTGACGACGAAGGTCGCCGCCTGCGGGCTCCAGGGAATGATGTCGATCTTCTCGCCCTGCAGCTCTGCCACCACCGCCTGCACTCGCGAGCCGCGCATGCCGACGCAGGCGCCGACCGGATCGATCGAGGAGTCGCGGCTGATCACCGCCATCTTCGCCCGCGAACCGGGGTCGCGCGCCACCGCCTTGATTTCGATGATGCCGTCATAGATTTCCGGCACTTCCTGGGCGAACAGCTTGGCGAGGAAGCCCGGATGCGTCCGCGAGAGGAAAAGCTGCGGCCCGCGCGGCTCCGAACGCACGTCGTAGATATAGGCGCGCACCCGGTCGCCATTGCGGAAGCTTTCGCGCGGGATCAACTCGTCGCGGCGCAACAGCGCCTCGGCACGACCGAGATCGACCATCAGATTGCCGTACTCGGTACGCTTGACGATGCCGTTGACGATCTCGCCGACGCGGTCCTTGTACTCTTCGTACTGGCGCTTGCGCTCGATGTCGCGCACGCCCTGCACGATGACCTGCTTGGCGGTCTGCGCGGCGATCCGGCCGAAATCGATCGGCGGCAGCGGGTCGACGATATATTCGCCCAGCTTGATCTCCGGGCGGAACTTCTTCGCGATCGAGAGCGGGATTTGCGTCTCTTCATTCTCGACCGTCTCGACCACTTCGGTCCAGCGCGAAAGGCGCACATCGCCACTCTTGCGGTCGATCGTGGCGCGGATGTCCTTCTCGTGCCCGTACTTGGCGCGCCCCGCCTTCTGGATCGCGTTCTCCAGGGTGACGATCACCTCCTCGCGGTCGATCGACTTTTCCCGCGCGACGGCATCCGCCACCAGGAGAATATCGGGACGGGCGATCGCAGTATCCATGGCGAATCCTCTCAGTTGCTCGCTCGCTCGGGCGACGTCGCATGCATCAGCGCTGCGGTCAGAACCAGCCGCGCCCGGCGGATCGCGGCAAGCGGCACGGCTATCTCCGCTCCGTCCGTCATCCGCAGCCGGGCAATCTCTCCATCGGCTCCGAGAACGGCGCCGCTCAGCCGCTTCCGGCCCGCGATCGGAACCGCAAGCTCGACGCGGGCGAGATGGCCCGCGAAGCGGTTCCAGTCCGCTGCCCGCACGAGCGGCCGATCGATTCCGGGCGAACTCACCTCGAGCGTCCAGCGCCCGGGTAGCGGATCCGCAACATCGAGCGCCGCGCCGAGAGCGCGGCTGATCGCCTCGCAGTCGGAAAGCCGCATCGCCGCGCCGTCGCCCCGCTCGGCCATCACCTGCACATTCACCGTCCGCCCGAAGCTGATGGCGACGCGCACCAGCGCATAGCCCATCGCTTCGAGCGTGGGCGAAACGAGATCGGCTATCCGGCCTTCCAGCGCCGGTTGCGGCGGCGAACGATCGGTCAAAACAAAAAAGGCGGCCCTTTAAGGCCACCCCCCGTTACTCAGCGGAGAATGATTTTCACCGCAAATAGCCCCGCCCGCGGGCTAGTTCAAGTGACAGAAAACATTCTCTTATGCCAGCCGCACCAGGCTTCGGCCCCGACCGTCCGGCGTCACCCGGCGGAGCACCCTCAGAACCGAAACGCCAGCCCACCGGTGAAGGCGTTCTCCGTCTGGTTGCCGGCAAACAGGCCGCGGTAGCTCAGAAAGAGGGCGGTACGGCCGACATCGGCGGTCACGCCGACACCGGCGACGCCGGCGGTCGGGGCCGGAGAGATGCCGAAAACCTCCGCGTCGTACGTTCCGGCGCTGACACTCACCCGCCGCACCAGGCCGGAGAAAGTCTCCTGCACCCCGCCCTCGGCCCATGGCGTGAGCTGCCAATTCCCGACCGCGAATTGCCGCTTCACCCGCATCAGCATCCGGCCCTCGAACACGTCTACGTTGCTGCTTGCGTAGCTCAGATCGAGGAGGCTCGCACCGCTCTCACTGAAGCCGTCCTGGCCGGCGTGAATGTAGGCAAGCCCCGCGCGCGGCTCGATGATGAAGTTCCTGATCGGCACGTCGTAGGCAGCGCGCGCCCGAACCGTCGCCATGGCACCATGGCGATCGCCGCTCGCCGCCATCCCCGTGCCCGGCAGGGCACGCGTGCCGTCGATCATGCCGGTTCCATAGGCCGCCATCGCACCCAGATGCAGCGGGCCCTGCTCGTCGCGGAGATACAGGAAAGCGAGGCCGGCACTTTGCGAGGTGGAACTGCCGTCGGCGAAGTCGAGACCGTCGGAGAGATAACCCGTGCCCACGCCGACCGTGAGGCCGCCCCGCCCGACGCCAGCGCCGATCAGCACCCCGGCATAATTGTCGTCGAACGACGCATCGCTGCTTGCGCCGGTGAGGCTGCCGACGCCGCCCAAGGCGCGCATCCAGACTTCGCCGTGCATCCCGCCGGGCGCCTCGCGCACCACGCAGCCTTCGGTCTGGCTGAGAAGGCGCTGCGCCGTTCTGCCGCACACGTCGCCCAGCACGGCCTCACCCACACCGTCCATCGCGCTGATCATCGCCGTCAGCGCATCCGGCACTTGCGCAGCGGAGGAGAACAGCGCCGGCGTCGGGTCGAGCGTGACATAGACGTCGTTAGCGTCGTAGGTCAGTTGCGGAGCGACATAGCCGACAAGGGCCGGATCGTAGGAGACGGTCGAGAACGTGCCGTTGCGGCCGCCGGAAGCGGTGAGGACGGTATAGCGAGCGCCGAGCGAATAGGTGCCCGCGTCTTCGATCACCGCGAGTGCTCCCGCCAGTGACGCCACGCCGCCGACGCGCACCTGGTCGTAGCCGACACCCGGACCGGCGGAGGCGTCGGGCGTGACTTCGACGACGAGTCTCCCGTTGCTCGCCTGGGTGTAATTGCCGGCAATGCTGAGGGCGCCGATCGAGGCACCTGGCTGCAAGGTGCCGCTGTTGACGACGCTGCCGCCGATTTTGCCGTCGCCGCGCAAGGTCGCCCCGGGATCGATCGTCACGCTGCCGCCGAGCGCGGCGGCCGGGTTCGCATCATCACCGATCAGCAGCGTTCCCGATTGCACCGTGGTAGTGCCCGTGAAGCCGCTGCTCGAACCGTCGAGGGTCAGCGTGCCGGCGCCTTCCTGCACCAGACTGCCGGCACCGCCGATCGTGCCCGCATAGGTCAGGCTGTCGGAGCGATCGAAGGCGAGCGTCGCTCCATTTTCGATGGTCACCGTCTGACCCGCCAGACTGCCCGTGGTGCCGCCGTTGCCAATCTGCAACGTGCCGGCGGCGACCGCGGTGGCACCCGTGTAGGTTTCGGTTCCGGTCAGGATCAGCGTGCCGCTGCCTTGCTTGCTCAGGCCACCGCTACCGCCGATCGCACCCGAAAGGGTCAGCGTGTTCGCTTCGGTGTCGATCGTGCCGGCGGCGGCGAGATTGAATGCGTTGCCGAAGCCGAGGCCCGCCGCCCCCGCCTGGAATGTTCCGCCCTCGAGCGTCACAGTACCGGTGCCGACCGCGCTGTCGTTGGTGGCCTGCAACGTGCCGGATGAGATGAAGGTGCCGCCGCTATAGGTATTTGCCCCGGCGAGCACCAGCGTGCCCGCCCCGTTCATGGCGAGCGTACCGGGCGAGGCGCCGTTGGAGATCACGCCCGAGATCGTCTCAACGGTGCCGGCAGCCGGCGCAAAATTCGGATCGCCGGAAATCTCCACCGCGTTGGCGACGGTAAAATTGCCACCGCTCGCAAAGCCGAGCGTCGTGCCCGCCGCCATCGCCAGCGCGCCCGTGCCGAGCGCATTGTCGTTGCCGACGACCAGCGTGCCGGCATCGAGTGCCGTGCCGCCGGAATAGGTGTCGGCACCGGAAAGAGTGAGTGTCCCGCTGCCGGTTTTCGCAAGGCCGCCGCTGCCGCCGATCGTGCCGGAGAAGGTCGTGCTGGTGTTGTTGCCGCCGGTGGTGAGCGTCGCCGCGCCGAGCGTGACCGCGCCGGCGCCGGCGAGCGAGCCAATGGTCTGGCTGAAGCCGTTGAGATCGAGAGTCGCGCCGGACGCCAGGGTGAACGTGCTCGTCGCCGCGAAGGCCTTGGCTGCGCCGGCTTGCAGCGTGCCGGCATCGAGTGCCGTGCCGCCGGAATAGGTGTTGGCACCGGAAAGAGTGAGTGCCCCGCTGCCGGTTTTCGCAAGGCCGCCGCTGCCGCCGATCGTGCCGGAGAAGGTCGTGCTGGTGTTGTTGCCGCCGGTGGTGAGCGTCGCCGCGCCGAGCGTGACCGCGCCGGCGCCGGCGAGCGCGCCGATGGTTTGGCTGAAGCCGTTGAGATCGAGCCCCGCCCCGGACGCCAGGGTGAACGTGCTCCTCGCCGCGAAGGCATTGGCTGCGCCGGCTTGCAGCGTGCCGGCGTTCACCGCCGTGGCACCGCTATAGCTCGATGAGCCGGAAAGCGTCAGCGTGCCCGTGCCGATCTTGGTGAGACCGCCGGTGCCGCTGACGGCGCCCGAGAGCGCGAGACTGTTCGCCTGTGTGTTGATCGTGCCGCCGGCCGTGCCGAGACTGAAGGCGTTGGCGAAAGCGAGCCCAGCCGCGCCGGCCCGGAACGTGGCCCCTTCGAGCGTCAGCGTGCCGCTGCCGATCGCGTTGGCGTTGTCGGCCTGCAACGTGCCGATCACCGTGGTGCCGCCGGTGTAGGTGTTGTCTCCCGAGAGCACGATCGTGCCGCGCCCCGTGGAGAGAGCGCCGCCGCTGATGTTTCCGGAAATCGTCAAAATGTTGCCGGCGGGGCCGATGATCCCGCCCGCCGGACCGATGACGAACGCGTTGCCGATGTCGAGTCCTGCCGCTGGCGCCCCGAAGAGGCCGCCGTTGATAGTGATCGCGCCCGAGCCGACGGCTTCGTTGTTCGTGACCTGAAGGATCGATCCGGATGTGATCGTCGTGCCGCCCGAATAGGTGTTCGTCCCCGTCAGGGTCAGCGTGCCGGAACCTGAATCGGCCACCGCTCCGGCGCCGGTGATGGTGTTCGCCAATGTCACGATCGAAGTTTGATTGAAGGTCACCGACCCGGCATCGATCTCGATGTTGCCGGTGAGCCCCCCGGTTCCAGTGAGCGTCAGGGTGTTGGCGCCGCTGGTGAAATCGATCGCGTCCGCCTGCGTGACGCGGTCGCCGGCCAGCCCGCCGGAGATCGTGCCGGTGTTGTCGATGGTGAGGCCCGCGCCGACGATTCCGGCGCCGCCCAGCCCGATGGTGCCGGAGGCGCCGTAGATGGAGCCCGCACCGCCGCTGCCGCCGGCATTGCCATCGCCGCCGGTGATCGCGCCGCTATTGTCGATCGTCCCGCCGGCGCTCGCCGTGACCCCCGCGCCTCCGGCGCCACCGCTGCCGCCCGCGCCCCCTGGGTTGATCGAGGCGCTCCCACCGTAGCCTCCGACGCCGCCGGTGCCACCCGCTATCGTCGCGCTGTTCGTCAGGCTGCCGCCGCTCGAAAGCACCGCACCGGCGCCGCCGGCCCCGCCCGAGCCGCCGGTCCCGCCGGCAATCAGGCCCGAGCCGCCCTCACCGCCCGCACCGCCATTGCCGCCGAAAAAACTCGCGCCATCGGTGTTCGTCAGGCTACCGCCGTTCAGCAGCACCGCGCCGGCTCCGCCCGCACCGCCGCCGCCCCCGTTGCCGCCGGTGTCCGCATCGTCCACTGCGACGCCGCCGGCACCGCCAACGCCGCCGGCGCCGCCACCGAGCACCGCAGAGGTCCCGCTGCCGGTCAGCGAACCGCCACCGCTCAGAACCAGGCCTGAACCGCCGTCCCCGCCGCCGCCGCCGTTCCCGGCCGCACCGAAAGTAACGTTTCCGCCGGCGCCGCCGCCGCCCCCGATTGCCCCGATTTCGGCCGCCGAGACGGTACTGGAGGTGCCCGCGGTGTTGGTGAGCAGCACGCCGCCGCCCCCTTCGCCGCCGCCCCCGCCGCCGCCGGCGTACACGAAGCCGGTGGTCGCGCCGGTACCGCTCGTTCCGGGCGTGCCGGTGAAGGTGGTGGTGACATTGGCGCCGCCTGAGGTGCTCACGTCTCCGAAGTTTCCACCGGCCCCGCCATTGGCCCCGGCGGTCGTATCTCCGTTGCCCCCATTACCGCCGCCGCTACCCCCGGCGCCGCCCGCGCCGGTGCTCAGGCTGACGCTGCCCCCGCCGCCACCGCCGCCACCGCCTATGTCAGTAGTCGTACCGCTGGTCCCGTTCGGGCTCGAGGGCGTTCCGCCCGCACCGCCGCTGCCGCCGTAACCGGCGCCTCCCGCCCCGCCCGCGCCGCCATTCGCCCAGGCCGGAGCGAGGCCGCCAGCGCTCGCCAGCGCGGTGCCGCACAGCAGCGCGCAAATCAGCACCATTCGCCGTTTCGGCATGACTCCGCCCCTCGCTCCCGCAACAGGTCCGCTCACCGGGCAGGCGGACCGTTCACGGCACGCGCCCCAAGATCGCAATAGTTGCTTATCGGAACGAGATATACAACCGTAATGCGCCAGATCCGCACGGACCTCGAAAGGGGCCTGCCATGACGGAGGAGTGGTGCCTCCGAGGCTACTCCACCCCGGGCCGCCAGCGCAGCAGATAGCGCTCCAGCCGATCGATGCCGAGATCGATCAGCAGCACGACGACCGAGGTCAGGATCAGGCCGGCAAAGACACCCGCCGTGTCGAACACCCCCTCGGCCTCAGCCACGACGTAACCGATGCCACGCGCCGAGCCGATATATTCGCCGACGACCGCGCCCACCAGCGCAAAGCCGATGCTGGTATGCAGGCTCGAGAAGATCCAGGCCATCGCCGACGGCAGATAGACGTGGCGCACCATCTGCCAGTCGTTCGCCTGCAGCATCTTCACGTTATTGCGAATCACCGGATCGACCTCGCGGATGCCCTGGAACGTGTTGAAGAAGACGATGAAGAAGACGAGCGTCACGCCGAGCGCGACCTTGGAAGCAATGCCGAGCCCGAACCACAGGATGAAGATCGGCGCCAGGATCACTCGCGGCAGCGCGTTGAAGGTGCGGATGTAGGGATCGAACACAGCCGCCAGCAACGCGACGCGCGCCAGCGCAAAGCCGGCGATCACGCCGCAAACCGTGCCGATGAGGAACGCAAGCAGCGCTTCCAGAAGCGTTACCCCGAGATGCGGCCAGATATAGCCGCTCGCCATCCATCCCCACAGCTTGAGGGCGATCGCCGACGGCCGGCTGAAAAAGAAGGGATCGAGCACGCCGGCGGCGGCCAGCGCCTGCCAGATCCCGACGAACAGCACGAAAACGCCGATCTGCAGCGAGACGACCACCGCCCGGCCCGCCCTGTGCGCTCCCTGCGTGCGGGCGATCCCGCCACCACGCGCCGTCCCGGTTGCCGCAGGCGCCGGATCCTTCCCCGCGTGCGCGCTCACGCGCATCTCACGATGGCACGTCGTTCCGGGAACGTTTCACCTCGACCCTGAGATCGTCCCAGATCTGGCGATAGAGTGCGTTGAATTCGGGGTCGAGCCGGATTTCCGCGACATCGCGCGGGCGCGCCAGGCCAACCGCATAGCGGCCTTTCACGGTCGCATTCGGGCCGGCGGTGATCACCACGACCTCATCGGCGAGCGCAATCGCCTCTTCGAGATCATGCGTGATGAAGAGCACGGTCTTGCGGCTTCCCTGCCACAAATCCAGAAGTTCGTTCTCCATGTTCTGCCGGGTCTGCACGTCGAGCGCGCTGAACGGCTCGTCCATCAGCAGGATGCGCGGATCGACGATCCAGCTCTGGGCGACAGCCGTGCGCTTGCGCATGCCACCCGAAAGCTGGTGCGGAAAACGATCCTCGAAGCCCCCGAGCCCGACCCGCTCGATCCATTGCCGTGCCTCGGCCACCGCTTCACGCCGCGGGATGCCACGGAGCGAGAGACCCAGCATCACGTTGCCCAGCACCGTGCGCCACGGCAGCAGCGCATCCTGCTGGAAGAGATAGGCGGCGTAGCGATTGGTGCCCGTGAGCGGCTCGCCGAAAATGCGCACGCTGCCTTCCGGCGGCTGCAGCAGTCCCGCCGCGACATTGAGGAGCGTCGATTTGCCGCAGCCGGATGGCCCGACGATGGCCAGAAAGACGCCCTCCGGCACGACAAGGGAGATGTCCCTGAGCACGCCGTGCACGCCGCCTGCGGCAGTCGCAAAGCGCACCGCGACATTCTCAAGCGCGACGGCGAAGGGCGCGCTCGCTTCCCGGTTCACCCTGCTTCCCGGCTCGGCCGCCCCTAATGCGCGATCCCGAGCCTGGCGTCCGCCGCCTCGGCGAAGCGGTTGGTATAGGTCCGCGAGAGATCGATATGCGCTTTGGCGACCTCCGGATCGGACAGGCTGAACACCCTGAGCACCGCTTCCGCCCCGCGGGGATCCAACTTGCCGTCCGTCGAATACATCGGGATCGTGTTCCTGAGAGCGGAGAGATAGAGAGCCTTGTCCGCGCCCACCAGTTCCGGCGGCATCTTCGCCATGATCTCTTCCGCGCTGTGGCGGTGGATCCATTTCAATGTCGAGACGATCGCCGCCGCCAGCGCCGCCGCCTCCTTCTGGTGCGAAGCCACCCAGCTCTCCTCTGCGTACAGCACCCCTCCCGGGTAGTAGCCGCCGAACACTTCGAGCGTATCCTGCTCGGTGCGGGTATCGCTCAGAATCCGCAAATCCTTGTATTTCGCCTTGAGCAGCGTCACCGCCGGATCCAGCATCACGGCGGCGTCGATCTCGCCGTGCTCCATCGCCGCCACCGCCGTCGGTCCGAGGCCGACGCCCAGCACCGGCACTGAGTTCGGATCAACGCCGCTTTTCTTTAGCAGGTACTTCAGGAAGAAATCGGTCGAAGAGCCTGGCGCGCTCACGCCCACCCTCTTGCCCGCAAGGTCTTTGACCGCGGTGACCGTGTTCGTATCCTTGGGCGCAACCACCAGCACCAGCCCCGGAAAGCGGTCGTAGGTGACGAACGTCTTCAGGAATTTTCCCTTGGGAACGAGCTCGACGTTATGGTCGTAGTAGCCCGAGACCACGTCGGCACTGCCGCCGAGCACGGCCGTCAGCGCCGGCGCACCACCCTTGAAATTGATCATCCTCACGTCGACGCCGGCCGCCTTGTACGCGCCGAGCTGCCCGGCCAGCACCGTCGGCAGATAGCAGAGGCAGCCGGCGCCGCCGATCGCAACCTTGACCACCGGCAACGCCTGTCCGGCAAGCGCACCGCCGGCTGAAAACAGGAACGCCGCGCACACGCCCAAAAGCCGTGCTGCCAAGCCCGTTTTCGACATGACCCGCCTCCTTTTATGTACCGCTGTCCTGGGCCCGCGCCCGGCACTCTGCGCCCGGATCCGACCGTGTCAATGGCCGCCGCGCCACACGGATTCTCCTCTCCCCCTGGGCCGGACTCCCAGCAAAGCCCTCAGACTTTGCTGGGGACCCGGAGAGGCGTCTCTTTCTTCTCCCCTCTCCCTCTGGGAGAGGGGCTGGGGGTGAGGGCTGGGGGTTCTCACCCGCGGCGAACGAGCCGCCAGTAGAGCACCGCTCGCCCAGCGGTGAGCGCCTTCGCCTCGTAGCGCGTCGGCGGCCACCCGGCCGGGCGCTCGCTCGCGGGCGCGCTCACAGCAAAGAAATCCTGGCCCGCCAGCACCTCTCCGACCCAGGTTTGGTGTACCGGATCGTCGGTGGCGATCCGCCATTCCGCGCCGGGAGCCAGAATGCGCGCCACCTCGGGCAGGAATAACGGGTGCACGAAGCGGCGCTTCGCATGCCGCGCCTTCGGCCAGGGATCCGGAAACATCAGGAAGAGCCGGCCGATCGAGGCCGCCGGCAACGCCCGGATGAGAAGACGCGCGTCCTCGTCCCAAAGCCGGAGGTTGCCTGGCAGCACCGTCATCGTTTCGGCGCCTTCCGGAACCAGCCGGGACAACAGCGAAGCGACACCGTTCTCGAACACCTCGCAGGCAATCAGCCCGATGTCCGGCCTCGCCTCGCGGATTGCAAGCGCATGCTCGCCGGCTCCGAACCCGACCTCGAGCCAGACTTCCGCCGGCCTCGGCGAGAATGCTTTCCCGGGATCGAGAGCGTCGCCCGGCGCCAAGCGAAGCCACGGCAGAACCTCTGCAAGCAGCCGCCGTTGCCGCGCACTGGGCGGGCGGCTTCGGCCGCGCCCGTAAAGCCGCTCGGGCGGCGGCCTGGGACGCGGGGTGCCAGGAAAAGGACAGCCGCCCGGCTCTTGCTCCTTCAGCGCCCGAAGGCCGCGCGCAGCGCCGGCACGAGGTCGGTCCGTTCCCAGGTGAAGAACCCCCGCTCCGCATCCGGATCGCGCCCGAAATGACCAAACGCAGAGGTCGGCGCGTAGATCGGCCGGCTCAGGCCGAGGTGCTTGCGGATGCCGCGCGGAGAAAGGTCCATCACCTCGCGCAGCACCTTCTCGATCCGCACCTCGTCCACGTCCCGCCCGGTGCCATGCAGTTCGACATAGACGGAAAGCGGATGGGAAATGCCGATCGCGTAACTGATCTGCAAGGTGCAGCGATCCGCAAGGCCGGCCGCGACGACGTTCTTCGCAAGATATCGACACGCATAAGCTCCCGACCGGTCGACCTTGCTCGGATCCTTGCCGCTGAACGCGCCCCCGCCATGCGGCGCCGCTCCGCCATAGGTGTCGACGATGATCTTCCGCCCCGTCAGCCCGCAGTCGCCATCCGGACCGCCGATCACGAATTTACCGGTCGGATTCACATAGAACGCCGATTCTTCGCACATCCAGCCGGGCGGCAGGCTGCTCTCCACGATCGGCCACAGCATGCGCTTGATGTCGCCCTGATCGAGGTCAGGATCGTGCTGGATCGAAACGACGATCGCGGTAGCGCCGATCGGCTTGCCATCGGCATAACGGAGCGTCACCTGGCTCTTCGCATCCGGCTTGAGGCCCGCCACCGAGGCGTCGCCCTTGCGTCTCAGCTCGCTGATCCGGCGCAGGATGAGATGCGCATAGTGGATCGGCGCCGGCATCAGCGCCTCGGTCTCGGTGCAGGCATAGCCGAACATGATGCCCTGGTCGCCCGCCCCCTCGTCCTTGTTGCCCGCGGCATCGACGCCGAGCGCGATATCCGTGGACTGTGCGTGCAGGTGGCAGCAGAAGACCGCATCGCGCCAGGAGAAGCCGCCCTGATCGTAGCCGATATCCTTGACCGCAAGCCGTGCGAGATGTTCCAACTGCTCGTGCGTGACGCTCTCCGGTCCCCGCGTCTCGCCGGCCAGCACGATGCGATTGGTGGTGACCAGCGTCTCGCAGGCCACCCGCGCATTCGGATCCGCGGCCAGGAAGGCATCGAGCACCGTGTCGCTGATGCGATCGGCAACCTTGTCCGGATGGCCCTCCGAAACCGATTCGGAGGTGAACAGGTACTCGCCCTTATCGCGCATGGATCTTTCCTCTTGTCGCGAGAGCGTGGCCCGCGGCGCCGGCCACCGAGCCGGCGCGATGCCGGAGCGGGCGGTCAATGGCGGAAAGCGGGCCGAGGGTCAAGTCAAACCCAAGTCAAGTCTGAGGCCGCTGCCAATTCCGAGCACATCGCGCATGGAATAAAGCCCGGCTGCCCGGCCGGCCAGCCAGAGCGCGGCAGTGACCGCGCCGGTGGCATAGACGCGGCGGTCGAAGGCACGATGCACGAGGGCGAGATGCTCGCTCGCCCCGGCGAACAGAAGCATGTGCTCGCCCACGACCTGCCCGCCGCGCAAGGCGGCAAATCCGATCTCTCCCGTTGCCCTTGGCCCGACATCGCCATGCCGGCCGCTTCGCATCACCGCTTCGAGCGTCGTCCCCCTTCCTTTCGCGACCGCCGCTCCGAGCGCGATCGCAGTGCCCGAAGGTGCATCGACCTTCTGGCGGTGATGCATCTCCAGGATTTCCGCGTCGTATTGCCCGGCCGGCAGCGCCGCCGCCATCCGCCCGGCGAGCGCCAGCATGAGGTTGACGCCGGGAGAAAAATTCGCGGCATGCAGCACCGGGATTCGCTCCGCCGCGGCCGCGACCGCCGCCCGCGCCTCGCTCCCGAGGCCCGACGTCCCGAGCACCCACCCGCAACCCGCCTTTGCCAGCGCAGCACCATGCCCGGCTACGGTCGAGGCGTGGGTGAAATCGATCACCACCTCGGAAGCTCGGGCAAGCGCTGCGATATCGGGCAGAAGCGGCAGGCCGGGCGGCATCGCCACACCCGGCCGGCGGATGCCCCCGGCAAGTTCCCCACCCGCCCGCGCGACCTCCTCGACGAGCAGCCCGCCCATCCGTCCCGAAATTCCCGCAATGCCGATTCTGATCGTCATGCGCACCCCTCCCTCGGTCGCGTCATCGCCGAACAGACCGGCGCCTGCACTATGGAGGAAGGCGAACAGGCCGCGCGCGAAAGTTACCGGAACCGGCTCTATTGAACGCGAATCAACAGCCTCCCTCGGCGCATCTTCCTTCGCGCGCAAGGAAGGCAGCGGCATAGCCGGCAGCGTCGGCCATCACCGCGAAGCCGACCTGATTGAGGGTCTTGAACACGGCGGCGCCCGGGGCTTCGGTGGCCGGACGACATTTCGCCTGGGCCGGGTCGGGAACGCCATAAACGATGGATTGACCGGCGATGGCGATCTGCATGCCGCGCTCCTTCAGTCGCGCCCACCGTTTTCGAAGAATTCCTTCACCCGTGCAAAGAAGCCTTCCGATTCCGGGTGACCCTTGGCGTTGTTGTGAGATTCCTCCTCGAATTCCTCCAGCAGCTCCTTCTGCCGCCGCGTCAGGTGCTGCGGCGTCTCCACCGCCACCTGTACATACATATCGCCGCGCGCCGCACTGCGCAGCACCGAGAATCCCTTGCCCCGGAGCCGAAACTGATCACCGCTCTGTGCCCCGGCCGGTATCTTCAGCCTGGCGCGACTGCCATCGATCACCGGCACCTCCAGTTCGGCGCCGAGCGCTGCCTGCGTCATCCGAAGTGGCACCCGGCAGAAGACGTTGGCGCCGTCGCGCTGGAACAGGGGATGCGGACGTATCGCAACGTGAACGTAGAGATCACCCGGCGGCGCGCCGCGCTGACCGGCTTCGCCCTCTCCAGCCAGGCGGATTCGCGTGCCATCTTCGACGCCGGCCGGAACGGTTACCGAGAGCGTGCGTTCACGCGCAACCGTCCCCGAGCCGCCACAGATGCGACACGGATTGCGGATCACCCGCCCGGTGCCGCCGCAGGCGGCGCAGGTTCGTTCGACGACAAAAAACCCCTGCTGCGCACGCACCCTGCCCGCACCACCGCAGGTCGGGCAAGTCTCCGCTCCGCGATCGCGGTTTTCCGAGCCGCTGCCGTTGCACGCCTCGCACAGCACGCGCGTCGGCACACGAAGTTGCACCTTGGTTCCGGCGAAGGCCTCGGCGAGATCGATCTCGACGCTCTGGCGGATATCCTGCCCGGGCCGCTGGCCGCGCCCCGCCCCCCGCCTGCCACCCATGAACTCGCCGAACATCTGATCGAAGATGTCGCCGAGCCCGCCAGCGGCGAAATCGAACCCTCCGCCACCACCTCCCATCGCATTATCGAAGGCAGCATGGCCGAACCGGTCGTAGGCAGCGCGTTTCTGCTCGTCCTTGAGAACGTCGTAAGCTTCATTGATCTCCTTGAATTTCGCTTCTGCCTGCTTGCTCCCCGGATTGCGGTCGGGGTGGTACTGCATGGCAAGCTTGCGATAAGCCCTCTTGAGATCGTCCCCACTCACGTCGCGGGCGACGCCGAGCGTGTCGTAATAATCCTGCTTCGCCAATTCAGCCGACCCTCATCGTGCAAAGGCCGGTACCCGGCACTGACCAGCCCCGGGCACCGGCATCCACCGCGTTCAGCACGCGATCAGGCCGACTTCTTTTTCTTCTCGTCCACTTCTTCGAATTCGGCGTCCACCACCTTTTCACCCGCACCCGGATCCGGCCCTGCTGCGCCGGGCTCGGGTCCCGCGCCCGCCCCACCGGGCGCGCCCGTGGCCTGCTGCGCTTTGTACATCGCCTCGCCGATCTTCATCGCCACCTGCGAGAGCCGTTCGATCGCGCTCTTCAGCGCCGCCGCGTCGGTCCCATCGGCAGCGGTCCGCGCCGCGGCGATCGCCGCCTCCGCCTCCGCCTTGTCGGCCGGGGCAACCTTGCCCTCGTTCTCCTTCAGCGTCTTTTCGACCTGATGGATAAGGCTGTCCGCGTGGTTCTTCGACTCGACGAACTCGCGCCGCTCCTTGTCGGATGCCGCGTTCGCTTCGGCTTCGCGCACCATCTTCTGGATCTCGGCCTCGGAAAGCCCGCCGGACGCCTGGATGCGGATCTGCTGCTCCTTGCTCGTCGCCTTGTCCTTCGCGGAGACCGAAACGATTCCATTGGCGTCGATATCGAACGTCACCTCGATCTGCGGCACGCCCCGCGGTGCAGCCGGAATTCCCACCAGGTCGAACTGGCCGAGCAGCTTGTTGTAGGCCGCCATCTCGCGCTCGCCCTGATAGACCTTGATCGTCACCGCCGTCTGCCCGTCCTCGGCAGTCGAGAAGATCTGGCTCTTCTTGGTCGGAATCGTCGTATTGCGCTCGATCAGCCGGGTGAACACGCCACCCAGCGTCTCGATGCCGAGAGAAAGCGGCGTGACATCCAGCAGCAGCACATCCTTGACGTCGCCCTTCAGCACCGCCGCCTGGATCGCTGCGCCGACTGCCACGACCTCATCGGGATTGACGTTGCGCGCCGGATCCTTGCCGAAGAACTGCTTCACCGTGTCGATGATCTTCGGCATGCGGGTCATCCCGCCGACCAGGATCACCTCGGCGATTTCGCCGGTCTTCACCCCGGCATCCTTGAGGGCTGAGCGGCAGGGGTCGAGCGTCTTGGTGATCAGGTCATCGACCAGGCTTTCCAGCTTGGCACGCGTCAGCTTCATCACGAGGTGCTTCGGCCCCGAAGCATCCGCCGTAATGAAGGGAAGGTTGATCTCGGTCTCCTTCGAAGAGGAAAGCTCGATCTTCGCCTTCTCCGCCGCCTCCTTCAGCCGTTGCAGCGCCAGTCGATCCTTGCGCAGGTCGATGCCCTGCTCCTTGCGGAACTCATCCGCCAGATAGTCGATCACCCTGGCGTCGAAATCCTCGCCACCCAGGAACGTATCGCCATTCGTACTCTTCACCTCGAACACGCCGTCGCCGATCTCGAGGATCGAGATGTCGAAGGTGCCGCCGCCAAGGTCATAGACCGCGATCGTGCCGGTCTTCTTCTTGTCCATACCGTAGGCGAGCGCAGCCGCCGTTGGCTCGTTGATGATGCGCAGCACTTCGAGGCCCGCGATCTTGCCGGCATCCTTGGTGGCCTGGCGCTGCGCGTCGTTGAAATACGCCGGCACGGTGATGACCGCCTCCCTGACCGGCTCGCCGAGATAAGCCTCCGCCGTCTCCTTCATCTTGCCGAGCACGAAGGCACTGATCTGCGAAGGCGCGTAACGCTGGCCCTTGACCTCCACCCAGGCATCCCCGTTGTCGGCGCGAACGATCGCGTAAGGAACCAGGCCCTTGTCCTTGGTCACCATCGGGTCGTCATAGCGCCGCCCGATCAGCCGCTTGACCGCATAAAGGGTATTGGTCGGGTTGGTCACCGCCTGGCGCTTGGCCGACTGGCCGACCAGCCGCTCGCCGGAATCGGCAAAGGCAACCATGCTGGGCGTGGTGCGCGCCCCCTCGCTGTTCTCGATCACCTTGACGTCGCCCCCCTCCATGATGGCGACACAGGAGTTCGTGGTGCCGAGGTCGATGCCGATCACTTTGTTGGACATGCAAAAGCTCCTTTCAGCGGAAGCAGCCGGCCCGCAGCACCGCCCGCATCCCTGGGTGAGATTGATGGTGCGGATGTATTGACGCCACGCTTGGCGGACAAGTCCCGCCCGGACATTTCTCCCCCGTGCCCGCCCCTCTGCTCAGGCAGTCTTGTCGAAGCCGGTCTGGCTGGCGGCACCCTCTTTGGCCCCTCTCTCGCGCGGGGCCGCAAGCTCGGCCGGCGCCGCCTTCGCCACCACCACCATCGCCGGCCGCAACAGCCGCCCGTTCAGGGTCCAGGCCGGCGTCCAGGCCGAAATCACGGTCCCTGGCGGATGCTCTTCGCTTTCCTGCTCGGCCATTGCCTGGTGCAGGTTGGGGTCGAACGCGGCACCGGTCGGATCGCTCCGGCGCACGCCGTTCTTCTCGAGCGCGGCAATGAGCCCGCGCTCGACCCCGGCAAAGCCCTCGCGCAGCCGGCCGATCATTTCTGGCTCGCCCGGCCCGGCCACCGGCAGGCTGTCGAGCCCGCGGCGCAGATTGTCCGCGGCCTCGGAGATATCGCGGGCGAAGGCCTGCACGGCGAATAGCCTCGCCTCCTCCACCTCCCGCCTGGCCCGCGCGCGCACATTGGCGGTTTCCGCCTCCGCACGCATCCAGCGGTCCTTGAGGGTACGGGTCTCTTCCTCGAGCTCGGTGATCCGCGCGCTCGCGGCGCGCATCAACTCCTCCGGCGTGGTCGGCGTCTCGCCCCCCGAGGGCGCCTGGGCAGCTTGCTCCTGCATTTCAGATTCGCTTGACATGGCGCGGCTCAGTTAGGGCGCTCCACCCTTCTGCACAAGTCACCAGTCATGTCAGCCGAGCAGCCGGCCGACGACGCGGGCAGTATAATCCACCACCGGGATGATCCGCCCGTAATTGATCCGCGTCGGCCCGATCACCCCGAGCGCCCCGACGATCCGGCCGAGCGCGTTGCGCGCCGGGGCCACCACCATCGAAAGCCCGGAAGCCCCGAACAGCCCGCTCTCGGCACCGATGAAAATCCGCACCCCGTCCGACTGCTCGGCAAGCTCCAGCAGGCGGAGCATGGTCTCGTCGTTCTCCAGCCGCTCGAACAGGTGCTGGATCGTCTCCAGCCGCTCGAGCTCGGTGACATCCGCCAGCAGCCGCGCCTGCCCGCGCACGATCAGGCTGGCGCTCCGGCCTTCTCCCGTCCAGGTGGCAAGCCCCGCCTCGACCACGGAGGCGGCCAGTATATCGAGCGTCGAACGATCTGCCGCCATCGCCTCGCTCACGCTCCGGCGCAACTCGGCCAGCGTCCGCCCGGCCAGCCGTGCATTCAGGTAGTTCCCGGCCTCCTGCAGCGCCGAGGGCGGCAGGCCGGGCGGGGTGGCGATCACCCGGTTCTCGACATGACCATCCTCTCCAACCAGGATCACCAGTGCGCGGCCGGCGCCGAGCGGCACGAACTCGATATGCTTGACCGGCCCCTCCGCCTTCGGCGCCAGCACCAGGCCGGCCGCCGAGGAAAGCCCCGACAGCAGGTTCCCCGCTTCCGCCAGCGTGTCCTCGAGGCTTCGCCCCGACGCGCTCAGCGCCGCGCTGATCGCCTCACGCTCGTCTTCGGAAAGCTCGCCGAACTGCAGGAGCCCGTCCACGAACAGCCTGAGCCCGCGCTCCGTCGGCAACCGCCCCGCCGAGGTATGCGGGGCGAACAGCAGCCCGGCATCCGTCAGATCGGCCATCACGTTGCGGATGGTGGCCGGCGAAAGCGCAATCGGCAGCCGCCGCGAAAGGGTGCGGCTGCCCATCGGCTCGCCGGTCTCCACATACTGCTCGACGATCTCGCGCAGGATCGCCGCCGAGCGGGCGTCGAGGCCCGCCGGCGCCATCACCCCTGTCACACCCGGCTTCAGCGGCGGCTGGTCCATCGCCATTCTCTGCAGCCCCCCGGAAATCTAGGCGCGATTCCCCCCACGGCCAGCCCCGGCCGGGGGGCCCCACTCATCCCCTCCGCCCCCTCCGTGATCGTGAGTGTCGGATGCCACCGTTGACCCGGATGCCGCCAGCTCATATCGTTGTTCTAAAGTTAGGACGTTCTGATGCGGGGCCCGCAGCGCCTCCGGTGGGGCCTGGCGAAGACCGGCGAGCATCGCAGTGCGGACCCGGCGCGCGCATCGAGGGAGGAAGCTGATGACGAAACGAACCCTGCTGGCCGTGGTTGCGGCTCTGTTGCTTGCCTTTGCGGCAAAGCCGGCGCCGGCCAAGGAACCGCTCGTCGTCGACATGTGGGGCGGCAACTGGCGTGACGGCGCCAACCAGGCGATCGCTTCCGAATTCACCCGCCGCACCGGCATAGCGGTCAAATTCATCACCGGCGGCACGATCGATCGCCTCACCAAGGCCAAGCTCGACAAGGGACACCCGGAATCGGACGTCACGATCACGACCAGCCATGTCGGTTATCTCTATTCTTCCGCCGGCCTGTTCGAAAAGCTCGACATGAGCAAGATCCCGAATGCCAGCCAGTTGTTCCCGCCGGCGATCCGCAGCCCCTACGAGATCGCACTCTATTCCTATGTCTATACGCCTGCCTTCCGCACCGACCTCATGCCGAAGGGCTACAGCATCACCTCATGGCACGACCTTTGGTCGCCTGCCCTCAAGGACAAGATCGGCCTCTCGGGCTTCGACCCGAGCCACATGCTCATCGTTGCCGCCAGGCTCGCCGGCGGCGATGCCGAGAACTGGAAAGTGGGGATCCCGCTGCTCGAGGCGCTGAAGCCGAACGTCAAAGCCTTCTATCAATCGGACGCCACCAGCCAGGACCTGATCCGGACCGGTGAAACTCCGGTGCAGGTGCTGCTTTCGATCAATGCCTACCATCTGATCTCTGAAGGAGTCCCGATCACCATCGCAGTCCCGAAGGAAGGCGCGGTCGTCAATTTCGACGCCATCGGAATCGAGCGCGGCACCAGGCACCTCGCCGCCGCGTACGAGTTCATCAACGTCGCACTCGACGCCAAGGTCCAGGCGAAGTTGTGCGACATCTACCGTTGCGGTCCGATGAACATGCACGCAACGCTCGATCCGAAGCTCGCCAGCATGCCTGGCGTCTTCACGACGCCCGAGCAGTGGCAGACCGAGGCGATCGTCGTGAGCGATGAAACCAGGGCCAGGCTCCTGTCGGTCTGGAAGGACTGGTTCACTGAGCACATGATGCATTGAGCGCCGCCGGAACGGGTGCGCCGCGGCGGCGGCCGTTCTTCCTGCCGTTCCTCCTGGTTTCCCTTATCGCCGCCGGCCTCTTCCTCGCCGCCCTCGGCGACGTGCTGCACTACAGTGTCCGCCTGTTCATTCCGGGCTCGATCGAGGTCGGCGGCTTCACACTCGCCAATTTCGCACGCCTCCTGCGCCCGATCTACCGCACGGTCCTGCTCGCTACTCTCATCATCAGCTTTCTCACCGCCATCTTCACGTTGTTGCTCGGCTATCCGGTCGCCTACGCGCTGGTCCGCGTGCGCCGCGGCTGGGTTCGCTCGCTCTTGATCGTCCTCGCGATCACGCCGCTCTTCACCGGCGAGATCGTCCGTACCTATGCCTGGATCCTCGTGCTCGGCACGAACGGATTCATCAACAGCATCCTCAAGGCGCTTGGCATCATCGGCGCGCCGCTCTCGATGCTCTACACGTCCTTCGGCGTCATCCTTGCGCTCGTCCAGTTTTCGATGCCGGTCATGATCATGCTGCTGGCAACCGCGATCAGCCACGTCGATCGGAGCTGCGAGCGCGCCGCAGCCAATCTCGGCGCCTCGCCCCTGATGGTGTTCTGGCGGGTGACCCTGCCGCTGACCACACCCGGCATCGTCTCCGGCGCCGTCGTGATTTTCGCCTGGACGATGAGCGCTTTCTCGACGCCGCAACTGATCGGCGGCGGCAAGGTGCTGATGCTCTCGAACCTCGTCTATCTCGAGGGTCTGACCAACCTCGATTTCCCCCTTGCCGCGGCGCTCAGCCTGCTCGCTCTCGTCGTCGCGATCGGTTCGCTCGGCCTCATGCGGCCGGCGATTGCCCGCCTTGAGCGGAAGGCGACACTCTATTGACGCTTCGTCTCGAGCCGCGGTTCGCAGCAAAGGCTCGAAGCGGCCTATTCTGGTTCGTTGTCGTCCTGATCCTCCTCTTCATGACGATCCCCGCCGTGGTCGTCATTGCGACCTCCTTCAGCCCCTCCGAGCTGGTCACCTTCCCGCCTGCCGGCTTGTCACTCAAATGGTACGTCCGCGCCGTCACCTATCCCGACTTCCAGAATGCGTTCATCAACGGCCTGATCGTCACCTCTTTCGCCTCGACACTGGCGCTGATCACCGGTTCGGCGGTCGCCTGTCTCATCGAGCGCTATGCCTTCCCCGGGCGGACGGTCCTCGAGGCGGTACTCTCCTCCCCGCTCATCGTGCCGCATTTCACGACCGGGCTCGGCTTCCTGATGCTCGGCGTCGCCCTCGGCATCAATCAAGGCTATGCCATCGTCATCGTCACCCATGTCCTCCTGGTGCTCCCGTTCGTTACGCGCAGCGTGTATGTCAGCTTGCGCAACCTTGACCCCCACCTCGAGCGCGCTGCCGCCAATCTCGGCGCCTCGCCCGGCCGCGTCCTCACCCGCATAACGGTGCCGTTGCTGCTGCCCGGCATGGCCGGCGGCTGGCTCGTCGCCGCCGTCCTCTCGCTCACCGAGTTCACCGCCTCGCTCTATGTCACCGATGCCGGTACCCAGACGCTCCCCGTCGCCATGTACACCTACATCCGCGAGTACTCCGATCCCACCATCGCGGCGATCTCGGCGATCTTGATCCTGGCCACCACCCTCGTCATGTTCATCGCCGACCAGATTTTCGGACTCGGCCGGATCCTGTCGATCGATGCGCACTGACAACGAGGCCGCCCCGCACCCTCCTCCCGCGGCCGACCCCGCCGCCAACGCAGTCGAACTGGTCGGCGTCAGCAAGAATTTCGGGGCGGTGACTGCCGTCCACGCGGTGACGCTCGCGATCCGGCGGGGCGAGGTCCTGACGCTGCTCGGCCCGAGCGGCTGCGGCAAGACCACGCTGCTCAACATCGTCGCCGGCTTCGAGGAACCAACCCGGGGCCGGATCCTGATCGACGGGCGTGACGTGACGCTGACGCCGCCGCACCTGCGCGACACCGGAATGGTCTTCCAGAACTACGCGCTGTTCCCGCACATGAACGTCTTCGAGAACGTCGCCTTCGGCCTCGGCATGCGCCGGATGCCGAAGGCGCGGATCGCCACCGAAGTCGGCCGTGCGCTCGAGATGGTCAAGCTCGAAGGTCTCGGCGAGCGGCGCGTCCGGCAGCTCTCGGGCGGGCAGCAACAGCGTGTCGCGCTGGCCCGCGCCATCGTCATTCAGCCGAAAGTGCTGCTTCTCGACGAGCCGCTTTCGGCGCTCGACAAAAACCTGCGCGGCCAGATGCAGATCGAGCTGAAGGAACTCCATGACCGAACCGGTCTCACCACCGTCTTCGTCACCCACGATCAGGGTGAAGCGTTGAGCCTCTCCGACCGCATCGTCGTCCTGAACCGCGGCGAAATCCAGCAGATCGCAGCACCCATCGAGCTCTACCGGCACCCCGCGAACGGCTTCGTCGCCTCCTTCATCGGCGATATCAATCACCTGCCACCGGCAGAATGCCAGAGGTGCGGCAGCGACATCCTGTTCCGGCTCGCTCCGACGATCGAACTCGCCATGCCGGCACGCGCGGATCTCGCGCTCCGCGACGGCCGGAAAGCGCACATCTTCGTACGCCCGGAGCATCTCAGGATCGCCGATGGGGCCGGCGAAGGGCGGAACCGCGTGCTCTGCCAGGTCGTGACCCACGTCTACCAGGGCACGCACACGCTGACCCGCGTCGAGGCGGTGGGGCTCGGTCTGCTCCAGCTTCGCATTCCCGGCGGCGAGATCATCGAGCGAGCCCCGCCGGGCTCCAGGATCGTCGTCACGATCGATCTCGACGAGGCAACGGTGCTGGCCGAGGCGTGATTGCACGATCCTGGCGGAGGCAAACATGACACGAAAGACGCTGCGGACGGAGAGCGTTGCGGAGGCGTATCTCGCGCTGCTCGCCGAGCGCGGCGTCGAGTATCTCTTCGCCAACGCCGGCACCGATTTCACCCCCATCATCGAGGCGCTGGCGAAAACCGAGTCCACGGGCCTCGCCACCCCGAAGCCGATGCTCGCCACGCACGAGAACCTCGCCATGTCGATGGCGCACGGCTATGCCATGGTCTCCGGTCGCACCCCCGCGGTCATGGTTCATGTCAGCGTCGGAACGGCCAACGCGATGTGTGCCGCCCTCAACGCCGCGCGCGAGAACGTGCCGATCCTGCTGACCGCCGGCCGCACGCCGCTGACCGAGGATGGTCTGGCCGGAGCCCGCGACGCCTACATTCACTGGGGTCAGGAATTGTACGACCAAGCCGCCATGCTGCGCGAATTCGTCAAGTGGGACTACGAGTTGCGCAACGCCGAACAACTCGAGACCGTGCTCGACCGCGCCCTCGCCCTCGCCCGCACCGAGCCCTGCGGGCCCGTCTATCTCAGCCTGCCGCGCGAAGTGCTGGCAGCCTCGCTCAAGGAGTTCAGCTTCGAGCAGCCCTCGCGCCGTGTCCCGGCAGCCCCGCCGGGCGCGCACCCTGCGGCGCTCGCCGAAGCGGCGGCGATCCTCGCCGCGGCGACGAATCCCCTGATCGTCACCACCAGCGCCGGACGCGATCCCCTCGCGGTCGCTGCCCTCGCATCATTTGCCGGGCGCTTTGCGATCCCGGTCGTGCAGTTTTCTCCACGCCATCTCTCGCTACCCTCCGAGCACCCCATGCAGCTCGGCTTCGATCCCTCGCCGTTCATCTCCGGCGCGGACGTGGTATGCGCACTGGAATCGGACGTGCCGTGGATCCCGAGCCGCGTGCGACCGCCCGCCGCTGCGAAGATCGTCCATATCGGCCTCGATCCCCTGTTCCAGCACTACCCGATCCGCGGCTTCCTCTGCGATCTTGCGATCACCGCCGGCGCTGCCGAGGCATTGCGCGCACTCGAATCGCTACTCGACGGCCGCATCGCCGAGACGGAACTCACCGCACGGCGTGAGCGCATCGCACGCCGTCGCGCCGAGCAACGCAGGACCTGGCACCACCTCGAAAATGACGTGAAGGGCATGCGGCCAATCCATCCTGCCTGGCTCAGCCACTGCATCGAAGCGGTCAAGCGGGATGATTCCATCATCGTCAACGAATACACGCTGCTCCCGCAGCATTGCAGCTTCACACGGCCCGGCAGCTTCTTCGGCTCGAGCGCAGCCTCGGGCCTCGGCTGGGGCTTCGGCGCCGCGCTCGGTGCCAAGCTCGCCGCGCCCGATCGGCTGGTCATCGCAACCTTGGGCGACGGTGCCTATCTCTTCGCCAATCCCGTGGCCGGCCACCACGCCGCCGCCCTGCATGGGCTGCCCATCGTCATTGTCGTCTTCAACAATGCGATGTGGAACGCGGTGCGTCGTGCCACGCTCACGATGTACCCGGATGGCAGCGCCGCGAAGAGCAACCGCCCGGCATTCTTCCGGCTCGATCGCCTGCCGGCCTTCGAGGCGGTCTGTGCCGCCGCCGGCGGTTACGGCGAGCGGGTCGAGGATCCCGCCGAACTGCCGGCGGCGCTGGCACGCGCGGTCAAGGCGGCAACGGAGGAACACCGCCAGGCCCTGCTGAATATCATCTGCGCTGCGCCCGGTGGACCGCTCTGATCGAATCCGGAACGGGACCCGATGTTTCACAGGCCAGCCCAACCGCAGCGCGAACCGAAAGGACGATCATGAAAGCCTCACTCTTGCGGACAAAGGGTGTCATCGACTGCATCGAGACGCCGGCGCCCGAGCCTCCCGCCGGAACCGTGCTCGTCCGCACGCTCTATGCCTCCTTGTGCGGGAGTGATCTGCACCATCTTTATACGCCGCTCTACGCGCAGCATGATCACACGCGGCCCGGTGCGCCGGGCCACGAAGCCGTCGCGGTGATCGCAGAAAGCCGCATCGACTCGCTTCGATCCGGCCAGCTTGTGCTGACCACCCCGGACGTGAACCGTGCCGCCTGCTTTGCCGAATATCAGGTCCTCACTCCGGATTTCCTTGTTCCTCTGCCCGCCGGAGTGCCCGCCGAGCGTCTGGTGCTGGCGCAGCCGCTCGGCACGGTGATCTTCGGTCTGAAGCACTTCATGCCGGCAGCAGTGCCGGAAACGGCGGTGGTACTCGGCCAGGGATGCATCGGGCTGTTCTTCACCTGGCTCCTCAGGCGCGCCGGCGTACGCCACATCATCGCCAGCGATCTGGAGCCAGGCCGCCGCAAATTGTCGGCAACTTACGGCGCCGATATCGCCCTCGACGCCAATGCCGATCCGATACTCGAGGCGGTCCTTGACCTGACCGCCGGCCGCGGCGCCCCACTCGTTATCGAGGCGGCAGGGACGGACCGATCGCGCATCCAGGCGCTCCATGCCGCGGGAGAATCCGGCATGGTCGGTTTTTTCGGTTTGCCCACCAGCGCAACCTTCGATGCGTTCCCCGCAGAGGCGTTCTTCCGCAAGAAGCTCACCCTGCGTGCCGTGCACGGCACGCAGGCGGAACCCGGACTCGCCTCCTTCCGTCAGGCACTCGCGCTGATCGCGACCGGCGCCATCGACGTCGTTCCCCTGCTCACCCACCGGTTCGCACTGGAGCGGATCGCCGAGGCATTCGCCGCCGCGCGGGAACGGCACGACGGCCTGGTCAAGGCCTGCATCACTTTCGATTAGCCCGCAATCGGCCAGGGCGGAGCGATCAGTGCGGAGCGATCAATCTCCGCGCGCTCGATCCTCCAGAATCATGTCGGCCGCCTTCTCGGCGATCATGATCGTCGGCGCGTTGGTGTTGCCCGAAGTGATGGTCGGCATCACCGAGGCGTCGGCGACCCTCAGCCCGCCGATCCCGCGCACCTTCAGCCGCGCATCCACCACCGCAAGCCGATCCGACCCCATCCGGCAGGTGCCGACAGGGTGGAAGATGGTGGTCCCGATCTCGCCTGCGGCCCGCACGAGATCGGCATCGGTCTCCGCAGCCGGGCCGGGTCGGAACTCTTCCGGCTCGAAGCGCGCCAGCGCCTTCGCCGCGGCGATGCGGCGGGTCAGCCGCATCGACAGGGCCGCGACGCGGCGATCTTCCTCCGTCGCAAGGTAATTCGGCCGGATCGCCGGCGCCCGCTTCGGCTCCGGCCCCTTCAGGTGCACCGAGCCCCGGCTTTCCGGGCGGAGATTGCAGACCGAAGCAGTGAAAGCCGGAAACGGGTGCGGCGGCGCGTCGAACCGATCCAGGCTCAACGGCTGGATATGGTACTCGAGGTCCGGCGTATCGCGTGCCGGATCGCTCTTCGTGAAACAGCCGAGCTGGCTCGGCGCCATGGTCAGCGGCCCGCGGCGGAACAGGAAATACTCGAGCCCCATGCCGATCCGTCCGACCAGGCTGTTCGCGCGCTCGTTCAGGGTCTTGGTGTGATGCACCTTGTACGCCATGCGGATTTGCAGATGGTCCTGCAAATTCTCCCCGACACCGGCAAGCTCCTGGCGCACGGCGATGCCGTGACTCTGCAAGCGCGCCGCAGCACCGATGCCCGAGCGCTCGAGCAGCACCGGTGAGCCGATCGCCCCGGCGGCCAGAATCACCTCCCCGGCACGCGCTTCCTCTCTGACCCCGCGGCGCACGAACGCAACCCCGACGCAGCGCTTCCCTTCGAACAGGAGCTCCGCGGCCTCGGCCCCGGTCGTCACCGCGAGGTTGGCCCGCCTGCGTGCCGGCTTCAGGAACGCCTTGGCGGTGTTGACCCGCACGCCCCGGCGTTGATTGACCTGGAAATAGCCGCATCCCTCGTTGTTGCCCCGGTTGAAATCGTCGGTCGGGGGAATGCCGATTTCGACCGCCGCGGCACGAAAGGCATCGAGGATTTCCCAGGAGATCCGCATCTCCTCGACCCGCCACTCCCCGCCAACGCCATGCACCTCGTCGGCGCCTCTCACCTGGTCTTCGGAGCGCTTGAAGTAGGGCAGCACATCGTCCCACGCCCAGCCGACATTGCCGAGCTGTCGCCAGAGATCGTAGTCGCGCGCCTGGCCGCGCATATAGATCATGCCGTTGATCGAGGAGCAGCCGCCGAGCACGCGGCCGCGCGGATAGGAAAGCGCACGCCCGTTCAGCGCCGGCTCGGCCTCCGTCTTGAAACACCAGTCGGTGCGGGGATTGTTCTGCGTATAGAGATAGCCGATCGGGATGTGAATCCAGATGTAGCGGTCGTTCCCGCCCGCTTCCAGCAGAAGCACCGAATTGTCCGGCCTCGCGGAAAGCCGGTTCGCCAGCACGGCGCCGGCGCTGCCTGCCCCGACAATGATGGTATCGAAACGAGTCACGGCCTGTCCACTCAATGGAGGATGATGTCGACCCGGCGGTTCTGTGGCTCCCGCACGCCAGGCCCGGTCGGCACCAGGAGATGCGTCTCGCCGTAACCCATGATGGCAATCTCCGCCTTCGGCACGCCGTCCGTGATCAGTTGCGCTGCGACCGCCTCGGCCCGGCGAATCGACAGCCCGTGATTGTATTCGGGCGTGCCGGACGTATCCGTGTAGCCGTTCACATTGATCCGCGTCACCCCGCCGCCCGCCGCAGCGTGCGCCGCTTCGCTGATCACCCCCCGCGCCCGCTCTGTCAGCGTTGCCTTGTCCCAGTCGAAGAAGACCAGGAAATCGCGCTTCTCCTGCGCTGTCGACGCCGCTTGCGGGGAGGCGGCAGCCGCCAGCACCGGGGGTGTCACGCCGAACGCATAGCGCACCCCGAGCAGGAGACTCTGGTTGTGATTGAACCAGAAATCCGTGTTTCCCTCCGCCAGATGCCCGCCGTTCAGAAAGGAGCTCTTCATGGTCAGCCCGCCGGGGACGGCAAAGAACCGGTATTCGGCGGTGAACGAAAGCCCGGGCACGTGCGGGACGGGAAATGAGAGCCCGGCCATCGCCTGGTAGGCAAATGCGCCCGCCGTGTCGTCAGCAGAGAATACGCTGCCGGGCGCACTCGCGGATATCCGCTGCCAGTCCGTCCAGGCATAACCGATCCCGCCACCGAGATAGGGAAAGACCCAGCGCGAGCTGATGTCGATGTCGAACAGTGCATTCGCCATCACCGCGGTCATGGCCTGCCGTCCGCCTGCCGCGGTCGGATCGCCAGGCCTGAGCAGAGCGTGCAGTGCATTGTTCCGCCAGCTTCCTTCGAGCTCGACCCTGACGCCATCGCCGAACCCGTAGCCGATGCTGCCGAGCCCGGCGAATCCGTTCGAGAATTGGGCGCGTCCGCTCGGCAGATCGAGCGCCGAGGACGAATGGATGCTCTCCTGGCCGAGGAAATTCGCCCCCGCCGCGCCGCCGATATAAATGCCCTGGAACGGCTGCGCGATCGCTGATGCAGGCGCGGCCAGGATGGCCGTCAGCAACAACAGGGGCCGCAGCCTCATCCGCCTTTTCTCCCTGGCCCGCGATCGCCCGACGCGGAAACGTCGGAGGGAGTGAATCGCGGGCTCGAAAAATGTTCCAGATCCTTGTCGGGCCGCCCGGTCAGGCCGACAACGGTCCAGCTCGCCTGCCGTTCTATCGCGGGGTGCCCGGAAACGAAAAGGCTGGCCAGGGAATCTCCCGGCCAGCCCTTTACACTACGAACTGTAGCGCGGCGGTATTCAGAGGCCGCGCTGCCCTCTTCGTACCAGGCTACTGGAGGATGATCTCGACGCGCCGGTTCTGCGGCTCACGCACGCCCGGGCCTGTTGGTACCAGCAGATGCGTGTCGCCGAAGCCCTCGATCGAGATGATGTTCGCCGGCACGCCATCAGTGATGAGCTGCGCCTTCACCGAATTGGCCCGGCGAATCGACAGCCCCATGTTGTATTCAGGCGTGCCCGACGTGTCCGTATAGCCGTTGACCTGGATCTTCGTGGTCTGGACCTTGGTCGAATTCTGCGCCGCCTCGGCGATGATCGCCTTCGCCCGGTCGGTCAGGTCGTACCTGTCCCAGTCGAAGAACACGAGATAGGTGCGCGCCGGCGCAGGCGCCGGAGCCGCCACCGGTGCGGGCGGCGGCGGCGGCGGCGCCACGCCGAAGTTGTAGCGGACGCCGATCAGGAAGCTGTTGTTGTACTCCTCGGTAACCTTGAGCGTCGTCGGCGTAAAGGGGACACCGCCTACGCTCGTGGTCGCGCTATAGTTGCGCGTGCCGTTCATCCCCATGAAGCGGTATTCGGCGGTCAGCGCCAAGCCGGGAATGGCCGCCACCGGATAAGCGGCACCGACGATCCCCTGATAGGCAAACGAGCCCTCGGTGCCGTTTGTCTGTGCCGCAACGGTCGGGCTGGAGCCTGGGGAGGCCAGGGTCACGCCACTCCAGTGTGCCCACTGGTAGCCGACGCCGGCACCAATATACGGAACGATGGGGAGTCCGAAGTTATAGAAGTCGTACAGCGCATTCACCATCACGCCGTACTTGTTCTCCCATCCGCTCGCGGTCACGTCCTGGTCGTTCGTTCCGCCGACCTGGTTCGCGTAATAGTCGCCCTGCAGCTCCACCCGAAGGCCGTTACCGAAGCCGTAGCCGACGCTGCCGACCCCCACGAAGCCGCCATTGAATTGGAGATGGGTCTCGCCCTCGAGCGTGTCGTTGCCATCGATCGTAGTCGTCGCGTGCACCTTCTGATTGCTCAGAATGTTGTAGCCGAGCCCGCCGCCAACATAGATGCCTGTCACGGGCTGCGTCTGCGCCATCACGGGCTGTGCAATCACCAATGCCGCCAATCCCGTCGCGGCCAGTAGCGCAGTCCGGAGCTTCATGGGTCCTCTCCTCGTTCCGCTCGTGCTCTCGTGGCGCAGCCGGCGAGCAACTGCCTCTCGGCCAACTCTCGCTGCCACCACCGCTTCCAACCTTGCTTAGCACATCCGCAGCCTCCGGGCAGTCGGCCGTTGCGATTTTGTCCCGCCATGTTGCATATATGCCACAAGTCGCAAGCAGATCAGCCACACTAGCTTCCAGTATGGTCCTCTATACGATCTTAGCGGCAAAAGGCGGGCAAAGATCGGGAGCATGAAACTCGATCACCCAGAGGTCCGGGTCCGTCCGCATCTGGCGGCTCAGGTACGCGTCCACGCTTGCCTGGTCCACCGGCTCGGGCCCGGTAGCCCGGAGCCAGGCCGGTTTGCCCTCCGCCGTGCTGACCTGGGAAAGAACACAGAGCCCCGCCGGGCCACGCAGCACCACCAGCACGCCTCCTGCGTCCCCGTCGCCGCGGTGCAGCATGGCTCCGGGCCGCCCCGCGGCATCCGCCAGCCGGAGCGTGGCATGCACCCAGATTTCCGTCTTCAGCCTCGGCTCAGCCACTGCTCGGCCCCTGCCGCGCTTCCCACTGCCGCCATCTTGCCCTCAATAAACCACCCTGCCACAACCCGGCACGGGCAAGCAAAAAGGAACACCCCGTGGACAAGGCGATGTCCGATGGCAAGCTGGCCTACGAAACCAGGCGCGCCGCCAAGGCCGGCATGAGTCTCGAGAAATGGCTTGCCCGGAAAGGGAAGCTGGCCGCTTCACGGGCCCGTGAGGCGAATGTGGCGAAACCGGCCCCGAAGAAGCCAGGTCTCTTCTCGCGCCTGCTCGAGAAGGCGCAGAAGCCGCTGTAGAAGAGAGCGCACAATGGCCCGCCAACCCGCACGCTCAGGCGATTGAGAGCGTGTCCTCTGGAAGCTGGACCCGCTCCAGGCCCGGCGCAATCGACACCACGGGCCGCTCCCTCGCTCTCCTCTTCCATGAGGCGTACACCCGTACCCATGCATGACATCACCCGCCTGCCCGGATCGCGCATCGTCGAGATCGCCAAGCTCGCTTTCGCCACCAAGGATGTCGATTTTCTCTGCTTCGGCGAATCCGACCAGCCGAGCCCCGACGTAGCGCGCAACGCCGCCCTCGCCGCCATTGATGCCGGAGCCACGAAATACGTCGATGTGCGCGGCGTGCCCGCTCTTCGTGAAGCACTCGCCGCCTCTCTCACACGCCTGCACGCGAACCCGGTGACAGAGGATCGCATCCAGGTCACCGCCTCGGGGATGGCCGCCCTCAATCTCGCACTATCCGCCACGGTCCGTGCCGGCGAGCGCGTGCTCGTGCACACACCCGCCTGGCCGAACGCCGGCAACGCCGCGCGGCTGCGCGGTGCCACGGTCAGCGCCCTTCCGCTCACACCCGAACCGAATGGCCGCTTCCACCTCGATCTCGATCGGCTCGCGGCCCTGATTCCCGGCGCGCGTGCCTTCCTCCTGAACTCGCCCAACAACCCGACCGGCTGGACCGCAACCCGCGCCGAACTCGCCACCATCCTCGCCCTCTGCCGCCAGCACGGCACGTGGCTGATCTCGGACGAGGTCTATTCGCGCCTCGTCTACGACGGCAGCCCGGCTGCCCCGTCCCTCCTCGACGTCGCGTCGCCCGAGGACCGCCTGATCGTCTGCAACAGCTTCAGCAAGACCTGGATCATGACCGGCTGGCGACTCGGCTGGATGGTGCTGCCCGCCAACACCCGCGAAACCATCGCCGAACTGGTCGAGGTCACCCACTCCTCGGTCGCACCGTTCATCCAGCACGCCGGGATGGCGGCCCTGGCCGACACTGCCACCCCTGAACGCTTCCTCCGCTTCTGCACCGAAGGGCGCCGGATGGTCGGCGCGGCGCTCGAAGGCGAGAACGGTATCCGCTACGCCGCGCCGGATGCCGCCTTTTACGCCTTCCTCGGCATCGAAGGGCTCGCCGACAGCCTCGCCCTGGCCCGCCGCCTGCTCCTCGAGCACAAGGTCGCAGTCGCCCCCGGCGCCGCCTTCGGCGAGGGCGGCGAGGGACATCTCCGGATTTGCTTCGCCCAGTCCCCCGAACGCTTGGCACGCGCGCTCGAGCGGCTCAGGGCCGGCCTTCGCAACGGCAACATCCAGACCGCCTCATGACCCCGCGGCAGCCTTGAGGCCGGCGCCTGCCGCCAATGGGCAGAGCGGCAGGGCGGCCGCCAGCAGCGCCGCCAGCAACAGCAGTTCGGCACGCGGGTGATCCTGAGCGACCGCCGCGGTCCCGAAAATCAGCACCGGCGTCGCCAGCGGCAGCACCAGGAGCGGCAGCAGCATGGCGCCGCGCCGGGCACCGAGCACCAGCGCCGCCCCTGCCGCCCCGATCAGCGAAAGGGTGAGAGTGCCGGGCAGGAGCCCCTCCAGCAGAACCGCGACACGCCCAGGATCGAGCCGCAGCATGATGGCAATCGGCCCGGCCGCAACCAGCAACGGCAAGCCAGTCAGCAGCCAATGCGCGGCCGTCTTGCCCGCCGCCACGGCGAGCGGCGACAGTCCCGACAGCAGAAGCTGATCGAGCGAACCGTCGTCGTAATCGGCGCCGAACAACCGCTCGAGCGGCAACAGCGAGGCCAGTAGCGCCGCCACCCAGACGATCCCCCCCGCCAGCCGGGCCAATACTGCCGGCGAGGGACTGATCGCCAGCGGGGACAGCACGCTGACGACAAGAAAGAACAGCACCGCCGCCACGCTGTCCGCGCCGTGCCGGAGCGCCAGCCGGATTTCGCGGCCGATGAGGGCAGCAAGCATCCTCATCCGAGAACGAGTTCACCCGCGCGTTCGAGCGCCAGCGGCAGGTGCGACGCAGCGATCACCATCCCGCCCCGTTCCCTTTGCGCCTCGATCAGCCGCCCGAGACTCGCCGCGGCCGCCGCATCGAGGCCATTGCTCGGCTCATCGAGCAGCCAGAGCGGCGCCTTGGAGAGGGCCACCCGCGCCAGCGCGAGCCGCCGTTTCTGCCCGGCCGAATAGAGCCTCACCGGCAGGTCGGCCAGCGCTGAAAGCTCCATCAGAGCCAGTGCCTGAGCCACCGATCCGCCCGACACGCGGGCGGCAAAACGCAGATTCTCGGCTCCCGTCAGCCCTGCCTTCACCGCATCCTGGTGCCCGAGATAGGCAAGACGCCGTGCATGCAGTGGCGGATCATCGAGCGCATCCTTGCCCCCCCAAAGCAACCGGCCCGCCGCCGGGCGCATGAGGCCGGCCAGCAGCCTGAGCAGCGTCGATTTGCCGGCACCATTCGGCCCGCGCACGGCCAGCGCCTCACCGGGCCTGAGCGTGAACGAGACATCCCGGAGGACGAGCCGTTCCCCCCTGATCGCCGCCAATGCTTCCGCTTGCAGCACCCCGGCCCCCAACACCCTGGCTTGCAGTCTCCCGGCTTGTGAAGGATGGCCGGAAGCCTATGGTTTATGCGTGCCGTCGCCGGGTTGTGCCAGTGGCAAGCGCGGCCGGCCCGGCCGGGCGGCGCGGCAAACGGCAAAGGCAGTCGCGAAATGACAAAGATCGGGCAGGACAGCCTGAAGACACGCCGCACGGTCAGCGTGGGCGGCCAGGACTATCAGTACTTCTCGCTCGCCGCCGCCGCCGCGAAGCTCGGCGATCTCTCCCGCCTGCCGATCAGCCTCAAGGTCCTGCTCGAGAACGTGCTGCGCGCCGAGGACGGCAAGACCTTCAAAGTCGAAGACGCGGAGGCGATCGCCGCCTGGCTCGCCAATGCCCATTCCGACAAGGAAGTCCCGTTCCGCCCGGCACGCATCCTGATGCAGGATTTCACCGGCGTCCCGGCGGTCGTCGACCTCGCCGCCATGCGCGACGGCATCCGCCATCTCGGCGGCAGCCCGGAGAAGGTGAATCCCCTGGTGCCCGTCGATCTCGTCATCGACCACTCGGTGATGGTCGATTTCTTCGCCAGCCCGGACGCGCTCGAGCGGAACGTCGTCGCCGATTTCGGCCGCAACGGCGAACGCTACGGCTTCCTCCGCTGGGGCCAGGAGGCCTTCCGCAACTTCCGCGTCGTGCCGCCCGAGACCGGCATCTGCCATCAGGTCAACCTCGAATATCTCGCCCAGGGCGCCTGGACGAGCGAGGTCGATGGCGTGCGCTACGTCTACCCCGACACTCTCTTCGGCACCGACAGCCACACCACCATGGTCAATGGCCTCGGCGTGCTGGGCTGGGGCGTGGGCGGCATCGAGGCCGAAGCGGCGATGCTCGGCCAGCCGATCGCCATGCTGATCCCCGACGTGATCGGTGTCAGGCTCAGCGGCCGGCTGCCGGAAGGCGCGACCGCAACCGACCTCGTGCTGACCGTGACCGAACTGCTGCGCCGCAAGGGCGTGGTCGGCAAATTCGTCGAGTTCTTCGGCCCCGGCCTCGATCAGCTCCCGCTCGCCGACCGCGCGACCATCGGCAACATGTCGCCCGAATACGGCGCCACTTGCGGCTTCTTCCCGCTCGATCGGGTGGCCCTCGACTATATGCGGCTCACCGGGCGCGATCCGCATCGCATCGCCCTGGCCGAGGCGTACGCCAAGGCCCAAGGTCTGTGGCGCGATGAAACGACGCCGGAGCCGCGCTTCTCGGATACCGTTGCGCTCGATCTCGGATCGGTCGTTCCCTCGCTCGCTGGCCCCAAGCGCCCGCAGGATCGCGTGACCCTCAAAGAAGCCGCCGCCGCCTTCAAGACCGCGCTCACGAAATCCCTCGGCGTGCCCGCCGCCGAAACCGCCCGGCGCGCTGCGGTCGCCGGCCGCAACTTCGATCTCGAACACGGCCATGTCGTGATCGCCGCCATCACGAGCTGCACCAACACCTCCAATCCCTCCGTCATGGTCGCCGCCGGCCTCCTCGCGCGCAAGGCGCGCGCCCGCGGCCTCACACCGAAGCCGTGGGTCAAGACCTCGCTCGCGCCCGGCTCCCAGGTGGTCAGCGAGTATCTCGCCAAGTCCGGCTTAGAGACCGATCTCGACGCGCTCGGCTTCAACCTCGTGGGCTATGGCTGCACCACCTGCATCGGCAATTCAGGCCCTCTCGATGCGCCGATCGCCGAGGCCATTGAGGCCAACCACCTCGTCGGCGTCGCCGTGCTGTCCGGCAACCGCAATTTCGAGGGACGCATCCACCCGAACGTGCGCGCCAACTATCTCGCCAGCCCGCCGCTCGTCGTCGCCTACGCTCTGCTCGGCACCATGACCGAAGACATCACCACCGCCCCGCTCGGCACCGATCGGGAGGGCAAGCCCGTCCATCTCCGGGACATCTGGCCTTCCAACCGCGAGATCGCCGAGGTCGTGCAATCGAACGTGCTGCCCGAGATGTTCCACAAGCGCTACGCCGAGGTCTTCAAGGGGCCGGAACAGTGGCGTGCCATCCAGGTCACCACCGGCACCGAGACCTACCGCTGGTCGGACTCCTCCACCTACGTCCGCAACCCGCCGTACTTCGAAGGCATCAAGCCGGAGCCCGCGCCGATCGAGGACATCACGGGCGCCCGCATCCTGGCCCGGCTCGGCGATTCGATCACCACCGATCATATCAGCCCGGCCGGCTCGATCCGCCGCTCCTCGCCGGCCGGCCAGTACCTCCTCGAACGCCAGATCCCGGAAAGGGAATTCAACAGCTACGGTGCGCGGCGCGGCAATCATGAGGTGATGATCCGCGGCACCTTCGCCAACATCCGCATCCGCAACGAACTGCTGAACGGCGTCGAAGGCGGCTTCACGAAGCACCTGCCCTCCGGCGAACAGATGTCGATCTTCGATGCCGCGACGCGCTACCGCAAGGAAGGCGTGCCGCTCGTGGTGCTGGGCGGCAAGGAGTACGGCACCGGCTCCTCGCGCGACTGGGCGGCCAAGGGCACGCTCCTGCTCGGCGTGAAGGCGGTGATCGCCGAGAGCTTCGAGCGCATCCACCGCTCCAACCTCGTCGGCATGGGGGTGTTGCCGCTCGTCTTCCCTGAAGGCACGGACCGCAACACCCTCGGCCTGTCCGGTGAAGAAGTGCTCGATATCGTCGGGCTCGCCGATCTCCGTCCGCGCATGGACGTCACGCTCGTCATCCATCGCCCCGACGGCAAGACGGACCAGGCAACTCTCCGCTCACGCGTCGATACGCTCGATGAGGTCGCCTATTACCACCACGGCGGCATCCTGCAGTACGTGCTGCGCGGCATGGCAAAGGCGGCCTGATCGGCGGCCGGCCGGGGGGAGGAGCGTGAGCGAGCGGAGGCCCGACGCAACCGAGCGCCTCGGGCGCATCCTCGAGCGCACGATCGCCTTCGGTACCTGGCTGATGGCGCCGGTTTCCATCGGCCTCATCGTGATGCTCGCCCTCATCGTCGTGAAATTCATCCAGGAACTCATCCTGGCGATCCCGGCCGTCCTCGGCACGTCGGAAAGCGACCTGATCCTGTCCGCGCTTTCGCTCGTCGATTTCGCCCTGGTCGGCAATCTTCTGATGGTGGTCGCTCTCGCCGGCTACAGCGGGTTCATCGCCCGCATCATGGCAATCCCGGTTTCGGCTCCCGTCGCCCGGATGGGCACTTTCGATCTCGCCACCATCAAGCTGAAGCTGGTCGCCTCGATCGTCGGCATCTCCAGCATCCGCCTGCTCGAAAGCTTCATCTATCCCGGGCACCTGCAAGATCGCACCATCTTCTGGCAGGTCGTGATCCAGATCGTGATCGTCCTCTCCGGCCTCCTTCTCGCTCTCATGGATCGCCTGAGCGGAAGCAACGGCGACGCCGGGAACCATCCCTGAAGCGGATGCACCGAACCGTCAGAGAGTGAGGCGCGCCACCGCGTAGCCGCCGAGCCGAAGCCGCCCGCCCGCCATTGGCACGGCATCGCGACTCCAGAATCCCGCCGGTCTCCGTGCCGCTTCCGCGAAGCTTGCCGCATCCAGCACGCGCACGGCTTTCCCCGGCGTGCTGATCTCGATTGCCGTCGCTCCGCGATTGGCAAGCCACAGTGCATCCGCACTCGCCAGCGCCACGACCTGTTCCGGAACGTCGTTCCGGACGGCCTTCAGCTTCAGCCGGCGCGGCCCTGCGGCAAGCCCGGCCAGTACGAGATACGCGGGGTAGACCGCGCCCTCCTCGCAGGCGTCGTACCAGGGTACCGCAAACCCGCTCTCAGCATGGATCACCCCACGCGGGCCAAAGGGCGCATAGAGCACGAGTGTCTCGATCCCCGCCGTCGCCCAGGCCGCGATCTGCCCGAGCATAAAGGCAGCCCCGATCAGGCCGCGCTGGCGGGCATCCGAATCCGCCGGCGCGACCCCCGGCGGATCGGGTTGAGCCGGTCCGGTCGCATTCGGATTGAACCGCATGCGCAAGCTGACCGGCCCGCACCAGAGCGGCACATCCGGAACGAGCGCCCGCGCACTCGCCGCCTGATCGGAGAGCACCGAGAGGGTTTCCATGACGGACGCATCGTCCATTGCATGCACTGTCGGATTGACGGTCCAGAACTGGAAATCGGCCGCCGGCGGCGGCTCGCGGCGGGCGGTCCGCTGCCGGTTGAACTCGGCAAAGAAGGCATCGGTGCCGGCGCCGATCCTGACGCCCGGGAAAAGCCGCCGCGCCTCTTCCACCGTCGCCCGCTCGGTCGTCACCAGCGCGATCGCCGCCGGCTGCACCCCGGCACGCCCCAGCCGCTCACGCCACGCCGCAAGCCCGTCTTGGCCCGGCCGCAGCATCACCGCCGCGCCTGCCCCGCTCGCTTGCACCGCCGCGCGGAACTCCTCCAAGGAAGCGCCCTTCTCCGCCTCGAGCATCAAGAGTGCCGGCTTGAGATCCGCAAGGCGCCGGCGCAGCACTTCCGTTCCCCGGTAATCCTTCGCCCGCCCGCCAAGGCCAAGCTCGGGCAATTGCCCGCCTGCATCATCCGCTACCGCGACGCGCGCCATATCGCCGCCCGCCCGCGGCCGCGCCGCCGGCCGGCCCCGGATCGTCACGCCGACCGTCTGCTCGACCGACTCGCCGTCCCCGATCGTGTACGGAAACGGAAGCGCGAGCGGCCGACTGTAGGTCTTGAACGAGGCGTCAGACCAGTTGCGCTGATCCTCCATTTCGAACACATCGCCCGAGAACCGAACCTCCGCGACAAGTCCTGCTGCCGGCTCGTGCTCGATCGCCGCGATATCGAAAAACGGCTGGTGCGGGCTCACGAGCAACGGAAATGTCGCACCGGTTCGCCCGCCCGCCGCGTGCTGCACACGGACCGGCCCTCCGGCGCACTCCCCTCCGTGCAGCACCACGAATCCGGTGCGGTTGGTCTCGAAACGCCCGTGGCTCGTGACGCTCCCCGCAATCGACAGCCGATCCGCCGCCGCTTGCACTACTATCCGGCACGCGAGCGTCGCCTCGCCTTCGACGATCCTCGCCCCGAGCCGGATCCGGATTCCATCCGTATTCCTCGCAAATTCCTCGATCGCCACCACCGGCTGATAGGTGCCCCAGTCACGATCGCGCACCACGAAGGCGACGCCTCGCAGCACCTCCACCCCTGCAAAACGGATCCACCGCAGTGCCAACCCCTCGATCGTGAAGGAGAGCACCCCGACCGAGACCTCGCGCCGCTCCGCCGCCGGCCCACGCAGTTCGCCGAACAGTGCCACCGCCGCCCCCGGCTCTCCCGCGCCGCTCATCCGCGCACCGCACCGAGTGTCAGCCCGCGTACCAGGTGCTTCTGCACCAGCATCCCGAGCACGATCGAAGGCACCAGCGAGATCACCGCGAGCGCACTCGACTCGCCGTACTGTGCGCCCTGGAAACTCAGGAACGAGCGGAACACGGTAGGCAGCGTGAAGGCGTGGCGGCTGGTCAGGTTGAGCGCGAAGAAGAATTCCGTCCACACACCGATGAATGCGAATGCCGCCGCCGCAATGATCGCCGGCACCGCTAACGGGACGGCAATCCGCCAGAACGCGCCCCACCAGCCACAACCATCGACCAGCGCCGCCTCCTCCAGCGCCCGCGGCACCTGGCGGAAATACGCGTACATCATCCATACCGACAGCGGCAGCGTCATCACGGTGTAGATCAGTACCAACCCGAACCGGGTGTCGTAGAGCCCGAAACTCCGATAAAGTAGAAATATCGGCAGCACCACCGCGATCGGCGGCAGGAAGCGCTGTGACAGCACCCAGAAGGCAAGGTCCCTTCCGCCGGTGCCGAATCGCACCATGCTGTAGCCCATGCAGGTGCCGAGCGCCACCGACGCCACTGTCGTCGCCACCGCAACGATCAGGCTGTTCAGGAGGCCGGCAAGCCCGCGATAGGCGAACAGCGCCGCCACATAGTGCACGATCGTCGGATGGGCAGGGAACCACACCGGCGGCATCGCCAGGTAATCGCTGCTCGGCTTGATCGAGGTCACCGCGACCCAGTAGAAGGGGAACAGCACGAACAGCAGGAAGAGGCCGAGCAGGACCGAGCGGCCGATGCCGAAACGGCGCCACCGGAACAGAAGCCCGCGTTTTCGCGTCATGCTTCCTCCACTTTCAGAAGTCGGCGCACGAGCAGGAAGATGGCGACCGAGACCAGGATCAGGAACAGCCAGCTCCCCGCCGTCGCCTGCGAGAGATGGAACTGCTGGAACCCGGTCTGATAAAGGTAATAGGCCGTGGTATAGGTGCTGGTGCCCGGCCCGCCACCGGTCATCATGAAGATGGTATCGAACAGGTTGACCGCGCCCAGCAGCCGGAATGTCACAGCCAGCAGGATCATCGGCACGAGTTGCGGCAGCGTGATGAAGCGGAAATTCTGCCAGCCTCCCGCTCCGTCGATCGCCGCTGCTTCATGCAGTTCCGATGCAATGCCGGCCAGCCCGGCAAGTAAAATCACCAGGATGAACGATGTCCACTGCCATACATCGGCGAGGATGATGCCGATGAAGTCCCAGGGAAATTCAGTGAGCCAGCTGATCGTCACCGGGTGGCGCAGGATCACGCTCAGGATGTAGTCCATCGGCCCGAATGGCCGCTGCAGCAGGAGCGACCAGAACTGGCCGACGATCACCGGGGCGATGAACAATGGCACCACGAAGATGGCCATCAGCACCCCGCGGCCACGGAACGTCTTCTCGAGCGCCAGCGCGAGCGCCAGCCCGAGCACGAACTCGATCCCGACATCCGCCACGGTGAAGATGGCTGTCACCACCACCGAATGCAGCGCCACCGGATCGCCGAGCACGGCCGCAAAGTTGCCCAGCCCCACGAAGGCATGGCCGGGGATGAGGAAATCGAAATTGACAAAGGCGACCCAGACCGAATAGCCGAGCGGATAGACCGTGATCGCAAGAATAAGCACGATCGCCGGCGCCACCAGCAGCCATTTGATATGCTGCTCGCTCCAGGTCGCGAGCAGCGCCCGCCCGTCTCGCCGCGCTGCACGGGTGGCGAGCCCGTGCGCCCCGATGCCCCCGCTCATCGCCTCCGTCTTCCGCGACCGAAAGCGCGAGCAGGCACGCCCGGCTTGCCTGCCCGGCGCCGCCCCGCCGCCCTCAGGTCAGGTGCACGGCCTGCCCCATCGCATCGACCGTGTGGTCTGGATAGCACGCCACCCCTTTGAGAAATTCCTGGTAGGCGGCGCGCTGCGCATCGACGCCGATCTTCCGGGTGGTCGCGTTCCATTCGGCGTCCGCTCCCTCGAGCGCGGCCTTCGGGTCCTTGCCGGCCCACACCGCCGTGCACATCCGGTCGAGGGTCAGCGCATAATCCTGCCAGCCCGGCATGATCAGGTCGGTGATCCCGAAATTCGCCGCGTTGGCGAGGTTGAGCAGGTAGTCCTTGGCCGACGGCCAGAGCGAGCGGTAGATCGGCGAAGTGTAGTGCGAGATCCGGTACGGATCGCGCAGCGTATAGGGCAGCATCACCCTGACCAGCGAGATCGGCGGCGAGCTCTGCCATTGCGCGAACAGATACGCCGCCTCCGGGTTGCGACTGTCCGCCGAAATGGCCTTGACGAAGCCCGAGGCCATTTCCCCGTTCTTGCCGGGCATGATGGCATAACCCACTTTGCCTGCAATCTTCGAGGCCGGCACGAAGTTGATCGCCTTGGATCGTTGCGAATAGTTCTCGCTCATCCGCCCCGTCGGCGGCCAGGAGAAGTGCATCGCCGACTTGCCGGTCAGCCAGGCAACCCACGCCGCCACCGCATCGAGGTCGTTGTTGCCCGGCACCGACGCCTTGTTGGCGGCAATCATCTGCTCGAGCGTCTTGATGCCCGCAGGCGTGGCGAGCTGCGCCTGCATCGTCTTCGCATCGAAGAAGACCCCGCCATTGACCCGGAACTCCTGGCAGAACGCGTACTGGTTGCCGGGGCTGCCGAACTTGCGGAAATGCACCGCGCCATAGACGTTGGGCGCGAGCTGGTCGGTGATGAACTGCGCCACCTGGGAGTATTCGTCCCAGGTCGTTGGCACCCGGTAGGGCTGCTTGTACTTCGCCTCGTAGGCGCTCTTCAGCTTGGGATCGCCGAACACGTCGGTGCGGTAGTAGAGCTCGAGCTGGTCTCCGTCGTCGAAGAAGCCCCAGCGCTTGCCCTTGTACAACGGCAGGTACTTGAACAGCGGGTGATAGTCGTTGAGATCCGCCTCGTTCATGTACTTCTTTACGTATTCGTCGACCGGCGCGATCACTCCGCCATTGGCAAGCGATGGGATCCAGGCCGGCTCGATATCGAGCACGTCGTACGCACCGGAGCCCGCGATATGCTCGGTGATCGCCTTGGAATAGAGATCCGGGTGCGCCAGCTCCACCACGCTGTAGTTCATTCCGGTCAATTGCTGCCAGAGCGGGCCGGAGAAGTTGCGCGGCTCAAGCGCTTGCAGGCCCGCCTCGTAGGTGAGCGCCAGCGAGACGTTGTTGTATTTTCCCTTCGCCGCCGCCACCGCACGATAGGCCGAGCCGTCCGTCGGCGCCTTGGTGGAGGCAGCGACGGCGTCCGCCTGTGCCTTGCCAAGCGGCGTGTCCGGAGAGGCAAGCTCCGCCGCCGCCTGCTCGAGCAACTGCTCCTGCTGCCGCCCGAGGAAGCCGGCCCGGCTCGCCGCACGCGCTGTTGCCGGCAGCACCGCAGCTCCTGCCCCGATACCGAGCAGTGCAGCAAGAACATGCCTCCTGGAATGGTCACCGGCGAGCCACGCATCCAACTCGCGTGCAAGCGCCCGCTCGTGCTCTTCGTTCGGGATCATCTCGTCCATTGTCCTGTTCCTCCCCTGATCGCCGGCAGTCACCCCCGCCCGGCTGCTGCGTTCGCCGCCAGCCACTCCTTGAGCCCTTTATCCGCCAGCACGTCCCGGTTGACCACGCCGCGCGGCTCCTGCCCCGAGAAGGCCGCCACGATCCCCTTGAACCCGCTCTCGGCAATGCCGCTGAAGCATTGATCGGTCCAGCACAGTGCGTGCGGCGTGACGATGACGTTCTCCATCGCCAGCAGCGGATTTGCCGGATCGACGGGTTCCTGCTCGAAGACGTCGATCCCGGCGCCGGCAATACGACCTTCCCGGAGTGCCGCAATCAGCGCCGCCTCGTCCACGATCGGCCCGCGCGCGATGCTGATCAGATAGGCGTCCGGTTTCATCAGCCGGAGTTCCGCCCGGCCGATCAGGTGTCGCGTCTCCTTCGTCAACTGGCACATCACGACCACGAAGTCGGATTCCCGGAGCAGGGTCGGAAGATCGACCGCCCGCGCGCCCGCCGCCTCGATCACCCGCCTCTCGACATAGGGGTCGTCGGCCAGCACGCGGAGCCCGAACGGCTGCGCCAGGCGGATGATCTCGCTCCCGATATTGCCGGCGCCGATCACCCCGAGCGTGCGGCCGATGAGGCCGCGCCCCATATGCTCCACCTTTTCCGCCCAGCGGCCGGCGCGAGTCAGCCGGTCCTTGATCAGGAGCTTCTGCGACAGCGCGAAGACATAGGTCAGCGCCACGACTGCCATCGGCCGTCGCACCCCATCCGGCTGGATGGTCAGGATCACGCCATGCGCCGTGCAGGCGCCGACATCGACCGTATCGAACCCGACCCCATGGCGGGCGATGATCCGCGTGCGCTGCACATTGCCCACGAAGCTTGCCGGCGTCACCCGCGGCATGCCGATATAGAGCGCATCGTACCCGCCCACCTCGGCGGGGGTGATCTCCTTCACATCCTCGGCCAGGACCTCCCACGTGATCCTCGAATCCTTGCCCAGTGTCGCCAGCGCCTCGTCCCCGAATGTCGGCTTCCCGTTGGCATCCATCAGGTCGCGCGTCAGGCCAACCCGGAACTTCGTCATCCCCGTGCCCGCCGCTTGCCAGCTCCGCCACCCTGAGCCGCCTCACGCATCACGCCGAGGCCATGCGCAAGCTGCTGCTGCAACATCATCAGGTCCATTCCGTACGCCATCATCCGGAATCCCTTGCCGAGGTAGTCTCGCGCCCACTTCTCGTCCACCGGCATGAAACCTGCCGTCTTGCCGTGCCGGTGCGCTGCGGCAACGATGCGCTCGACCTCCGCCAGGTATTTCGCATTGCCGAACTCGCCTGGAATGCCGAGAAAGTTCGTCAGGTCGAAATGCCCCAGCCAGACCACGTCCACGCCGTCTACAGCAGCGATTTCCTCCACCGCCGCGGCGCCCTTCGCCGTTTCGATCTGCACGATGACGAGCGTACGCGCCATCGCCGCGGCGATTTTCGCGGTAACCGGTCCGGCCTCGTAATCGTCATGCGCCACGCCGAACGCCGCACCGCGCCTGCCTCGCGGCGGATAGCGCGTCATCGCCACGATCTCGCGCGCCTGTTCCGCGCTTTCGACCATCGGCACCATGACGCCCATGGCGCCCGCATCCAGCGTGCGTGCAATGAAATGGTACTCGGTGGCAGGCACCCGGACCAGCGGCACGATCCTGATCCCGCGGCAGGTCGCCATTTGTTGCTTGATCCCCTCGATGCCGACTCCGCTGTGCTCCATGTCGTAGAGCACGAACTCGGCACCGGCAGCATGCACGATCTGCGCGATTCCGGGGGTGAAGAACTCGAACACCATGGTGCCGAAAGCATAGCCGCCGTCGGCCAGCCGCTGCTTCAAAGGATTTTCACGCATCGTTTCCCCCGAATCCGCCGCGCGTGCCGTACGCGTCGGGCACTTTCTTCGGATAGCATCATGCGCACAGAAGTGTGTCAAGCCTTGCTCGCCGCACACAGCGGGACACACGACCTGTCCGGCAGAAGTCCGGGCGGGCTTCCGTCGCCCAATGCGCGCCTCGGGAGCTGCCGCGCTCAGTCGCGCGCGACACCGGCGCGTTTGCCGTGCGATTATCCCGCCGTCGCCTTCTCGTCCCACCCCTCTGCCGTCGCACCGGCAAGCGACTCGATCCGTGCCTCGTCCTTGGCAAGTTCCGCAGCCGGCCCGCCATGTACGATCGCACCGTCATCGAGCACGTAAGCGAAGTCGGCGATCTCCAGGCTCATCCGTGCATTCTGCTCGACGAGCAGCACCGAGATCCCCTCGTCGCGCATCTCGGAGATGATGCGGAAAACCTCGCGCACGATCAGCGGCGCAAGGCCCTGCGAAGGCTCGTCCAGGATCAGCACCTTGGGATTGATCAGGAGCGCGCGGGCAATCGACAGCATCTCCTGCTCGCCGCCCGATAGCTGCCGCCCGCGATTGTTCCTGCGCTCGGCAAGCCGCGGGAACAGCTTGTAGATTCGCGGAATGGTCCACGGCCCGCTCCGCTCCAGCGGAACCTTCAGATTCTCTTCCACCGAGAGATAGGGAAAGATCTTCCGCCCCTCCGGTACGTAGCCTACACCGAGTGCGGCGATGCGGAAGGGCGGCCAGCGCGTCGTCTCGGTGCCGAAGAACCGCACACTACCCTGCCGCGCCGGCGTCAGCCCCATCAGGCTGCGCATCGTCGTCGTCTTTCCGGCGCCGTTGCGGCCCAGGAGAGTCGTCAGCCTTCCCTCCGCCACCTTCAGGCTGACGCCGTGCAGGATATGGCTCTTGCCGTAATAGGTGTGCAGGTCCTCGGTCTCGATCGCGTTCATGCCGCCTTCCCGAGATAGGCCTCCTGCACCGCACGGTTGGCGGCAATCTCATCCGGCGTGCCGTCTGCAAGCAGCGCGCCCTGGTCGAGCACGCTGATGCGATCCGCGAGGTGAAACACCACGCGCATATCGTGCTCGACGAGGATGATGGTATAGCTCTCATCGTGATGCAGCCTGCGGATCAGCCCGGCAATCTGATAGGTCTCCTGCTCGCCCATGCCGGCCGTCGGCTCGTCCAGCAGCAGGAGCCGCGGGCGGAGCGCCAGCGCCATCGCGATTTCGGCCGCCCGCTGATCGCCGTGCGCCAGTTCTCCCACCGCGCGCTTGGATTTTTCCGTAAGGCCGACCCGTGCAATCAGTTCCGCGACGGTCGCATCGACGCTTCGTTCCCGCTCCGCCGACAGCCACGGGCTCAGCGCATAGCCGGCCGTAACCTCGGCCGCGATCCGCACATTCTCGTCCACCGATAACTCAGGAAACACCTCGGTGATCTGGAACGTTCGCGCCATGCCGATCTTGACCCGCTGCTGGGCGGTCAGCCGCGTCGCGTTGCGGCCGTCGAAGATGATCTCACCTGAACTCGGCGCAAAGAAACCCGTGATCAGGTTGAAGAACGTCGTCTTGCCGGCACCGTTCGGGCCGATGATCGCCCTAAGCTCGCCCTTGGCCACGCGCAAAGACACATCCCTTACCGCAACCAGGTTGCCGAAATGCTTGGACACATTGCGGACCTCGAGCATCGCGTTCATGCCGCCCTCCGGCGCTGAAATATCCCGAGCAGCCCGCGCGGAAAGAACATCACCACGATCACGAACACCAGGCCGATGAAGAAAAGCCAGTTGACCGTCCGGCTCGAAATATAGTCCTGCAGAACCTCGAAGATCGCCGCCCCGAGCAGCGGTCCCCAGAAGCTGCGGATACCGCCCATCACCGCCATGATCACCAGATCCCCGGAAAGATCGAAGTAAAGCGACGAGGGATCGGAGAAATTGTTGACCATGGCATAGAGCGCACCCGCCGCGCCGATGCAGAAGGCCGAGATCGAGAACGAGAGCCAGATATGCCAGTCGACAGAGATTCCGAGGAAGCGGGCACGCCGTTCGTTCTCCCGGATGGCAAGCAGCGTGCGCCCGAATGGCGAATGCAGCAGGAATCCCATCACACCGGCGACGATCGCGAATACGGCGAGCACGAAGTAATAGAATGCAAGGTCGCTGTGCTTGATGTCGAGCGTGAAGACGCCAAAATTGATTGCCGCCCGCTGGAATCCACGCAGCCCGTCGTAGCCGCCGGTCACCGAATCCCACTTGTAGGCGATGTAGTAGAAGATCTGCTCGAAGGCGATCGTAATCATCGCAAAATAGATGCCGCGGCTGCGACAGATCAGTGCCCCGACCAGCACCCCGGCGCCGCCGCCGAGCAGGATGCCGGCCAGGAGCGCAAGGGGCGTGGATGGCGCGACATAGCGCAACACCATGCCGGCGCCATAGACCCCGAGCCCAAAATAGGCGGCGTGCCCGAAGCTCACCACCCCGGTGAAGCCGATCAGGAAATTCACTGACATTGCCGCCAGTCCGAGCACCAGAATGCGCGAGCCGAGCGAGGTATAGCCGTGCACCAGCGGCAGCCAGAACGGGGCGGCGATCAGCACCACCCAGATACCGGCGAGGATCGTCCATCGCCGCTCCGCCGGGCCGCGCAGGGCCGCAGTCGTCTCCCCGCCCGGCCTCACAGGATGCCTTCCTCGCCCAGGAGCCCGCGCGGCCTGAGCAGCAGGACCAGCGCCATGATCACATAGATCACCGTATCGGAGGCACTGGCAAAGAAAACGGTCGTGATGGCCGCCGCCACCCCGATCAGCAGTCCGCCCAGCAGCGTGCCGACCAGGCTGCCCATGCCACCGACGATGATCGCTATGAAGCTCGGTAGCAGCAGGCTATCGCCCATGTTCGGATTGAGCCCGATCTGCCCTCCGGCCAGCACGCCGGCCAGGCCGGCAAGGAAGATGCCGCCCGCAAAGTTGAGCGAGCGCAGGAGCTTCACGTTGATCCCAAGTGCTGAAACCGTGTCGAGATCGAACACCCCCGCTCTGATTCGCATGCCCATGCGCGTGAAGCGCAGAAACGCGAACAGCGCGGCCACCGCCACGATCACGATCCCGACCACGAATACCCGATACCCGGTCAGGAAGAAGAATTCCGTGCTCAGCGGACGGCTGATGCTGGGGGGCGTCGCCAGCGGCAGGCCGTTGACGCCCCAGATGTAACGGCAGGCGTCCTGGATCATGAACGCCAGCCCGAAGGTCAGCAGCAGGCTGTAGATCGGATCCCGCCCGTAGATACGCCGGATCATCGTCTGTTCGATGATCAGCCCGACCACGCCGGTCAAGAGCGGCGCCGCCAGAAGCGAGGGCCAGAACCCGATATAGGGAATGAGCACATAGGCAAGATAGCCGCCCAAAGCGAGAAAATTGCCATGTGCGAAATTGATGACGTTGCTGAGATTGAGGATCATGGAAAGGCCAAGCGCCAGCAGCACGTAGAAGGCGCCGATGATCAGGCCGTTGAACAGGTTGAACAGTACAAGCTGCAGCATCGCCGCCCCTTCAGGCCTCGCCGGGACAGTCGCCCATCGCTTGGCCGCCTTCCTCCCGCGGGCGATCGGCTGCCCCGCCACCGGCGGGGCAGCCACTTCCCTCTCAGGTCGGATATTTCATATGGCAGCCGGTCGCAGCCAGCGGATCGGCCTTCTCTGCCGGCACCATTTCGGCCACCTTGAAGATGTTGTAAGGGTCCCCCGCCGGCGGAGGATGCACATCGCCGGTGAAGACGTTCGGCATCAACTCGTGGTCCTCCGCCCGGAAATAAACCTTCCCCGGCTGCAACGCCACTTCGGGCGGCAACTCCATGCCGGCAAGCGCATGCGCAAGGTCGATCGCCTTCAGGCTCTTTGCCTTCTCGATCGCCAACGCGGCTGCATTGACCCCGACGTAGCCGAACCAGTGCCGTGCCGAGCAGGGTTTCTTGTAACGCGCCACGATCGCATCCACGAATTCCTTGACATGCGGCACGCCCGGCTGGTCCCACCACCATTCCAAGTCCCACCAGCCGGCCTGCGCTTCGCGCGGCACCGCCAGCACCGACTCGATCTCGTAGAGAGCGCCGCCGAGCGCCATGTCCTTCGCCATCCCGAACTCGATGAACTGCTTCATGCAGTCGATCTGTGCCAGCCCACCCATGTTGTTCAAGAGCACGTTCGGCTTGAATGCCTTGACCTTGATCAGGCTGGCCGAGAAGTCGCTGGTCGCAAGCGGCAACAGTTCGGCTACGTAGGTGCCGCCCACCGCCTTGAGGTTCTTGATGAAAGCCGCCTGCAGCGTCTGCCCGTAGGCGTAGTCCGGTGAGATGAGATACCAGCGCTTGCCGAATTTCTTGATCAGCAGTTGTGAAATCGCGTTGGCATCCATCGCCGTCGTGTTGCAGATGCGGAAGACATTCCACGAGCAATCCTTGCCGGTGATCGGGTCCGTATGCCCGCCCGGCACGATGTGCAGCACGCCCTTCTCGGCTGCCACCTGCGAGATCGCATAGGCGATGCCGGAATTGACGTCGCCGTAGGTCACGGTCACATGGTCCTGGTCGATCAGCTTGCGGATCTTCTGCACGCCGGTGCCGACATCATTGGCCGAGTCCTCGACGAGAAGCTGCAGCTCCCGCCCTATCACGCCGCCCTTCTTGTTGATCTCATCCACCGCGAAACGGGCGCCTTCCACTTCCGAGGTCGCGAGCACCGAATAGACTCCGGTCAGCGGATCGATCCAGCCGAGCTTGACTGGCTCCTCGCCGAGCACCTTGACGATGAAGGGCGAGGTGATCTGCACCGCACCCACGGCGCCGAGCGCCGCACCCGCTTGAAGAACACGCCGCCGGCCGAACGGCCGCGCCGGCTTCCATGCAACCATGCGTCCCTCCCTGTCCTCATGGAGAGGCACGGCGCCTGGCACCCACCCCCCCTCTCGCGCCCGTGCGCGAATTGCAGCCGGATAATGAAGACTCGCCCGGCCGTCCACAATAGAGCTTCCGGACGCCGTTGCTTCTTGCGCACTGCCCGGCGAACCGGCGCCACGAGCCCCCGGCGCTCGCGTCACGCAGCACGCCATTGACATCTCCTCTCCGGCCCCCGATTCTCGGACCACCGAGGGGAGCCCCGCCAGGGGGCTGAGATTCCGCCGGTCCGCATTCGCAAGGACAGCGCGGTGACCCTGCGAACCTGAACCGGGTCATGCCGGCGGAGGGACGGGCGCATCGCATGAGACCCCCTCCTTCGTCAGCGCCCGCGAGCGAGGAGACGCCGATGACCGCCCACGGCAAGTCCACAGCCCTCCCGACCACCGTCACCACCGGACCGATCCCGGGCTCGGACAAGATTTATGTTCCGCCCCCGGGGCGGCCCGACCTTGCCGTCCCCTTCCGCGAGGTGCTGCTCGACCCGGCATCCGGAGAGGCCGCATTCCGCCTCTACGATACCTCCGGCCCCTATTCCGATCCCGCAACAGCGATCGACCTTGCCCTTGGCCTCTCGCCCGTCCGCGCCGGCTGGATCGCCCGCCGCCACCCCGCCCCGCTCACTCCCCGCCCCGTCCAGCCGGCCGACAACGGCAACGTCGCGGCCGAACATCTCCTCTCGCCCTGCCCGGCCCCGCTCGCCGTTCAGGCCGCCCCCGCCGGCCAGCCGATCACCCAGCTCGAGCTCGCACGCCTTGGCATCATCACCGAGGAGATGATCTACGTCGCGCATCGCGAGAATCTCGGCCGCGCCGCCCTCGCCGGGGACGCCGAAGCACGACGCGCCGACGGCGAGGACTTCGGCGCCGACATTCCGCCCTTCATCACCCCGGAGTTCGTCCGCTCCGAGGTCGCGCGCGGCCGCGCCATCATCCCCGCCAACATCAACCACCCGGAACTCGAACCCACCATCATCGGCCGTAATTTCCTGGTGAAAGTGAACGCCAACATCGGCAATTCCGCCGTCACCTCGGGCGCTGCCGAAGAAGTGGAAAAGCTGGTCTGGGCCATCCGCTGGGGAGCGGATACTGTGATGGACCTCTCCACCGGCCGCAACATCCACAATATCCGCGGCTGGATCCTGCGCAATTCGCCGGTGCCGATCGGCACCGTGCCGATCTACCAGGCGCTCGAGAAGGTGGATGGCAAACCGGAACAGCTTTCCTGGGAAGTGTTTCGCGACACGCTGATCGAGCAGGCCGAGCAGGGTGTGGATTACTTCACCATCCACGCCGGCGTCCGCCTCGCGCACGTGCCGCTCACCGCGCGCCGTGTCACCGGCATCGTCTCCCGCGGCGGCTCGATCATGGCCCGCTGGTGCCTCGCGCATCATCGCGAAAGCTTCCTCTACGAGCATTTCGCCGACATCTGCGACATCATGCGCGCCTACGATGTCTCCTTCTCCCTCGGTGACGGTTTGCGCCCCGGCTCGATCGCCGATGCCAACGATGCCGCCCAGTTCGCCGAACTCGACACGCTCGGCGAACTCACCGGGATCGCCTGGGACAAGGGCTGCCAGGTGATGATCGAAGGCCCCGGCCACATCCCGATGCACAAGATCAAGGTCAATGTGGAAAAGCAGCTTGCCGTCTGCGGCGAGGCGCCCTTCTACACGCTCGGCCCGCTCGTCACCGATATCGCCCCCGGCCATGACCACATCACCTCGGCGATCGGCGCGGCGATGATCGGCTGGTTCGGCACCGCCATGCTCTGCTACGTCACGCCAAAGGAGCATCTCGGCCTCCCCGATCGTGACGACGTAAAAGCGGGCGTCATCGCCTATCGCATCGCCGCGCACGCCGCCGATCTCGCCAAGGGCCATCCGGCCGCGAAGTTGCGCGACGACGCGCTCTCCCGCGCCCGTTTCGATTTCCGCTGGGAAGACCAGTTCAATCTCGGTCTCGACCCGGAGACCGCCCGCACCTATCACGACGAAACCCTGCCCAAGGAAGCGCACAAGCTCGCCCATTTCTGCTCGATGTGCGGGCCGCAATTCTGCTCGATGAAGATCACCCAGGACCTGCGCGCAGAGGCCGGGCGTCTGGCCGGCCTCGAAGCGAAAAGCGAGGAGTTCCGCGCCCGCGGCGGAGCCCTCTACGTCGCCCAGCCCACCGCCGCCGACTGAGCGCTCCGCCCGCATGGCGCGCCCACTCAAGGTCGCGGTGCAGATGGATTCCATGGAGTCCATCAAACCCGACGCCGATTCCACCTTCGCGCTGATGCTGGAGGCGGAGGCGCGCGGGCATCTCCTCTGGCACTACGAGGTGCGCGACCTCGCCTTCACAACCGCGGGCGAGTCCGTGCAGCTTGCCGCCCGGGCGCGCCGCGTGGCGGTGGCCCGCCCGCCGGCTGAGCTTTATCGTTTCGGCCCCGCCGAAACACTCGATCTCGCCGGCATGGATGTGGTGCTGATGCGCCAGGATCCGCCATTCGACATGGCCTATATCACGGCCACTCACCTCCTCGAGCAAATCCATCCGGCAACGCTCGTCGTCAACGATCCACGCGCCGTGCGCAACGCACCCGAGAAGGTCCTGGTGACGCACTTCCCCGAGCTGATGCCCCCGACCCTCATCACCTGGGATTTGGCCACCATGCGCGCCTTCCGCGCCGAGCATCGCGAGATCGTCATCAAGCCCCTGTTCGGCAACGGCGGCTCAGGCGTCTTCCGCATCCGTCCCGACGACGAGAATTTCAACGCCGTGCTCGAGATGCACTTCGCCCGCACGCGGGAGCCGTTGATGCTGCAGCGTTACGAACCCGCCGTGCGCCAGGGCGACAAGCGCATCATCCTCATCGACGGCGAGGCACTCGGCGCCATCAATCGCGTCCCCGCCGCCGGCGAAGCGCGCGCCAACATGCATGTCGGCGCAGAGCCGGTGTCGACAACGCTCACCGCTCGCGATCGCGAGATTTGCAACCGCATCGGCCCCACCTTGCGCGAACAGGGGCTGATCTTCGTTGGCATCGACGTCATCGGCGAGTGGCTGACCGAGATCAACGTCACTTCGCCCACCGGCATCCAGGAGATCGCGCGCTTCGGCGGTCCCCGCCTCGAGGCCGCGATCTGGGACAGCATCGAAGCCCGCCTCGCCCTGCACGCCGAAACTGCAAGCGCAACACCGACCCTCCCCTCTCCCCGCCCTTGATTCCCCGCCATCCAATCGCCCGCTATTCCGCCACCCGGAAAAGATGCACGTGCTCCGGGCGGATCAGTGCGGTCGCCGACATCCCGGCGGCAACCCCATCCGTTGGCGAACTGCGTGGCAGCAGGATGTCGAGCGCGATGCTGCCGTGCGCGGCCACCCGCAACGAGAGGCCCTCCTCGCGGACCTCGACGAGCCTGAGCGCGAGCGCGTTGCATCCTTCGGGCTCTGCGCCGCTCGAACCAAGTGCCACGTCCTCCGAGCGAATAGCGATGCCGACGCGCTGGCCCGCTTCCCCCCACGCCGGCGCCGATGCCCTCAGTCTCACTCCCTCGATCGCAACCGTTGCATACCCGCCCACGATCGTCTCGATCACGCCATTCAGAAGATTGCGGTAGCCCAAAAGCCTCGCCGCGCGACCATCCACCGGGGCGGCGAAGACCTCGCGCGGCGTGCCCTCCTGCACGATTCGCCGGCCCGCCATCAAGGCCATGCGATCCGCCATCCCCGCCAGATGCACATCATGCGTCACCGCCAGTGTCGGCAGCCCGATCCTCCGAATCTCTTCGACCAGCTCGCTGAACACCGCATCACGCGTCGCCGGATCCAAGGCCGATGTCGGCTCGTCCAGCAGCAGCAGTTCCGGCGCCCGGCCAAGCGCCCTGGCCAGCGCCACGCGCTGCTGCTGGCCTCCCGAAAGCGCATCCGGGAACCGCTCTGCCAGTCCGGCGATGCCAAGCCGCACCATGAGCGCAAGTGCCGCCTCTCGCCGCCCGCTCCGCTCCGGCAGCGCAAACGCAACGTTCTCCCAGGCCCTGAGATGCGGGAAAAGCCCGTAACCCTGCGGCAGATAGCCAACCGGGCGGCGCTGCGGCGGCCAGCCTCGGTACGGCTCGCCCTCTGCCGGCAAAAGGCCGGCGATCGCCTTGAGCAGGCTGGTCTTGCCCTCACCGCTCGCCCCGGCCAGCACCGTGAAGCCGGCAACCGTCAGCCGCGCCTCGATGCGAAGCGGCCTCTCCAGCCGATAGTCGATCTCCATGCCTCAGAATATGCCACGACGGCGCGAGGCGATCCCAAGCCAGAGTGGCAACGGCAGCGCCACCAGAAAAAACAGCCAGAGCAGCGGATAAACTGCCGAAAGCCCGGAATCCTCGAGATTGACCCAGAGCTTCACCGGAATGCCATGCGGAAAATAGGCGATGATCAGCACGATGCCGAACTCTCCGAGCGCCCTGACCCAGGCGAGCGCCAGCCCCGCCGCAACCCCGAGCCTGGCCATCGGCAGGCTGATAGCCAGAAACACCTGCCAGCGCTCCTTGCCGAGCGTGAGCCCGATATCCTCGAGCTCGCGCGGCACCGATTCGAAGGCAGCCCGTGCAGTGATCACGTAATAGGGCATGGCACCGTAAATCTGCGCCAGCACGAAGGCCGGGGCCGTGTTGGTCAGCAGGAGCCCCACTTTCTCCAGGAGTGCCCCCACGGGCCCGTACGGACCGTAGAGAGAAGCCAGCAGAATACCGAGCGCGAGCGGTGGCGTGAGCAGCGGCAGCAGCACCGCGGCCTCGATCAGCCATTTCCCCCGCAACGTCCCGCGTGCCAGCCACCAGGCGAGCGGGGTGCCGAAGAGGGCGATGATCGGCAGCGCAACCAGGCTGTAGAACACGGAAACGAAGACGGCAGCGAAATCACCGGAAATGAAATGAAACTGTCGCCACCCGGTCGCAAAAGCCAAGGCCGCAAACGGCGCGATCAGGAAAAGGAGCACCGCCAGCCCGACACTCGATGCAACTGGAAACCCGCCACGCATCCGGCTTCCCGCAGAGCCGCCCCCTGCCAGGCTCGTCCCGGTGCTCATCGAAAGCAGAAAGCCGCCGCCTGTTCGCGCGGTCGCTTCACCCGCCGTCGAGCGCTTTCATCGCAAGCCAAACAGAGCCTCCTCTCTCCCGTCCATGAGCGCCTGATTCGCCGGGTGAGAAAGCCCTTCCTATTCCGCCATGATTCCTGTGGCCCCTCACCCCTCAGGGAATCGCGGTGCCTTTCGGCTTGCCGTACCCGGTCTCCGCGAACGCGGCCTGGCCGGCTGGGCTCAGAAGGAAGCTCACGAATTTCGCCGCGAGCGCCGGCTCGGGCGCATCCTTGAGTGCCGCAGCATAGAATACCAGCGGCTGGGTATGCACCTCGTGTGGCTTGCCGTCCGGTCCCGTCAACGAGAAATGCACCGTGCCGTACCACTCCTTGTCCATGGCGGGATTGCTGAGATTGATTTCGTCGGGCAATGGCACGAACGGCAGGTGGTGCGAGCGGGTCGCGCTCTCGTAACCGGAACTCGCGTCGAGCTGCCCCGCCTCCAGCCGGCTCAGAATCGACGTCTCCGTGAAAATCTGTGCGTGGTTCACGATCGGGCCGAGAATCCGCTGCGCAAGACCCGGCTGATGGTAATAGCGCTCGGCCAGAAGCATCGTGAAGACGATGTTCCGCCCTTGCGGATCCGTCGTCGGGTCGGTCCGCCCGAAGCGCAGCCCGGGATCTTCGAGCACCTGCCACCACGGAGTGCTGCCCGCAAGTCCCGAGGCGAACCGGCTTTTCGGGCTATACGCGATCACCATCGCCGTGCTCGCCACCGGCTCCGCTTGCGCGATCAGCCCGGCCTTGACCAGTACTTCGATCGGCCCCGGGGTGATCGCGACGAACACATCGGTCGGCAGTCGCCGGCCCTCGATCAGCCGGGCGAGAGCGTATGATCCCTGCCCAATTCCCTGATAGGTGACATTGTTCTCCTTCGCGAACGCGGGGCCTATATGATGGTCCATCACCACGCCCATCGAGCCCGCGTAGGCAACCCGGATCGTCCCCGCCGCCACCGCCGGACCGAGCGAGGCCAGGAGCAGGAAAACAGTCAGCAGAGCCGCGCGCATGCGTTTTCTCCCCGGACACAAATCGATATTTCTATCAGACGATATCGCCGGGCACGCATAACGTCAAACGCACGCCGGGCGGAGGGAGAGCCTCAGCCGCTTCTACCGCCAGCGCGCGGCGGCTGCCTCGTCAGCCGCTTGAGCGGCAACCCACGCGGCAGTGCCGTCGGCGAAGTGTTCCTTCTTCCAGAACGGCGCCTTGGTCTTCAGCCAGTCGATCAGGAAGGACGTCGCCGCCAGGGCCGGCTCGCGGTGCGCCGCCGCCGCCATCACCAGCACGATCTGCTCGCCCGGCACCAGCCGGCCGACCCGATGCACGACCGTCGCTCCGAGCAGCCCCCAGCGCCTTTGCGCTTCTTCGGCGATGGCGCGCACCGCCCGCTCCGTCATCGCCGGATAATGTTCGAGCGTCATCGCCGTGATCGCCCGCCCCCCGGCCTCTCCACGCACGATGCCGACGAACGAGCCAATCCCTCCCGCCCCGGCCGTCCGTTCGCAAAGCAGGCGGAACTCGGCCCCGGGGTCGAAGTCCCCGCTCTCTATCCGCACCACGACCCGCTCTCTCATCCGTCCCGCTCAACCGCCGGTCATGGGCGGGAAAAACGCCACCTCGTCGCCCTCTCTGAGCCTGGTTTCCGGCCCGACGAGTTCCTGATTCACCGCCGCGCGAATGACACCCGATTCGCCGAACAGAGCGCCGCCCGGCACTTCTCTCTTGCCGAGCCAGGTCATCAATTCACCAACCGTCCGCACCGAAGAAGGCAGCGCGATCTCTTCCTCGGCGCGACCGAGCCGCTCTCGAAGCCAGGCGAAATAAAGCAGGCGCATCCTCAACGCGGCGTCGTCACCGTCTCGACGGATCCATCCGGGCGGATGATCGTGCTCGTGCCATTGCCGTTCGGCACCAGGATCCCGCCATACTGTCCGCCAGGGGTGGTAAGGGTGAGGAAATTCCCCGTCCCGCCGGAGATCTTTTCCGGCCCGCGCGCAGTCGAGATCATCGTCCCCACCTTTACACTCGGCTGATATTGCGAAACCGAGGGCGATTCCGTAGCCGGCGGACCGCCAACCGCCGGCGCTGCGACCGGGGGTGTCGCAACAGTCGGCGACGGATTGCGCGCCGGTATCGGTTCCGGCGGATTGACGGGCACCGGCGGCAGAACCGGCGTTCCCTGCGCTTCCGGCAATGTCTTCGCAATATCCGCGAGCGACGGCAGCGGTTTGATCGGGCCCGGCCATACGTCGCCAGGCTGGGTGGTGATCGGCGTCGTGGCCACAACCGTTGCCCCATTCGACCGCTGCAGATTCTCCGCGGTTCCCACCGGCTGGCTTGGATCCCCGTTGAGGCTGAACGTGCTGCCGAGGAAGCTGCCGAACCCGCTGCAGCCTGCAAGCAGCAGCAACAGGCCGAGGCAAGCGCCGCTCTGCTTCGTCATGGCTCCTTGGTCCTTCCCCCGCTTCTCCCGCCCGGCGGCAGCGATGGAACCGGCATCACGTGGCTCAGTCCTGCCTCAACATAGCCCCAGCCGGTCACCAGCGTCAGCCCCGCCGCGATCCAGAGCAAAATCGTCCCGATCGCCGTCACCGGCACGAAGCCCAATCCGATCAGCCGCGCCGCCGGATCGCCGGCCAGTAGCAGACCAAGTGCCGCCATCTGTACCCCCGTCTTCCACTTCGCAAGCGGCGTCACCGGCAGCCCGACGCTAAGCCCGGCCAGATACTCGCGCAGGCCACTGACCAGTATTTCCCTGAGCAGGATCACGACCGCCGGGAACAAGCTCCAGCGGCCAAGCCGCCCCTCCCCGGCCAGCATCATCAGGGTGGCGCCCACCAGCAGTTTATCGGCGATCGGATCGAGCATCCGTCCGAATTCCGAGAGCTGGCGCCGGTGGCGGGCGATCCGGCCGTCGAAGTAGTCGGTGCATGCCGCAGCGGCGAAAACCAGCGAGGCGGCCAGATCCACACCCGGCCGCTGCACCGCCGCGAGCGCGATGACGAGCGGCACCGCGAGGATGCGCGAGAGGGTCAGAAGGTTCGGCAGATCCGTCAGCATGCACCAGCCAAAGTAGTGCCGCCGGAGCGATCAGGAAATGTCCGGCAGGCGCGCGCCCGGATGAAAATGTGCGTACACCCGCCGCGCCGTCTCGTGCGATACACCAGGGACCGCCTCGAGATCGGCAACCCCCGCTCCTTTGATCCCGCGCGCCGAACCGAAATGGTTGAGCAGCGCCCGCTTACGGGCCGCTCCCACGCCGGCAATCTCGTCAAGCTCGCTCTGCCGCAGGCTCCGCGCCCGGCCGCTTCTGTGGCTCGTGATCGCAAACCGGTGCGCCTCGTCCCTGAGCCGCTGCAGGTAGTAAAGGACCGGACTCGTTGCCGGCAACTGGAACGGCTCCCGCCCGGGCAGGTGCAGCCACTCCCGCCCGGCATTCCACTCCGGCCCCTTGGCAATCGCCGCCAGTGCGAGATCAGCGAGCCCGAGCCGCTGCAAAACCTCGCTTCCCGCCGCCATCTGGCCGGCCCCTCCGTCGATCAGTACAAGCCCGGGAGTCGGTGGCTCTTCGCCCGCCGCCCGTTCCGCGGCAAGCCGGCCGAACCGGCGCTCGAAGACCTCGCGTAGCATGGCATAGTCATCGCCGGGCGCGAGCGGCCCGCGAATGCCGAATTTCCGATAGGCCGCCTTCTCGAAACCCTCCGGCCCCGCCACCACCATCACGCCATAAGGGTTGGCGCCCATGATATGGCTGTTGTCATAAATCTCGATGCGCGACGGCGGCCCCGGCAGGTCGAACAGCGCCGCCACCTCTGCCAGCAGCTTCGCTTGTCCCGCCGCCTCGGCAAGCTTCCGCTCCAGCGCCTCGCGCGCATTGGTCCCGGCATGCGCCACAACCGCGCGCTTCTCACCGCGCGCGGGAACGAGCACCGTCACCTTCCGCCCGGCCTTCAGCGACAGCGCTTCCGCGATCAGCGCCTGCTCCGCTGGCGCATGGCTCAGCAGCACCAGCGGCGGCGGCGGCTTGTCGTCATAGAACTGCCCGATGAAGGCGCCGATCACTTCACCCTCTGCTGCGCCCTTGGCATGCACGGGGAAAAAAGCGCGGTTGCCGTTGTTGTGCCCACCGCGAATGAAGAACACTTCGATCGCCGTCTGCCCCGCCGCCTGCCAGGCAGCAATAACGTCGGCATCACCGAGGCTCACCGGATTGATGACCCCGCTTCCCTGCACATGGGCAAGGCCCCGGATCCGGTCGCGCAGGCTTGCCGCCTGCTCGAAGGCGAGCTCAGCGGCCGCCTTTTCCATCTCGGCAGCAAGTGCCGCCTGCACCGCCGCTCCACACCCGGACATGAAAGCCTCCGCCTGGCTGACCAGCCGGCCGTACTCCGCCTCGCCGATCTTCCCGACACAGGGGGCCGAACAGCACCGGATCTGATACAATAAGCAAGGTCGCGTGCGATTCGCGAATACGGTATCGGCGCAGGAACGAAGAAGGAAGATGCGCTGCATCGCCGTGACCGTCTGCTTGACCGCCCAGGCAGAAGCGAACGGACCCCAGTAATCGCCCTTCCGCACCTGCGCGCCACGATGCTTGGCAATCTGGGGAAAGGGATGATCCTTGGTCAGCAAAAGCCACGGATACGACTTGTCATCCCGAAGCACGATGTTGAAATAGGGTTTCAGCCGCTTGATCAGGTTGGCTTCCAGCAGCAGCGCTTCGGCCTCGCTGTGGGTGACGACGATCTCGACCCCGACCGTTTCGGAAACCATCCGTCGCAGCCGCTCGTCCAGCCGCGCCGGCTGCGTGTAGGCAGCAAGCCGCTTCCTGAGGTCGCGCGCCTTGCCGACATAGAGCACGCTGCCGCGCCGATCGAGCATGCGGTACACACCGGGCACCGCCGGCATGTTCACCAGCGCCGCCTCGATCGCCGCCGCCCCCCGCGGTTGCCCAGCCTCACTCATTCAGCCTCACGCATTGCTTGCGCTCTCGCATCTCCCACAACCTCGGGTCCGCTTTCCGCCGGCTCAAGCCCCTTCGCTCCGCATTCTCCTAAAGAGCGGTGCACCGGTCCCAGGCCTGTGGACAAGCTTGTGGGGGAATCATTCGCCGCCCGCTCTTGGTCGCCCCTGCACGATCGGTGCACAATCTGCGCCGTACCTCGGCTTTCGGCGCAAGATGTTGAATTCTTTAAGTTTATTTATTACAAATAGATTACCGGCTGAAGAACCCGGGGCATCTGCTTGTAAGTGGCCAAGCTTTTTCAGCCGGGGGACAACTCTCGCCCCGCCCGGCGTGCCGTTTCAGAATATCTTGTTGATCAGGTCGTCGCCGATCCCGAAGCCCGCGCCCATCTCCAGCGCCCGGCCAAACCCGGAGTTGAGAAAATTTCCCAGCATGCCGCCGAACCCGCCTCCCATGCCCGCCATCGGCGCCCCACCGAAGCCGCCGGGATAGCCGGGTCCTGGCGCCGGGTTGCCCCAGGGTCCCACCTGCTGCGGTCCCGGCTGCATCACCGCCTGCGCCTGATTCGCAACGAACCCGTGGAGTGCCTGCAGCAACAACCCGACCTGGTTCTGCTCGGCCTGGATGGCCAGCGCCACGGATTTCAGGTCGAGCAGCCATTCCTTCGCATCCTGGTTGCCGCCCTGCGCCGCGGACGAAAGCTTGCCAGCCAGGTCCTTGATCTCGCCGATCGTCTGCTGCGCCTGATTCTGCAGTTGCTGGTACTGCTGGTCGATGGTCTGGACGTCCATGTTCGCTCCTCGGGCCTGGCCCTGGATTCCCTTGCCTGACGTTCTCGGCTAGCACCAATGCCACCCTCAGCCCAGGAGGTGCAAGATGAAGGCAGTCGCCTACACTCACGCCCGCCCGATCGAGGCCGAGGACGCCCTCATCGACATCGAATTGCCGGACCCTTTTGCCCGCCATCACGACCTCCTGGTCGCGGTCAAGGCAGTCTCGGTCAACCCGGTGGACACCAAGCTCCGCCGCAACGCCGACCCGGTGGGCGAACCCCGTGTGCTCGGCTTCGATGCCGCCGGCGTGGTCACCGCCATGGGGACCGAGGTCGGGAACTTCGGCATCGGCGATGCCGTCTGGTATGCCGGCAGCATCGCCCGTCCCGGGACGAACAGCGAGTTCCATCTCGTTGACGAGCGCATCGCCGCCCGCAAGCCGGCGACACTCTCCTTCGCCGAAGCCGCGGCACTGCCGCTCACCGCGATCACCGCCTGGGAAATGCTGTTCGACCGGCTGCAAATCCCGATGACCCCGCATCGGGAAGCAACATTGCTGGTGATCGGCGGCGCCGGCGGGGTCGGATCCATCGCCATCCAGCTCGCCCGTCAGCTCACCGGCGTCCAGGTGATCGCAACCGCAAGCCGCCCCGAGACACGCGACTGGTGCCTTGCCCTCGGCGCCCATTCCGTGATCGGCCATTCCGCCAGACTGGAGGCCGAACTCAAGCGAATCGGCGTCGCCGGTGCCGATTACATCTTCTCCACCAACGCCACCGACAAGCACTGGCCGGCCATCGTCGCAGTCGTGAAGCCGCAGGGAAAAGTTGGCCTGATCGACGATCCGCAGACGATCGACGTCCGTCAGCTCAAGCAGAAATGTGCCTCCTTGCACTGGGAGATGATGTTCGCCCGCCCCGTGTTCGGCACTCCCGACATGATCGAGCAGCACCGCCTGCTCGAAGCGGTGGCCAGCCTCGTCGACCAGGGCCGCATCCGAACGACGCTGACCGGACAGCTCGGCCGGATCGATGCCACCAACCTGCGGCGCGCACACGCTCTCGTGGAAAGCGGTCGCACCCGAGGCAAGATTGTGCTGGAGGGATTCTGATCGCCGGCGCGTCGGATATTCGGGCGGGCGCATGAGCGGTCGCGCCTGGGCCGCAAAAGAGCGGCTGGCCCACGGCGATGCCGCTCCGCTGCTCGGCCTTGGGGTGCTCGTCGTCATCTGGGGCCTCTCGGTGCCGGTGATGAAGCTCGGCCTTGAATCAATTTCTCCCTTCACCCTTGCGGCATTGCGTTATCTCGCCGCCGCTCCCTGCTTCGTCCTCTTCCTGTTCAGCCAGCCTCTGCCGCCGCGTCGCCTGCTGCTCGGCATGATCGGACTCGGCACGCTCGGCGTCGATCTCGGCCAGGCGACGCAGATCGCCGGCCTCGCCTATACCTCGGCAGCGCTTGCCACCGTGATCACCGCGACGATCCCCCTCTTCACCGTGCTGCTCGCCGCATTCAAGCTCCGCCAGAAGCTCCTGCCGCCGCACATTATGGGCTTCATCCTGGCACTGGCGGGCATCGCCTGCGCGGTCATCGGCGCGCCGGGGGCACTCGCCGGGGGCGGACTCCTCGGCATTCTGCTGCTGCTCATCGCCTCGATCAGCATCGCGCTTTACTACGTGCTCGGCACCGCGATCGCTCTCCGCACCAACGCCCTGGTGGTTGCCGCCTGGAGTTCGCTTGCCGCCGTGCCGGGCCTGGCGGCTCTTTCCCTCTTCGAACTCAGCCGCGTGCCATTCCATCCCTCGCTCAATGGTCTTTTCGTCGTGCTCTATCTCGGTGTGCTGACCACGGTCGCCGGCATGTGGCTGTGGTTCACCGGAATGCGCCGGCTGCCGGCGCGCATTGCTGCCAGCACCCAGTATCTTCAGCCTCTGATCGGCGTTGCCGCCTCGGCGGCAATGTTCGGCGATAAGATCGGACCGCTCTTCGGCGTCGGTGTCGCCGCCGTGCTCGGCGGCGTCGCTCTCGCCTCCTGGCCCACGCGAAAACAGGTGAAAGGCCAATGCCGCCGATCGAACGCATCGCCCTCCTGATGCTCGAGAAACGGCAAACGTGCCGGCATGACAGCATCGGGAAGTCGAGCGGCAACCCCTTCTCCGCCGGCCTACAGGCGCGAATGGCGATAAAGTGATCGCCACGGCCGGACCATGGAGTATTCTGAGCTGCCGCTATGCCCAGAGCCGTTCCTTGCCGATCCGCCGCCGTTCTGCTGCTCTCCGTCCTCGCCGCCGTGGGGTTCCTCACTGCCGCCCTCGTCGCGCCGGCGGTCGCGCAAACTCTGGAGACCGGTCGGCGGGTTGCGCTCGTGATCGGCAACTTCCGCTACGAGCACGTAGCTGAGCTTGCGAACCCCGGCAACGATGCGACCCTGATCGCAACCAACCTGCAGCAGCTCGGCTTCACGCTGGTCGGCGGCGCTGCCCAGGAGAACCTCGACAAGGCGCATTTCGATCATCTCATCGAGGAGTTCGGCCATGCCATCGAAGGCGCTGACGTCGCGCTCTTTTATTACGCCGGGCACGGCCTCGAGGTGAACGGCACCAACTGGCTGGTGCCGATCGATGCGAACCCGACCCGCTCGCAGGACCTCCCGTTCCAGATGGAGGATGCGGGTCTCGTGCTGAAGCAGATGGACGGGTCCGGAACACGGCTGAACATCGTGATCCTGGATGCCTGCCGCAACAATCCATTCGCAGCACTTGGCACCCGCGGAGTGCAAGGCGGGTTGGCCGAGATGCGAGCCCCGGAAGGCACCCTGATTTCGTTCGCGACCCAGCCCGGAAATGTGGCCCAGGACGGCAGCGGCGCGGACGGTCCGTACGCGCTCGCCCTGGTCTCGGCAATGCACAAGCCGGGGCTCGATATTTTCCGCGTCTTCAACCTTGTCGGCCTCTCGGTGGAGCACGAAACCAACCGTGCGCAGCTTCCCTGGGTCTCCAGCTCGCCGATCGATGGCGAGTTCTATTTCACCCCGACAGACGCCACTCCGGTGCTCGCCGCCGCGCTGCCCGCCAGCGCCCCACCAGCCGGCAGCACCCCACCGCCCGCAACCGCGCCATCGCCGGCCACCGGCGCCGCAGCCGCGAAGACAGCGCCGGCACCTGCCAAGCTGGCGGCCAACGACCTCGGCACGTTGCGCAGCCTCGCCGAGCAGGGCAAGCCTGCCGCCGAGATCGATCTCGGCATCGCCTACGCCAAGGGTCAGGCTATCCCGCGCGACGATGCCACCGCGCGCCGATGGTTCGAACGCGCCGCCGACGAGGGAGCGCCGAAGGCCCAGTACTGGTTGGGTGGATTTTTCGAGCGCGGCCGCGGCGGTCCGCGCGACTACGCCCAGGCGCTGCAATGGTACCAGCGCGCCGCCGACCAGGGATATCCTCCCGCAGAGGACGCCGTAGGTCGCTTCTACGGGCGCGGTATCGGCGTTGCGCGCGATCTCGATCGGCGAACCGACTGGTATCGGCGTGCAGCGGACCAGGGAGATCCGGTCGGCGAATGGGCGCTCGGTAACTTCTATCAGTTCGGCAACGGCGTACCGAGGAACGCCCGGCTGGCATTGCACTACTACCAGCGCGCCGCCGGTCAGGGCTTCGTCCTCGCCGAGATTCGGCTTGGTGTCGTCTACGAACGGGGCGTCATGGTGCGGCGGGATTATGCCACATCTTTGCATTGGTTTCGCCGCGCGGCCAATGCCGGAAGTCCGCTCGCTCTCAACGCGGTCGGCATGTTCTATCGGAGCGGCCACGCGGTGCCGCAGGACTATGCGGAAGCCATGCGCCTGTTCCGCCAGGCCGCCGACAAGGGCTACGCGACGGCCGAATATAACGTCGGGTTGCTGTACGCCAACGGGCACGGCGTGAAGCCTGACCAGCAGCAGGCACGTGCCTGGTTCGAAAAAGCCGCCGCCCAGGGCAACCAGCCCGCCATCGCGCGCCTCGCCCGCATGAACGCCGCTTGCGCGCGCGACGCCGCAGCAGGTGCAGCCCCTGAACAAGGAGCCGCGAACGCCTGCCAGGACCCGTGAAAAGAACGACGCCGCGATCGGCAAGCCGATCGATCCGGAAACGCTCACCGTGCCGCGTGATTCGGAATCCAGGTTGCGATCACGCCGGCGCCAGCACGTGGATCACGCGCGTGGCGATCATCTCCCGGGTCTTCGCCGCATAGGCCGCCATGTGCGGCGCGGCAGCGTGTACCTTGAGAGTCTCGAGGCTCTCCCATTTCTCAATCACAACGAAGGTATCGGGCCCGAACGGGGTCTGGATGACCCCCGCCCCCACGGCATCGATCGCCGGCCCGTACTCGATGCAGCCCGACTCGGCGAGCACGTTCGGCACATTGGCGCGGAATTCTCGGAGGATCGCCTCGCGCATTCCAGGCTTGGCGGTGATGATGGCAACCACATGGATCATGCGACGAAACTCCTCCTGCCGGGCTTCGCCATTCCGGCGCTGTCCGAGTACAAAAGCCGACCGATATTCCCCGATAGCATCAGCACCCATCCGGAGACCAGATGGCCGCAACCCCCGTCCAGAGGCGCCTTCCCACCCCGACACTCGAGATCGCCTTCGAAGAGCACGGACCGCCGTCCGGTCCGCCCATAGTCCTGCTGCACGGTTTCCCGGACGACGTGCGCGCCTGGGACGGCACGGCGATCCGCCTCTCCGCCGCCGGCTGCCGCGTGATCGTGCCCTATCTCCGTGGCTACGGCCCGACATCGTTCCGCCATCGGGAGACGCCGCGCTCCGGCGAGCAGGCCGCACTCGGCGCCGATCTCCTCGCCCTGCTCGACGGCCTCGGCATCGCCCGTGCGATTCTCGCCGGCTATGACTGGGGCGGGAGGGCCGCCTGCATCGCCGCCGCACTTTGGCCACAGCGCGTCAGGGCGCTGGTTTCGATCGGCGGCTACAATATTCAGGACATCGCCGGCAACCGCGCCCCCGATCTGCCGGCACAGGAACATCGCTACTGGTATCAGTGGTATTTCAATACCGAGCGTGGCCGCGCCGGCCTCGCCCGCAATCGCCGGGCACTCTGCCGCATGCTCTGGCAACTCTGGTCGCCCAACTGGCGCTTCGAAGAGGCGACCTATGCCCGCACCGCCGCTTCGTTCGACAATCCGGATTTCGCCGAGGTGGTGATCCATTCCTATCGCCATCGCCATCAGAACGCGCCCGGCGATCCAGCCTTCGCCGCCATCGAACGACAACTTGCCGCCCGGCCTGAGATCACCGTGCCGAGCATCGTCTTGCACGGCGCCGCCGACGGCGTCGATCCGGTGCAACACTCCGAACAGGCGGCGCGTCATTTCAGCGGTCCCTACCGCCGCGAGGTGGTGCCGCTGGCCGGCCACTTCCTCCCCTGGGAGGCTCCGGACGCCATTGCCGCGGCGGTTCTTTCCCTGCGCGCGGAAACCGGAGACGGAGCCTGAACCGCGCCGCAAGCCGGCCTTGGCAACCCGGGGAAATCCGCCTTGCATAGTGTCCTGCCCCCGACGTTTGCTGCCGGCGGCAGCAAACGAAAGGGGATCAGCAGGCCACCGAAAATAAAGAGCAGTGTGCCGACCACTAGGGTGCATCCTACGGTATCAAGCGGTGGAGTCGGCACAATAGTGTTGAGAGGGAACATCGATGTCGGCTGTGAATGAGGTCATGGGCGAAGAACTGCCGCCCACCGAGGCAGTGGCGGATGCCTCGCTTCCGTCTGCCATTCGCCGCCCGTCCGGGAAGCTGCCGCGCCGGCTCCGCCCCATGCTTGGCCTGGAGGATTTCGAGCGCGCGGCGCGGCGCCACCTGCCAGGCTTCCTGTTCGGCTTCGTCGAGGGCGGAGTCGAAGGCAATGCCACCCGCGCCGCCAATCGCGCCGCTTTCGCCGCCCTGGCCTTCCGCCCTCGCGTGCTCGTGGGCACGACGCGGCGCAGCCAGGCCGCCACTCTCTTCGCACGCCGCTACGCCGCACCATTCGGCATCGCGCCGATGGGCGCAACCGTGCTCAGCGCGCGCGAAGGCGATCTCGCACTCGCGCGTGCCGCCGCCGGGGCGAACATCCCTTTCATCCTGAGCGGCGCCTCGCTGGTGCCGCTGGAAGCCGTCATCGCCGCCAACCCGGCCGCCTGGTTCCAGGCCTACGTGCCCGGCGATCGCGCCCGTATCGGCGGCCTTGTCGAGCGCGTCCGGCGCGCCGGCTTCGCAACCCTCGTCGTCACCGTCGACGTTCCGGTGTCCGCCAACCGCGAGAACAATGTGCGCAACGGCTTCTCTCTCCCGCTGCGCCCGACGCCACGCCTCGCCTTCGACGCGCTCACCCATCCGCGCTGGCTGTTCGGCACCGCGCTTGCGACGTTCGTCAAAAGCGGGATGCCGCACTTCGAGAACATGACCGCAGCCCGTGGTGCCCCGGTGCTCTCGCCGGATGCCGAGCGCTCGCACGGCCGGCGCGATGCCCTTTGCTGGGCCGACATCGCCTGGCTCCGCGAGCGCTGGCCATGCAAGCTTCTGATCAAGGGAGTGCTCTCGCCCGAGGATGCCCGCCTCGCCCGCGAGACCGGGCTCGACGGCATCATCGTCTCCAACCATGGCGGCCGACAGCTCGATTTCTCGATCGCCTCGCTCGACGCCCTGCCCGCCGTCAAGGCCGAGACAGGCGAGATGGCGGTGCTGCTCGACAGCGGCATCCGTCGCGGTACGGATGTCCTGAAAGCACTCGCGCTCGGCGCGGATTTCGTCTTCCTCGGCCGCCCCTTCCTCTACGCGGCCGCGATCGGCGGCGCGGCCGGCGCACGGCACGCGATCTCTCTCCTCTCGGAGGAGATCGATCGCGATCTCGCCCTGCTCGGCTGCAACAGCTTGGCCGACCTCGGCCCGCACCTCCTCGCCCGGATGCAGGAAGCCCGGCGCACTGACCGAGCTTAAGCCGAAAGCGCCTCCGGCTCGGTGCGCGCGCGCTTCACCAGAAGCTTGTTGAGCGCGTGCAGATAGGCCCGCGCCGAGGCAACGATGGTGTCGGTATCCGCGCCCTGCCCGTCCACCAGCTTGCCATTCTCTTCCAGGCGCACCGTCACGCGCGCCTGCGCATCCGTCCCTTCGGTCACCGCGCCGACCGAATAGAGCCGCAGCACCGAATCGTGCGGGAACAGGGCATGGATCGCGCGGAAGGTCGCATCCACCGGGCCGTCACCCTGCTCGGTCGCCGCAAGCGGCACCCCGTCCACTTCGATCTCGAGCGTAGCCTCCGGCTTTCGCTTCGAGCCCGCGCGCACGTCAAGAGAGACGAAGCGGATGCGGTCGTTCGCGCGCAGCACTTCGTCGTCCACCAGGGCAACGATGTCGTCGTCGTAAACGATCTTCTTGCGGTCGGCCAGTTCCTTGAAACGGCGGAACGCGTCGTTGAGCTGGTTGTCGCCGATGCCATCGTAACCAAGGGCCTTCAGCTTGTCGCGGAAGGCAGCGCGGCCGGAATGCTTGCCCATGACCAGACTCGAACGCGTCCAGCCCACGCTCTCCGGCGTCATGATCTCGTAGGTACCGGCGTGTTTCAGCACGCCGTCCTGATGGATCCCGGCCTCGTGCGCGAACGCGTTGCGGCCGACGATCGCCTTGTTCGGCTGCACGTCGAAGCCGGTGATGGTGGCCAGGAGCCGCGATGTCCTGAGGATGTTCTCGGTGGCGATTCTGTTCACCGTCGGGATGGCATCATGGCGGGTGCGGAGCGCCATCACGATCTCCTCGAGCGCCGCGTTGCCGGCTCGCTCGCCGATCCCGTTGATCGTGCATTCCACCTGCCTCACTCCGGCGCGGATGGCGGCGATCGTGTTGGCGACGGCCAGCCCGAGGTCGTTGTGATTGTGGGTGGAAAGAATCACTTTCTCGGTCCCCGGCACCCGCTCGCGCAGCATGGTGAAAATGCGCGCCATGTCCTCCGGCAGCGCGTAGCCGACCGTATCGGGGATGTTGATGGTGGTGGCACCGGCGCGGATCGCCGCCTCGACACAGCGGCACAGGAAATCAGGCTCGGTACGGCTGCCGTCCTCCGCCGACCACTCGACATCGTCGGTGAAGCGGCGGGCCAGCACGACCGAATTCTCCACCGCCTCCAGCACCGCATCGGGCTCCATCCGGAGCTTGTATTTCATGTGCAGCGGGCTGGTGGAGAGGAAGCTGTGGATGCGCCTCCGTTCGGCCTTCTTCACCGCTTCCGCCGCACGCAGGATGTCCTCGCGGCCGGAGCGCGCCAGGCCGCATATCACCGGGCCCCGGATCGCCTCGGCGATGGCACTGACCGATTCGAAATCACCCGGCGAGGCGATCGGAAACCCCGCCTCGATGATATCGACCCCAAGCTCCGCGAGCACCTCCGCCAGGCGCAGCTTCTCGGCGAGGTTCATCGAGAAGCCGGGCGACTGCTCCCCATCGCGAAGCGTGGTATCGAAGATGATGATCCGGTCATCGGCAACGTCGCCGAAGCTCGGGTGCTGGATGGTGCTCATGGCAGAAGTCCTTCGGAGTTGCTGCAACGACGGCACGCTTGCCCCTGAACGATGCCCGGGCCGAGAGCCCGCGGCGTCACGCCCAGGGGGAAGTAAGTCGCAGCAGCAGACCGATGGCGGCAAGCCGCAGCACCCCGCGTGCACACTTGCACGGCAGGCGGGCCAGACAGAAGGCGCTGCGGAGCATCGAACTTTTATACTCTCATCCGCCGGCGCCGCGCAAGCTTTCCCCCGCCAGCCCTCAGAGCAGCGAGAGCTGCCGCGCCGCGCCGGCCGGGCGGACGAACTGCCCGCAGTCGAGCGGTGCCGGCCTCCCGGCCAGGCCAAGCCGCTTTGCCGCGCTGGAAAAGCGGGCGGCGATCAGCTCGGCATAAGGGCCGCTCCCCCGCATGCGACCATGGAAGCTCGGATCATTGAGCCGTCCCTGCCGCGTCTCGCGCACCAGTGCGAGCACGTGCCGCGCCCGCTCGGGCATCTGCTGAACGAGCCAGTCCTCGAACAGCTCCTTCAGCTCGTGCGGCAATCTCAGCAGCACGAACGAGGCATGCCGCGCGCCGCTTTGCTGGGCCGCCTCGAGGATCCGCTCAAGCTCGGCGTCGTTCAAACCCGGAATCATCGGTGCCGCCATCACCCCGACCGGCACGCCGTTCCGCGCCAGTTCGCCCATCGCGGCCAGCCGCCGCGCCGGTTGCGCCGCGCGCGGCTCCATCCGCCGCGCCAATGCTCCATCCAAGGTCGTGACCGAGATGTAAACGCGCGTCAGGTTGCGCGCCGCCATGCGCGTCAGGAGGTCGAGATCGCCGAGCACGTTCGCCGACTTCGTGACGATCGTGAACGGATGGCCGGTGCGTTCGAAGAGTTCGAGTACCGCCCGCGTTATCCTGAGGCGCCGCTCCACCGGCTGATAGGCGTCCGTGTTCGAGCCGAGTGCAATCGGCTTGACCTGATAGCCCGGGCGGCTGATTTCCCGCTCCAGCAGGCGCGCGAGGTCTGGCTTGAAGACGATCTTCGTCTCGAAATCGAGGCCCGGGGAAAGCCCGAGATAGGCGTGGCTCGGCCGCGCATAGCAATAGATGCAGCCATGCTCGCAGCCGCGATAGGGATTGACCGCCCGGTCGAAGCCGATATCCGGGCTTTCGTTCCAGGCGATCGCAGAGCGGCTGCGGTCCGGGATCAGCGTCGTCTCGAGCGGGGGCAGGGCCTCCGATTCCCCCGGCGCGGTCCACCCATCGTCGAACGCCTCGACCGCCCGATCTTCGAACCTGACCGGCGGATTGAGCGTCGCCCCGCGTCCTTTCCGCTGCAGCGCTCGCTGCCGCACCTCCGGCTCCGGTTCCGGACCACCCGCGCGATCGAGCGCCGCCAGCGCGTCGCGGTCCTGCTCCCGAAGCGGCTCTTCCCCTTGCCTCGGCATTTCGAGGCCCTCTTTCTCTTCCTCGCGCGTTTTAACCGGTCGCTGCTCGCGGTCAAGAACAAAGTAAGAACTTCTTGACCGTGCGCCTGTCCGCCGTCATCCCGACCCTGAACGCCGCTTCCGAGCTGCCGGAGGCGCTTTCCGCCCTGGCCGCCGAGGCGCCCGAGATGCCCATCCTGGTCTCCGACGGCGGCAGCACGGACGCCACTCCCACGATCACCCGCGCCGCCGGCGCGCGCCTCCTCGCCGCTCCGCGCGGCCGCGGCCCGCAGCTTGCCGCCGGCATCGCCGCCGCCGACACCGACTGGCTGCTGCTGCTGCATGCCGACACGAGGCTCGAGCCGGGCTGGCGAAGCGCGGCTTGCGCCTTCATGGGAAACCCCGCGAATGCTGCCCGGGCCGGCTATTTCCGCTTCGCCCTGGCAAGCGCGGACCCCCGCGCGCGGAGGCTCGAGCGGCTGGTCGCCTGGCGCTGCCGCCGGTTCGGCCTGCCCTATGGGGACCAGGGCCTCTTGATCGCCCGCGCCACCCTCAAATCCATCGGCGGCATCCGCCCGCTGCCCCTGATGGAGGATGTCGATCTCGCGCGCCGCCTCGGTCGCCCTCGCCTCGTCGCACTCCCGGCGCGCGCGGTGACCTCCGCGGCACGCTTCGAACAAGGCGGCTGGTATCTTCGTTCTGCCCGCAACCTCGCCTGCCTCGGGCTTTGGTACGCCGGCGCACCGCCCGCGTTCCTGGCCAGGCTCTACGCATGAAGAACGTCGTGCTCGTCTTCGCCCGCGCGCCGCGCCTCGGCGCGGTCAAGCGCCGGCTGGCCCGGGACCTGGGGGCGGAGGCCGCGCTTCGCTTCCACCGTGCCACTTTGTTTGCCTTGCTGCGGCGGCTCCTGGCCGAACGCCGCTTCGCGACGGTGCTCTGTCTCACTCCGGATCGCTCGCGGCTGGTATTGCCGGGCCGCCTTGGCCGCCGCCTCGCCATTCGCCGGCAAGGCGCGGGCGATCTCGGTGCCCGCATGGCCCGCGCCTTTCGGGCTTTTCCCCGCCGGCGCGTGGCGCTGGTCGGCAGCGACATCCCGGCCCTCGCACCGGCGGATCTGCTGGCCGCGTTTGCCGCGCTCGGCCGCGCCGAGGCGGCGTTCGGCCCGGCGGAGGACGGCGGCTACTGGCTTGTCGCGCAGGGGCCGCGGCGGGCCGATCGCCCGTTTGCCGCGGTGCGCTGGTCGAGCCGGCAGGCGCTGGCCGACACGCTCGAGAATTTCCGCGGCCGGCGCGTGGCCTTTCTCAGAACCTTGCGCGACGTCGATACAGCCGCGGATGTGCCGATCGCACCGCTGCTAACAGCGACCGAACAGCGGCAGCCGTAAAAAAAATTTCTTGGAAGCCAGCCGGCCCGGCGCCACGCTTCGACGATGCAGCCGGCGAGCCCTCCCGCCCATTCAGCGACCAAGCAGCGGCGTATCACGCTCGCGCTCGGCACCGTCGAGGTCATTTCCTGGGGTGTCAGCTTCTATCTGCCCGCCGTCATCGCCGCTCCCGCGGCGGTGAGCCTGCACGCTTCGAAGATCGGCATCCTCGGCGGATTCTCGTGGGCGCTGCTCGCCGCGGGGCTGCTGGCACCGCATGTCGGCCGGAGGATCGACCGTATCGGCGGGCGCCTGGTCGTTGCCGCGAGCACGCTCGTGATTGCCACCGGGCTTGCCTTGCTCGCCGCCGCACCGGATCTCGTTCTCTGGTATGCCGGCTGGACCGCGCTTGGCGCCGGCATGGCGGCCGGGCTCTATGATGCCGCCTTCGCCACGGCCGGCCGCCTGTTCGGTACCGAGGCCGCGCCGGCCATCACCGGGATCACGCTGATCGCCGGCTTTGCGAGCACGATCTTCTGGCCGCTCGGCGTGGCCCTCCTGCCCACGCTCGGCTGGCGCGGGCTTCTCATCTTCTATGCCGGGCTCGAGCTGGCCGTGAATTTGCCCCTGGTCCTGTTGTTCGTGCCGGCGGCCGTGGAGATGCCCGCGGCTGCGAATCCTCCGCCGGCCCGCGGTCACGACGGAGCGGGGGAAGCGCCGGCGGGGCGGGCCAAGGCGCTCACCTGCCTTTCCACCTTTTTCACGGTGCGCTGGCTGATCACGTCGGCGATCGCCGTCTTCGTCCTGCCGCTCCTTGGCGGGATCGGGCTTTCGCGCGGAGAGGCGGTGTTCGTCGCGGCGCTGTTCGGGCCGAGCCAGGTGGCAGGACGGCTGCTCGATTATGTGTCGAGCGAACGGCTCGGGCTTCTGGCGCGGGCACGCCTGGGGGCGATCCTGATGCCGGCGGGCGTTCTGGTTCTCGCGCTGCACGGCCCGGCGGTTGCCTTTGCCATCTGCTATGGCATCAGCAACGGCATCCTCACCATCAACCGCGGTACCCTGCCGATGGCGATCTTCGGACCTGAAGGCTATGCGACATTGCTGGGCTGGCTGGCGATGCCGGTGCTGCTCGCGCAGGCGGCCGCGCCGACGCTGGCGGCGCCGGTGGTGGCGGCGATTGCGCCGCGCGATGTGTTCATCCTCGCCGGCCTGCTCGGCGCGGCGGCCGCATTCCTCCTGTTGCCGCTCAGGCTGCGCCGGGACCTGCCTGAGCCACACGGGCGAAGAGAGGCTCGCCGCCGATGAGCGCGCTTCGCCTGCCGCGCTTCACCTAGCCCAAACCCGACACGGCGCGGCAGGAAAGCCTCTGCACCCCCACGACCTGGCGGAGATTGCCCTCGATCAGGGACAGCATTTCGGGCGGCAACTCCGGCAGGCCAATACGCACCCAGATGGCGGCTCCCGCACACTCGGCCGCCAGGTGTCGTGGCACAAGGTTGCGGCGCGCCAGGGGCTGCAAGAGGCGCGGCAGAAGGCCCGGGCTCGAATCGGCCAGCACCTCGAAGACAACGGGGGAAGCCGCCACGGCGGCCAAGGAAACATCGACATCCACGGGGAAAACTCCGGATGAGAGAGAAGGGTCGCGGGAAGCCCCGGCTGCTCAGGCAGCCGGGCGGGTAATTCGCGCGCTCTCGATCCGGAAACTCATGGGATTACTCTATCAGCCGATCCGGCGCCGCACCATGGGTCCTCCTGCATGCCTCCTCATCCGATGAGGCCGAGGCGCGCGAGGAAGATCCGGGCCGACGGAACGACGGCGCTGCCAAGCACGGAAAGGCGTGCCGCCAGCTCGGCTGCAGGGATGACGTGCAGCGGGTCGTATTCGCCGTTGCCCGATTTCTCATGGCACGCGAGCGCCGCTTCGCTCCCGAGCGAGAGGGAGAGGGGAATCCCGATGTCCAGCACGTGGCTCGCGGGATGCTCGACGATGCAGAGCGGGCTTCCGACGGCGCTGGGTGAGGCGACGATGCCGGTCTCTTCGGCAAGTTCCTTCAGAAGCTGCGCCGCGAGATCGATCCACCCGTTCCCGTCGGCGGCGCCGGGATCGATGCTGCCGGCCGGCGGCAACTGCCACATCCCCGCCTGATAGGCGGTGCGGGGGCTGCGCAGCCCGAGCAGGATCCCGTCGGCAAGGCGGACGATCCCGTTCACCGCCAGCGGGCGGAGACCCAGATCGGCGAAGAGTTCCGGCCGCGCCATCTGGGCGACGATCCGGCGGAACTCGGTGAAATGCCCCTCGATGTGGCGCGCCGCGATCACGTCAGCGCTGAACACGCGGCCGTTGAAGAGGGCGCCGGAAAGACGCTCCTGCGCGCTCCGCCAGAGCCGTTCGATCTCCGCCTCGATGGCCGGGACGAGGCGGGGCGCCTCGCGCACCACGGCGATCTCGAGCGCGGGGTCGATCTCATGCACCGTGAAGCCCGGCGCTTCCGGGCCACCTGCCTTGCTCTCGAAACGCACCATCCCGGGGCCGCCGCGGTTCCGTCAAACATCCAACGATAGTTGAGAATCCGAACCTCCCGCAGCCCCGCGGAGATGAGGTGGTCGAGGCGTCGGGCTCGCCGCGGCCGCCCCCTTGTCCGCGAGCCCGACGGCGAGGCACATGGGCAGGACGCACAGAGGAGCGCTGCCATGACCCGGCTTGAAGCCAAGCTCGCGCGGATTGCACGCCGGCAGTACCGGCCCAGTGATTTCGTGATCGCGGATGCCAAGGACCCCGACATGGGTCCGGGCCTCTGGGCGAGCGGCCCTCTTCGTGGTGCGGACGGAACCTTCACGCGCTATCGCACCCGCGCCGAGTTCCTGGACCAGATCCGGGCGATCGTCCGGCAGGACATCGTGGACGTGATGCTCGCCTCCTTGAGCAACCTCGACCTCCTCATGGGCGAGGGCCTCTTTTCCGAGCACGCGGTCAAGCCGGCGATCCGCGCCAACGATGCAAGCGATATCTGGATGGTGCGCGGGGGAAGCTACACCAAGCGCCCCTCGCGCCCGTTTCGCACCGCAAGCCTCGCGCGGGCGCGGGCGGCGGGCATCGATCTCGGTCTTTATTCCATCACCTTCAGCAACGATCTCGAGGCCGATATCGCCTCGCTCGAGGCCTATGCCCGGTTTCGCGAGGAGGCGGCGCGCCATGGCTTTCGCCATTTCCTCGAGGTCTTCAATCCCAATGTGGAGACCGGCATTCCCGCCGATGTGCTTCCCCACTTCGTGAACGACTGCATCGTCCGCGCGCTGGCGGGCGTGGCGGCAGCGGATCGCCCACTCTTCCTCAAGATGGCGTACAACGGCCCGAAAGCACTGGAAGAGCTGGCCGGATGGGATCCGTCCCTGGTGGTCGGCATATTGGGCGGGAGCGCCGGCACGACACGGGACACATTCGAGCTTCTCGCGCAGGCGGAGCGGCACGGCGCGCGGATTGCCCTCTTCGGGCGCAAGATCAACCTGGCCGAATCGCCGCTTGCCATCGTCGCCCTGATGCGGGAGGTGGCCAGCGGCAACCTGCGCCCGGCCGAGGCGGCCAGAGCCTATCATGACAAGCTGCAAGCGGCCGGGCTCAAGCCGCTCCGGCCGCTCGAGGAAGACCTTGCCATCACCGATCCCGTGCTGAAGGAAGGGGGGGCGGGCTGAGCGGGAAGGCCGCACGATCGATGCCGGAACGGACGGCGGGCTTCGTCACCGGCGGCACCTGGTGCGTGGACCGCAACAAGCTTCTCGAGTTCTGGCCGGCCGAGGACGGGATTGCGCAGATCCTCGCCTCCGAAGGCCGTGGCGGCGGCTCCGGCTGCAATTTTGCCGTGGATATCCGCAAGCTCGACCCGGGCGTCCCGGTGGCGACGATCGGACTGGTCGGAGACGACGAAGACGGCCGGTTCCTGCTTGCCGAGGCGGATGCGCACGGGATCGAGCGGCGCGCTCTCGCCGTCACTGCGGCGGCGCCGACCCAGTACACCGAAGCGTATGGCTCACTGAAGAGCGGCCGTCGCACGCATTTCTATTTCCCGGGCACCGCGGCGCTGCTGGCGCCGGATCATTTCGCCGGCCTCGAGACCCTCGGCGGGCAGTTTTTCCATCTCGGGCTGCCCGGCGTTCATCCGCTGATGGACTCGCCGTGCGGCGAAGACGCCAACGGCTGGGTTGCCGTGCTGCGCCAGGCCCAGGCGGCCGGGTTCAGGACCAGCCTCGAACTGGTGAGCACAGGAGCGGAACGAATTGCCGCGCTCGGGCGGCCGTGCCTTCCCTATCTCGACTATCTCATCGTCAACGATGTCGAGATCGGCAGCCTCGCCGGCGTCACCACCGCCGGCGAGAGTGGCACCGATGCGGAGGCGGTGGAGCGGGCCATCTGCACGGTTGCAGGACTCTCTCCGCTCGAGCTCGTGGCGGCGCATTTCCCGGCCGGTGCGGTCGCGGCGACGAAGGAGGGAACGCTGATCCGGCTTCCCTCCATCGCCGTGCCGAGCGATGAGATCGTGGCGGCAAACGGCGCCGGCGATGCCTTTGCCGCCGGCACGCTCTATGGGGTGCATCAGGGCTGGGATGTCGGGGCGGCCCTCAGGCTCGGGCATGCTGCGGCTGCGGCCTCGCTCAGGGGCCTCTCGACCACCGGGGCGGTCGGGACGTGGCGCGAATGCCTGGCACTCGCCCGGCGCTGGGGCGCGCGCATGCCCGGCTGATGGGGGCGGGCCGGTGCGGTTACTGGCGGCCGGGCGCCGCCCCCGGCATGCCGCGACCCGGAATGCGATGGCGGAAGCGCAGCGCCTCCGCCACGTGCAGGCGCTCCACCGTTTCGGATCGAGCGAGATCGGCGATCGTGCGCGCAACGCGGATCACGCGGGTGTAGCCGCGCGCGGAAAAGCCCAATCGCTCGGCCGCCTCTTCGACGAAGCGCCGCGCCTCGGCGGAGATCGCGACCTTCTCGGGATCCGCCGCGGCATTGAGGCGCCCCGCCTCTCCGTTGCGCGCAAGCTGCCGCTCGCGCGCCGCCGCCACGCGCGCGGCGACGAGGCTGCTCGCCTCGCCGGGCGCGGCGCGGGAGAGCACCGAGGGTGCGACCGGCTGCACCTCGACGGTCAGATCGATCCGATCGAGCAACGGCCCGCTGATCCTGGTCTGGTATTCCTCCCCGCAGCGCGGCGCGCGCCCGCATTCCCGCCCGCCATCACCGAGATAGCCGCAGCGGCACGGGTTCATCGCCGCGACAAGCTGAAAGCGCGCCGGGTAGGTGACGTGCGCCGCCGCCCGCGCCACCGTGGTGCGCCCGGTTTCCATCGGCTGGCGGAGCGCATCCAGCGCCTGGCGCGGAAATTCGGGTATTATGTAGTAGACGCCACCATTCATCTACGATTGCACCCGCACAACCAGGGCGTGCTGTGTTAACCGGCACAGCTAAGCGGTCTGGCGGGCATGATCAAGCGGCACTGAGCAAGCTCGTTCGATTCCTCCTTGGCGACATGACGACGAAATATGCTTGTCATCATGTACATTGTCGGAGTCGCCTTTGCGCTGGATTAAAGAGCTTATGGATTGGATTGGTCGGTGGCAGACCGTTCAGGCTATCGCGCCATGGCTCAAACCGCTCCTCGGTCCTTCTGTCGTGGCCATGTTAGCCGGCGCTGCCGGGATCGGCGGTCATCAGCCGTGGATGTGGGTCATAATGGCCACGGCACTGACTTTCATGGCAGTGATTTCGGGGCTGTTCTTTCTTCGGTATTACAGCTTCATGATTACGCCAGCCCATAAGATTCGGTACGCTGGTACAGCGGTAAATTGCGATCTTAATCTCTTGAACAGACAATCTAGAGCGATTTCTTCGAGGGTGGAATCGCATTTTCTGTTTGGAGCGGCGCGGAGGTCTGTGATTCGTAGCTGTCCGGCGAACGCTGGAGGCGACGAATGGCGTGGCGGCGGGGGCGGACTTACGCGCAAGACTTGCGGGATCGTGTGCTCGCGGATGAAGGGGTGACGGCGCGTCGAACGGCGGAGCGATTTGGGGTAAGTGTTTCGTATGTGGTCAAGGCGCGACACCGGCGCAGGCTCACCGGAGCGGTGACCCCGCGGCCGCAGAAGCCGCCTGTGGCCCGCAAGTTTGTGCTCCTGCACGGCGCATTACGGGAGCGGGTAGTGACGGTTCCCGACGCCACCCTGGCCGAGCACCGGGAATGGCTTGCCGAGACGCACGGGGTAGTGGCCGGGCTGACCACGATCTGGAAGACCCTTCGGCAACTCGGGCTGACTCTAAAAACCTGCCCTTGCTGCCGGGCGGCGATGACGATGATCGGCGAAGACATCTCGGAGCGGCTCGATGTGATCCCGGCGCAGTATCGGGTGATCGTGACGCGCCGGCCGAAGTTCGTTTGCAGAGCGTGCGAAGGCGGCGTCGCGCAGGAAGCGGCCCCACCACGGCTGATCGAAGGGGGGATCCCGACCGAAGCGATGGTCGCGCACGTGGTGGTCGGCCGCTATGCCGATCACCAGCCGTTTTACC
>JASHOF010000076.1 GCA_030041255.1 Acetobacteraceae bacterium
CACATGGCGATCGATGAAGAAATCGACCGCATTCCCGCTCCCGGTGCCCGTCATCACCGCCCTCCCGGCCGTGTATCACCCAAGCATGATTCCGGTTACTAGGGTGCCGACGCCAACGCTTGATACCGTAGGATGCACCCTGGTGGTCGGCACACGACTCTTTATTTTCAGCGGCCTGCTCGTCCCCTTTCGTTTGCCGCCGGCGGCAGCGAACGGTGGGGGCAGGACACTGGAGAGATCGGCATGACCGATTCTCCCCCTGCTCGCCCGCCGCTCCCCTCACCGCGCTATTTCGATGACTTCGCCGAGGGCCAGGTCTTCGCGTTCGGCCGCATCGAGGTCACCGAAGCGGAGCTGCTGGACTTCGCCCGTCGCTACGATCCCCAGGCGATCCATCTCGACCAGGAAGCCGCTGCGGCAGGGCCGTTCGGCGGCCTCATTCTGTCGGGCTGGCACACGGCCGCGCTGATGATGCGGCTCTTTGCCGAACAGGTGCTGGACGATGCCTCCTCCCTCGGCTCGCCGGGGATCGACGAATTGCGCTGGCTGAAGCCGGTGCGGCCGGGCGACACGCTGAGCCTGCGCGTCACGGTGGAGGAGGCGAGACGCTCGCGCTCCAGGCCCGATCGCGGCATGGTGCGGAATTACGTCGAGGTGCTGAACCAGCACGGCGAAACGGTGATGTCGCTCAAGCCGATGAATCTGATGCGCTGCCGCCCGCCACCGGCGTAACGCCGGCAGGATTCCTGGGAGGCAATGACTGCGGCCGGCGCCTCTGCTTTCCGCGTCCGCTCGACGGCCATTCGCCGGGTCTCCTCCGATACGCTGCGATCCAACGTCCGTTCACTCGTCTCAAATCATGCTCCCATCATGACAAAAAAGCACAATCGAGTACCATAGAAGTCCTCACCGGCCAGAGAGTCAGTTGCCTTTGAGCGGCCCTTCCGCTTGCCCTTCCATCGATCCAATCTGCCAAATCCGATGCCGTCGGTCCACCCGCTCCGGCATATCCGGGCGCTCTGCCGGCGTCGGAGCAGCGCGCCGATGGGGAATAGCTTGACATTCCACAATGGTTTTCCCGAATATGGTGTTCTGGCATAGCCGCTTCGTCGGGAAATACGGATCGACGATCGGGCATGAGAGAACGGAGGGTCAGGTGGCGCCCATCCGCGGATCGATCCAGGTTGCGACCATCATTCCCTTCCTGGAAGCCACACGGCGCACCCTGCTGGCGCTCACGGTTCTGGTTGCAGCCTCTGTTGCCATTCCCGCTGCCCAGGCCGCGAATTGCCCGGTCAGCGGCGGCGCGGTGAACGTCAGCGGGTCGGGGGCTTCCTGCACCATTCCGGCTGGCAGCACGGTCTCCGGCGTCACCGCCGGGAATACCGCTGCGGTGACGGCGAATGGCGTCACGATCAGCGTGCCATATGGTACCGGCGTGACGGCAGGGAGCGGAGCCGTCATCACCTTCGGGGTCGATCCGGTAGCGGGCGGATCGAGCATGGTCTCCACCTACGGCAGTGGCGGAATCACCGGCTTGCTTGCTAACGGATCGGGCAGCGAGATCGTCGCGACCGGTTTCAACCTGAGCCTGCCGGGCGGGGGCGACATCCTGGTCGAGGCGACGAACGGCGGCATCGTCAGGCTGAACAGCGGCACGCTCATCAATATGCTGAACAGCGGCGGCAACAATGGCCTGCTGGCGATCGGCGCCGGCAGCCAGATCATCGGCAACGGCATTACGGTGCAGGGGCCGCTCGGCGGCGGAGACTTCGCCGCGCATACCCAGTCGGGTGCCCTGATCCAGTTGAGCGACAGCACCGTCAGCATTACCGGCACCAGCGGCGGGAAGACGCCCCTGGAAGCGGAAACCGGCAGCACGATCACCGCCGACGACGTTGTGGTCACGGTCGCCGGAACGGGCGGTGATGCCGCCGCGAAGGCGCTGACGGGCAGCACCATCTCGCTATCCGGCGGCGCGTTGACCGTAACGGGTACCGGCGGCGGCGAGACCGGTGCGCTGGCGCAATCGTCCGGCAGCACGATCACGGCCACGAATGTGCCGATCGTCGTCACCGGCACGGGCGGAGATGTGGGCGCCAAGGCCGCCGGCGGCGGCAACGTCGCGCTGAGCGGCGGGAGCGTCACACTGCCGTCCGGCGCGGGGGGCGAAACGGCGATCTGGGCCAGTGGTAGCGGCAGCACGCTCAGCGCCGATGACGTCACCGTGTCCGTTCCGAACAGCGCAGGCGGCATCGGCGCTCTCGCGGATTCGGGCGGATCGATCACGCTCGGCGCCGGCACTTCCGTCAGCACCGGCGGGAGCGGCGGCGCAGGACTTCAGGCAACCGGCAGCAACAGTCTCATCACCGCGACCGGCACCGTCAGCGTTACCACCGGCGGCGCCGGCGCCACCGGCGTCGATGCGGATACCGCCGGCACGGTCTTGCTGAACGACGGCGGCAGCGTCACCACCACCGGGTCTGGTGCGGCGGCCCTCAACGCCTCGGCAGGGACGATCGATGCGACCGGCGTCACGGTCCAGACCTCCGGCCCGACTGCGCCCGGCGGCGTGCTGCAAAATGGCGGCACAGTGATGCTCAGCGGCGGCAGCGTGACGACAACCGGCACCGGAAGCTACGGATTTCTCTTCCAGGGACCGGCCGGGATCACCAACACGCTGGGAATCGATTCGGCTCAGGTCAGCAGCGCGGCGGATGCTTTCCGCATCCAGGGCACCACGGCGGACATCACGGTCAACGGATCAGGCGTCACCAGCAACAACGGCATCCTGCTCAGCACCGCGGCGCCATCCGTCGTCACGCTGGACGCGGGAACGTCCCAGCTCACCGGCGCCATCATAACGGATTCCGGGAGCACGACCGACGTCACGCTGCACGACAATACCACCTGGACGGTCACCGGCGATTCCACCGTCACGACACTTGCCGACAACGACAGTCTGGTCGCGTTCGCCGCCCCCGTGGGCGGCGTCTTCAAGTCAGTGACGGTGAACGGCGCTTACAGCAGCAGCGGCGGCCAGTTGTCGGTCAATACATTTCTGAACGCGGGCGGGTCGTTATCGAATCAATTCACCGACCGGCTTCTGGTCAACGGCAATGCCAGCGGCACGACCAGCGTTGAAGTCGTCAACGCCGGCGGTCCCGGAGACATCACCTCCCTGACCGGCGTGCCGGATCCAGGGGACGGCATCTCGATCATCCAGGTCGCCGGCACTTCGACGCCCGGCGCCTTCACCCTGCCGGGCGGTTACGTCAGCGGAGGCACCCCGTTCCAGTATGCCCTCAACGCCTATGGTCCGGGCGCGCCGGACGGCCCGGCCGATCCGGGCCAATCCCTGGTCGGTCCCGGCGCGCACTGGGACTACCGGCTGCAAAACGTCTATGTCGGCCCGTCTGGCGTGATACCGCCGGAGCCCGAGCCGCCGACCCCGCCCACGCCACCCACACCGCCTGGTCCCGAGCCGCCGCCGTCTCCGCCGCCGAACCCGATACCGGATCCCGGGCCGCCCGCCGCGCCGTCCCTGCCGGCGGACGCGCGGCCCGCCGTGGCCCCGCAGGTGCCGTCCTACCTCTCGACGCCGCGGGCGCTGTTCGAGGCGGGCTTCCTCGATCTCGACATGCTGCACCGGCGCCTCGGCGAGATCCGCGACGATCAGATTCTCGGCGATTCTCCCCAGGCAGAGGTGTTCCTGCGCGCCTATGGCGGCCTGCTCGACTACACCACCAACCGCGACTTCGCTGCCTACGGCTACAATTTCAGCGAGGATTACAGTGCGGTGCAATTCGGCGCCAATGGCATCGCCGTTGACAACGACGATGGCACGCTCAGGGTCGGCCTCGCCGGCACGCTCGGGCGGCTGTGGCTGCAGCCTTCCGCCGTGGATGGTGCCAGCAAGGCGCTGTTCAACACGCAAAGCCTGGCCGGGATCGCCACCTGGCAGGACCGTTCCGGCTGGTACGTCGATGGTATCGTCATGGGAGGGTTGTTCGACGGTATCTACACCACGCCGGACCGCGGTCGGACCACCGGCATCAATGGCACCTCCCTCGCCCTTTCGCTGGAGGCCGGGATCCCCTTTGCACTGCCATGGTGGCAGCTTTCCTTCGAACCACAGGCCCAATTGGTCTGGCAGCATCTCAGCTTTGACAACGCCACTGACGTCGACGGCATCGCCATCGACATGGGCAGTCCTGACCAGGGTGTGGCGCGCATCGGCTTCCGCCTGACCCGGCCGTTTCAGAACCAGGAGGACATGCGCTTTACCCCCTACCTGAAAGCCAACCTCCTGCAAGGGATCGGCGGGGCGGGCAATGTCGTGCTCAGCGGGGTCTCCTTCGGCACCGGCACGCTCGGCACCGCGCTGCAGATCGGCGGCGGGCTCACCGGCACCCTGACGCGGCATCTTTCGCTCTACGGCGATGTCGCCTGGCAGAGCAACGTTGCCAATGACGGCGGCTTCCGCGGCTGGGTGCTGAATGGCGGCCTGCGCTATACATTCGGCGAGGCGCGAGAGGCGCCGCCTCCGATTGCCGCCGCACCGGCAGCGCTACCTGCCGCGACGCGCACCTATCTGGTGTTCTTCGACTGGGATCGAGCGGAACTGAGCGAGCACGCCCGGCAGATCATTGCGAATGCGGCAGAAAATGTGCCCCGGGTGCAGGTGACCCGCATCGCGGTCAATGGCTATACCGACACCTCGGGCAGCCCAGGCTACAACCAGGAACTGTCGCTTCGCCGGGCCAGGGCAGTCGCCGCGGAACTGGTGCGTGACGGCGTGCCGCGGGACCTCATCGCCATCCAGGGTTTCGGCGCCACACACCTGCTCGTGCCCACCGGACCGGGCGTGCGAGAGCCGCAGAACCGGAGAGTCGAAATCATGCTGCAGTGAGCCCGAGATCAGGATTGCCGCCCGCCTGATCGCGCTAGCCCGCGATCGCCCGAGGCGGAATCGTCGGAGGGCGTGAATCGCGGGCTGGAATAAAGCGCGAGACCTGTGTCGGGCTGCACAGTCTGCCCGACACGGGTCTAGTCGATCCCGCTTCTGACGACGCACGCTCCAGCGATCGCCGGCCAGCGCCATGCCCAACAGCACCACGCTGAACAGAAGTGGCCGCTTCGTGAGCGCATGCAGAGCAGCCCCGAGCAGGACGCCGGTCAGATAGCCCGCATAGACCACCACCAGCACGCCGGAAGCCGATCCGGCCTCACCCCCGGCTCCACGTCCGGCAATTCTGGCAACGGTCTCCGTGACCAGCTTCTGGAGATCGCCACTCAGGAATACCGTGTTCAGCGTTGTCCCGGCGAAGCGGTTGGCGGCTGCGTTCTGCAGCCCCATGGCGAACGCCAGCACCGGCGCTGCGAACACGAAGGGAGCGAAAGCCGCCACGACGATCAGGGCGGCTTCGAATCCAAGGAAGGCCGCGAGAACGATGCCGAACCGGCGCAACGCCACCGCCCCGCCGATGCCGGCAAGAAACGCTGCGATGATCGTGACGCTGCGGAGCGCCTCGGTCCAGCTTGCCTCGGCCGCCGCGATGCCGAGGAGAACCGAGTTGCCGGTCACCAGCCCGGCAAAGGCATGGAAGTTGAGGAAGCCGACCGTATCCGCATAGAGCGGATCGCGCTTGACTGGAATCGCGGAGCGATCCCAAGGGGACCATGGGAGCGCGTGAATCCGCTCGGTCAGACAAAGGAGAGCGTGTTCAGTCAACCTGAACACGCTAGCCTGCGACCGCGGAGAGCAGGCCCGCCTGCCAGCGTGTGTTGCCGGGACTTGCTGCCTCCTCCATCGGCGCCCGCCACCTTCCCGGCATGTGCCCGCCTCCCGCAGGCCCTCAACCGCTGGCGAGCAGTCCCGAGGCGACAGCGCGAGCGCGCGATGCGGCCATGCTTTCGGAGACCATCAGCGCCGCGGCAAGCGCCTCCCTTCCGGTCTTCGCATCCACCACGACCGGCGCCTCCCCCTTGATGGCGGCGGCAAAGGCGGCGTGCTCGGCGGCCAGCGAATCGTGATCCTCCCAGGCGCTTTCGGTGATGGAGAAGCCGGGCAGCCCCGGCAGCGCCGTGCCGCTGCCGTTCGCGCTGATCAGGGAGAGCTTGCGGTTGACGAAATCGACAGCAACGTAGCCGGCTTCCGCGAAGAGCCGCATCCGCCGCTCGGTGCGGAAGGAAATCCGGCTGGCCGTGATGGTGGCAACGCAGCCATTGACGAAGCGCACGCGTGCGTTGGCGATGTCTTCGTGCGGGCTGGCAACCGGGGCACCGACCGCATCGACACTCTCGATCGGGCTTGCCACCAGCGCGAGTACGAGATCGAGATCGTGGATCATCAGGTCGAGTACCACCGAAACATCGGTGCCGCGCTCCTTGAACGGCGCGATGCGGATCGCTTCGATGTAGAGCGGTCGTTGCAGGTGCGGAGCAAGCGCGCGAAAAGCCGCCGAAAAGCGCTCGAGATGCCCGACCTGGAGCACGCATCCGCGCTCCGCGGCAAGCGAGGCAAGGATGTCCGCTTCGGCGAGGCTCGCCGCGATCGGCTTCTCCACCAGCACGTGACGGCCCGCCTGGAGCGCCTGACGCGCCAGCTCGAAATGCGAATCGGCCGGTGTCGCGATGACGATGGCCTCGCTTCCGGCGAGCAGATCGGGCCACGGAAGCGGCGCCGAACCGACCTCCAGAGCCACCTTCCCGGCGCGTTCGAGGTGCTTGTCGTTGACGCCGATCAGCCGGAAACGCGCCTCCGCGCTGGCCTTGAGGGCGTGAAAACGCCCGAAATGGCCGCATCCGACAATCCCGACCGCAATCCTTCCCGGAGCGGTCGATGTCATCCTGATGCCGGGCGCATGGGCGCGTCCCCCAGGCGCTGAGCGTCGATGCGCCGGTTGGTGCTGGCTTTCATTCCGCGCCTCTCCCTCTCGGCGCGCATCTTGCCCGCCGGGGCAGTTCCTGCAAGCCTCGCCGGCCGAAGGAGATCCCCAATGTCCGGCCGGAATGCTGTGCGCCGACGCCTGCTCGCAGCACTTGCGGGTGCAGCGGCAGCGTCGCTGGCCGGCTGCGCCCTGCCCGACCAGCGTACTTTCGGCGCCGCGCCTTATCTTCCCCCGAAAGCGCCGCCCGCTCCAGCCACGCCACCACCGCCACCCTGGCCGGGCCCGGCGCCGCTGGCGATCATCAAATTCGCGAACCCCTCGGCCGATTACGCCGGACCGCTCGGCGAAGCTGTCAAGGCGGCGGAAGCCAGCAAGCCCGATGTCGTGTTCGTGGTCGTCGGCGTCGCACCCGCCACCGGCACGCCGGCGGCGCAGCAGGCGGCAGCGGCAAGCGCGGCGACGGCCGCCCAGGCGGTGATGCAGGCCATTGCACGCCTGGGTGTGCCAACCGAGCGGCTGCTGCTCGCCGCGCGCACGGATCCGACCGTCAATACCCAGCAGGTCGAAGTGTATGTTCGCTGACTCCGGCCGACACCGAAAGCGGCGCCCGCCTGACTGCCATCGCGGAGCGATTCCAGGCGCGCCTCGATCCATTCGCCTGCACGAAGCAGAGCGTGTTCAGCTCGGCTGAAGGCGCTCTGGCGCGCGCCCGCCGGAACGGGCGGACCGAAGGCCTCTCGCTATTGCTGTTCACGGTTGTCGCCTGGGGCCTCAACTGGCCGGCGCTCAAGCTCGTTTTGCACTATCTGCCGCCCTTTTCCATGCGCACCGTGACAGCCCTCGCCGCCGGGATCGTCGTGATGCTGCTGGCCCTGATCCGCGGCGAGCGGCTCAGCCTGCCGCACGGTATCTGGTGCCGCCTGCTGGTTGTCTCGTTCCTCAATTACACATCCTGGCTCGGCTTCGTTTCGCTGGCCCTGGTGTGGCTGCCGGCGACCGTTGCCGTGATCATCACCTACACGATGCCGGTCTGGGCGGTCGGCCTTGCCTGGCCGCTGCTCGGCGAGCGCCCCAGGCCGTCGCATCTGATCGGGGTCCTGCTCGCGCTCGGCGGGGTTGCCGCCGCGCTGGGCGGAGGGGTGCAGCCGCTGGCGCCGCATGCTCTCCCTGGCGCAGCGTGTGCGCTGGCGGCGGCGGTGCTGTTCGCGCTCGGCTCGGTGCTCACCAAGCGCGCCCCGCTGGCCTTGCCGCCCTTCGCATCGGTGGGCTGGCAAATCCTGCTCGGGGTGGCACCGATCGCGGTTCTGGCCGCGCTGTTCGAGCATCCGGACTTCTCGGCGCTGCCCGGACCCGACTGGCTTGTGCTTGGCTACACCAGCATCGTCGCGTTGGTTTTTTCCTATCTGAGCTGGTTCCGTGCGCTCCGGCTGCTCCCGGCGTCGGTCGCGACCTCCGCCACCCTGCTGGTGCCGGTGGTCGGCGTATTCAGCTCGGGGATTCTGCTTGGCGAAACGCTCGGGGCCGGCAAACTGCTCGCGCTTGGCCTCACCGTCTCGGGCGTCGCGCTCGCGCTCAGGCGATGAGAATGCGACCGGCGCCAGCCATCGCCACGGACCACACCCGCCCGCTCGTTCGCCTTCGCCCCGAAGCCGGCCGCCGCCTCAAGGCGGGGCATCCCTGGGCATTCAGCAACGAGATTGCCATGCGTCCCGACCTGCGCGCACTGCCGCCAGGCGGGCTGATACGCCTGGAGGGAGACGATGGAGTCCGCTTCGGCACCTGCTTCTACAATCCGCAGAGCCTGATCGCGGCGCGCCGGCTCGATCCGGATCCGGAGGCCCGGATCGACAGCGGCTGGTTCGGCCTCCGACTCGCCGAGGCCGCAAGCCTGCGCCGGCGTTTTTTCCCGACGCCGTTCTGCCGCCTCGTGCACGCCGAGGCGGATCGCCTGCCCGGCCTGATCATCGATCGCTTCGGGCCGTTCGTTGTCCTGGAGGCCAACACCGCGGGAATGGATCGGCTGCTGCCCGAGATCACGGCAGCGCTCGCGGCGCTGCTGCCGCTGCAAGGTCTGCTCGCCCGTAACGATTCCCCGGCCCGGCGGCTGGAAGGGCTTGGCGAGGAGATTCGGCTGCTCTCCGGCGCCATTCCGGATGCTCTCTCCGTTGTGGAGGGCGGGGTGAGCTTTCCGGTCGATCCCATGCATGGCCAGAAGACGGGCTGGTACTATGACCAGCGGGAAAGCCGTGATCGCGTCGCAGCGCTGGCGCACGGAGCGCGGCTGCTCGACCTATTTTGCCACACCGGCGGCTTCGGGCTGCGCGCGGCCGCCGCCGGTGCGGCGCGCGTGGTGCTGGTGGACAGCAGCAGCGCGGCCCTCGCGCTGGCCGAAAAGGCAGCGGAGCGCAACCGGCTCTGCGCGGAGTTCGTGCGCGCCGATGCGTTTTCCGCGATGGCGGAACTGGCTTCCCGCGGCGCGCAGTTCGACATCGTGGTCTGCGATCCGCCACCGTTCATCCCGACCCGCAAGGACCAGGCTGCCGGGCTGCGCGGCTACGAGCGGATGGCTCGCCTCGCCGCCGCCCTGGTCGCCCCGGGGGGCTTCCTGTTTGCCGCCTCCTGCTCTCACCATGCCGCCCCGGAATCATTTGCCGAGGCGGTGGCGCGCGGGCTGGCGCGGGCTGCCCGCGGCGGGCGGATCGTCTATGCCGGCGGCGCCGGGCCAGACCACCCGACGCACCCGCACCTGCCGGAGAGCGCCTACCTCAAAACCATGCTGATCCAGCTTTTTTGATCTGCCGCCGGCTTCCGCCCGGCGCCCGATGAGCATGAAGTTGCTCACCGGCCGGAAGCCGTTTATGGCGAAGCACCCAACCAGGATGCTGCGGTCGGGATCGGCGAACAGCCTGCGGCGCGAAATCAAGAGGGGATGGCTCACGTGCGAAGCAGGGTCTCGGCTGCGGCCGCGCGGTCGGTCGGCAATGTCCGTATCGGGCGGCTCTGTTTCAGCCTTCTCCTGTCGTTTGCGTTGGCGGGCTGTGGCGGCGGGCCAGGCAAGCAGGCGGCCCCGCGCCGCCCCGTCCCGGTGTACCTCGGCGCGGTCGTCTCGCCGGAGCAGATCGCCGGCGAGGTAGCACGGGAAATCCTGGCCGAGGGTGGCGACGCCGCCGACGCCGCCGTCGCCCTCGGCTTTGCGCTCGCGGTCTCGCTGCCCTCGCGCGCGGGAATAGGCGGCGGCGGGGCGTGCCTTGCATACGAGCCTTCGCTGGAAGCCCCAGGATCCGGCCGGCCGGAGGCGATCCTCTTTCTTCCCACGGCGCCGGCCGGGGGGCCGGGCGGAGACCGGCCGGCTTCCGTGCCAATGCTGGCGCGCGGCCTCTACTTGCTGCACGCCCGATACGGGCGGCTGCCGATCGATCAGCTCGTCGGCGTGGCACAGAAGATGGCGCGCCTTGGCATCCGCGTGTCTCCCCTGTTGGCCGCGGACATCGCCGCCGTCGCCGGGCCCCTGCTCGCCGATCGCGCTGCCCGGGCCGTGTTTGCGGGCCCTTCCGGCGCGCCGCTTTCCGCGGGCGAGGGGCTGTTCCAGCCGGACCTCGCGGACACCCTCTCCGGACTTCGCACCGGCGGGCTCACCGGCTTCTACCAGGGCCCGCTCGCGCGGCGCCTGGCCGAGGCGGCAACCGCGGCTGGGGGCGGGCTGGCGGCGGGCGATTTTCTGCGCGCCGTGCCCTCGATCGCCAGCCCGATTGAGCTCCGCGCCGGCATCAACCGCATCGCCTTCCTCCCCGCGCCGGCGGACGGCGGGCTCGCTGCCGCGGCAGCCTTCGCCGATCTTGAGGCCAACCCGGCCGACCTTGCCGGCGCCGCCGGGCGGGCGCTGTCCGTCGCCGCCCGCTGGCGCGCCGGCGGGGTGAGCGGGGAAGCCGTGCTCGCGGCGAAAGACCTGCCGCCGGCCAGCCTCCCGCCGCTTCCCGCGTCCACCGCCTTTGCCACCCTCGACCGCAGTGGCGGCGCGGTCGCTTGTGCCGTCACCATGGACAATCTGTTCGGCACCGGCCGTATTGCCCCGGGCACGGGCATCCTCCTCGCCGCTGCGCCCGGCAGCGGGCCGCTGCCGCTGCTCTCTGCCGCCATTGCCTGGAACAACAACATTCATGCCTTCCGTGCCGCGGTTGCCGGCTTCGGGCAGAACGAGGCCGCCATGGCGACCGCTCTCGGGATGGCGGGTGCGCTCAGTTCCAAGATGCTGGGGCCCGTGCAACTGCCGCCGCCGGGGCGGGCGCAGGTGATCTCCTGCGGCCGGTTCCTCCCCGGTAACGCCACCGCCTGTGGCGCCGCGGCGTTCCCTCTCGGCACGGGCGGGTTCGCCTTCAGTGGCGTCTCCGGAACCGCGGCAGCGGGAAACTGACCGCGGGTGCGGGGCGGGACGTGATGGCGCTGAAGGAATGACCCTGAAGACGGGCCGCGGCGCTGCGGCGCCTCCGTTCCTGGTCATGGACGTGATCGCCGCGGCCAACGCGAAGCAAGCCGGCTTGCCGGCCGGCTCACCCGGCGTCATTCGGATGGAGGTCGGCCAGCCGGGAACGGGCGCCCCGGCCGCCGCCGTGGCCGCCGCTGCCGCGGCGCTCGCGCAGGGCGAGGCGCTCGGCTACACTGAGGCGCTGGGTCGCCCGAGCCTGCGGGCGCGCATCGCCCGCCATTACGGCGAATGGTACGGGCTCGATCTCGCGCCGTGCCGCATCGCCGTCACCGTCGGCGCCTCGGGTGCCTTTCCTCTTGCCTTTCTCGCGGCCTTCGATCCCGGCGATCGGGTCGCACTGAGCGCGCCCTTCTACCCGCCCTATCGCAACATCCTGACCGCGCTCGGCCTCACCCCCGTCATCCTGGAGACGACGGCAGAGACCCGCTTCCAGCCCACCGTCGAGCTGCTGCGACGATTGACGCCCCCGCCTGACGGCCTGGTCATCGCAAGCCCCAGCAATCCCGCCGGCACCATGCTGGCACCTGCCGAGCTCGAGACCATCGCCCGCTTCTGTCACCTAAGCGGCATCCGTCTCATCAGCGACGAGATCTACCACGGCATCCAGTTCGCGACCCCGATCGCCACCGCCGCTGCGCTCAGCCCGAGCGCGATCGTGATCAACAGCTTCTCGAAATATTTCAGCATGACCGGCTGGCGCATCGGCTGGATGGTGCTGCCGGAAGACCTGCTCCGGCCGGTCGAGTGCCTGGCCCAGAACTTCTTCATCAGCGCGCCGCATATCGCGCAGGTCGCCGCGGAGGCTGCCTTCGAATGCGCGCCCGAGCTCGAGGCCAACGTCGCACGCTATCGCCGCTCGCGCGATCTCTTGCTGGCCGCATTGCCGGGCGCCGGATTCCCGAAGCTCTCTCCCGCCGAGGGTGCCTTCTACCTCTTTGCCGACATTTCCTCGCGCACCGACGACAGCGTTTCGTTTGCGGCACGCATGCTCGCGGAGGCCGGCATCGCCGCCACGCCTGGCGTCGATTTCGACCACCGTCGCGGGCAGGACTTCCTCCGTTTCAGCTATTGCGGGCCGGAAAGCGATATGGCCGAGGCGGCACGGCGGCTCGCGCAGTGGCGATGAGCAGGTTCCGGCATCTTTCGTCGGCACCGTCATTCTGCAACCGGCACGCGTGCCGAAGCCGCTATCATACTCGGAAGATTGTATCGGTTGATCCCGGCCGGGATCTCCTCCTCACGTGATCGCCATGGTGCGGCCCGGAGGGGATCGGAGGCGACGCCAGGCGACGATCCGGTCCGCCATTTTCGTCGATAATGCGCTCCCGCGCGGCAACTTTGCGAATGCCCGCGCCGCGCGACGGAACGGAAACTGGCCGCTCTTCCGCGCCCGGCGCGGGGGCAGCAAACCCTAGGCAAGGGTGGCAAAACCGGCTAGAGCGAAGGCCAACAGGCCCTGGCAAGACGGGGCTTGGACTTGCAAGAAGGGGGGTATCCCATGCTGACACGTCGGAATGCCGGCAAACTCGTTGCCGGTGCGGCGGCTTCCACCACACTGCTTGGCGTCGGCTTCGGCTCCGCCAGGGCCGCCGGGGAGAAGGAAATCAAGATCGGCATCAACCTGCCGCTGACCGGCGCGGACGCCGAAGGCGCAAACCGCATCAAGTACGGTGCCTTGCTCGCCATCCAGCAGGCGAACGATTCGAATGCGATCCCAGGCTACCGGCTGGTGCCCTGGGTGCTCAACGACGCAACCTCGACCGCCGGCCAGTACGATCCCGCGCAGGCCGCCACCAACGCCCGCAAGCTCGTTGCGGATTCCGCCGTCCTGGCCGCAATCGGGCCCGAGATGAGCGGCTCCGGCAAGGCGATGGCACCGATCCTGAGCGAGGCCGGGCTGGCCACCATCACCCCCGCCTCCACCAACCCCGACATCACCAATCCGAAATTCGCCTCGGAGTTCGATCCCTCGGGCAAGGCGATCTATTTCCGCACCGTCACCACGGATGCCTTTCAGGGTCCGGCGATGGCGAATTTCTACGCCGACGTCCTGAAGGTCGGCTCGGTCTACGTGCTCGATGATTCCGGTGCCTATGGCGTCGGCATCGCCGATACCTTCACCGCCCGCGCCAAGGAAAAGGGAATCAAGGTGCTCGGCCGCGACCGGCTCGATCCGCTGCAGGCCGATTACACGGTGGGCCTGACCAAGATCAAGGCCCTCAACGCGGATGGCCTCTATTACGGCGGCGTCATGGGCGCCGGCGCCAAGCTCGTGAAACAGTCCTACGGCATCCTGCCGCAGAAAATGCCCAAGGCGGGGGGTGACGGCCTGCTCGCCCCGGAAATGCTGACCTCGGTCGGCTTCCCGGCCGCCGAAGGCTGGTACTGCACGATCGCCTCGCCGCACCTGACCGAAGATCCGAAGGTGCAGCCCTTCGTGAAGCTCTACGAGTCGACCTGGCACACCCAGCCCGATGACTACGCGATCACCTCCTACGACGCCGGGCTGGTAATCATCAACGCGATCGGCAATCTGATAAAGGCCGGCAAGCCGGTTACCCGCGCGAACGTGCGCGATGCCATCCAGGCGTCACATACGAACACGCTGCAAGGCGAGGTCGCTTTCGACCAGTACGGGGATGTCGTCAATCGTACGGTCAGCGTCTTCCAGGTGGTGAAGAACCCGAACTATCCGCTCACCGATATCATCCACCAGTTCAAGTACATCGGTTCGGCACCCACCAGTTAATAGCGGCCAAGCCCTAAGCGCCTGGTTCAGGGAGGCAGCGCAGGCATGTCGGAAACCACGCTGGTCACCCAGCAGGTGATCAACGGGCTGAGTTTGGGCGGCATGTATGCGCTGCTGGCGCTCGGCTTCACGCTCGTCTACGGCATCATCGAACTCATCAATTTTGCCCATTTCAATGTCTTCATGATCGGCTCCTTCATCGGCATGTGGGTGTTGCAGGCATTCGGGTTGTCCGGTCAGAGCGTGCTGCTGACCGGACTTCCGCTCATTGGCGCCCTGCTCGCCGCCCTCGTCGTCTCGATGTTCGCCTCGGGCGTGCTCGGCGTTGCGATCGAGAAATACACCCTGCGCCCGTTGCGCTCGTCGACCGGCTCCGCCGGCGGCACCATCGGCATGATCACCACCATCGGCGTTTCTTATATCCTCTTCAATGTCATCCTGCTCGGCTTCGGCGCCGACACCAAGAACTTCCCCAACCCGCTTCCCACCATTCATTTCGACGTCGAAGGGGCGAATCTCGATCTCAGGGTGATCCTGATCTGGGTCGTCTCCATCGTGCTGATGGTCGCGCTCTGGCTGTTCGTGCAGAAGAGCAGGCTCGGCAAGGCGATGCGCGCCGTCGCCCAGGATGCCGAGGCGGCGCGGATGATGGGCGTCGATGTGGACCGTGCCGTCGTCATGGCCTTTTTCTGGGGCTCCGCCCTGGCCGGCGCCGCCGGGCTGATCTTCGGACTCTACTACAACTTCACGAGTTTCCTGATCGGCTATACCGCCGGGCTCCGCGCCTTCACCGCCGCCGTGCTCGGCGGCATCGGCAATATCCCCGGCGCCATGCTCGGCGGGCTGATCATCGGGCTGATCGAGTCCCTGGGCGGCCAGTTCATCGCCGTCAAATGGACTGACGTCATCATCTTCGCGATCTTGGTTTTCGTGCTGGTGCTCAAGCCGACCGGGCTCCTCGGCACCATGGCGCCGTCGAAATCCTGAAGGGGGCGCGCGATGGCCTCGGAAACGACGATCACCTCCGGCCTCGCCGAGCCCGCCTCACGCATCGCCGCCCTCCGCAGCCGCCGGAGCGGCCTCCTGATCGCCCTGCTCTTCGTACTGGCGCTCGCCTTTCCCTATCTCATCGGCAACGATGCCTACGTCAACGTCATGGCGGATGCCTTCGCCTACGCGACGCTGGCGCTTGGTCTCAACATCGTCATCGGTTTCGCCGGGCTGCTCGATCTCGGTTACGCTGCCTTCTTCGCGATCGGTGCCTATACCTACGGCATTCTCTCCTCCTTCCAGCTCCACCCGGCCTGGAGCAGCTTCTGGCAGCCCTTCGCCTGGCTGGAACTCGTCCAGAAGGTCCCGCTCGGCGATGCCATGGTCGTGCACTTCACCGTTTCGTTCTGGATCTGCCTTGTCCTGGCTGCCCTGATCGCGGCTTTCTTCGGGATTCTTTTCGGGGCGCCCACGCTCCGCCTGCGTGGCGACTATCTCGCCATCGTGACGCTCGGTTTCGGCGAGATCGTGCCCATCATCGTGCGGAACTGGCCCTGGCTCACCAACGGTGCAGCCGGGCTGAACGGCGCGCAGCCGCCGCGGCTCTTCGGCTGGAGTTTCGGCGTCTGGGCCCTGCCCTACTATTATGTCGTCCTCGGCCTCGTCGTGCTGTTGATATTCGTCAGTGTCAGCCTCAGGGATTCGCGCGTCGGGCGCGCCTGGATGGCGCTCCGTGACGACGACATCGCCGCCTCCGCCATGGGCGTCGATCTCACCCGCTACAAGCTCCTGGCATTTGCCATCGGTGCCGGCTTCGCCGGCATGACCGGCGTCTTCTACGTCGCCAAGCTGCAAACCATCACGCCTGACATGTTCATGTTCCCGGTCTCGGTCATGATCATCGTGATGATCGTGCTCGGCGGCATGGGCAGCGTCTGGGGCGTCGTGGTCGGTGCGATGTTCCTTTCGCTCCTGCAATCCTGGTTCCTGCCCGATCTTTCGACCTGGGCCAGTGCCTTCGGCCAGGCGAGCGGTATCGGCTTCCTGCAGAATGTCGACTTCACCCAGTCCACCGAGCTCATCTTCGGCATCATCCTCGTCCTGATGATGCTCTACCGCCGTGACGGATTGATCCCCGCGCATCGCAGGCAGTTCGCGATGAGCTTCTCCCAGCAGAACGCCCAGGTCGGGGAATCGGGCAGCTTCCGCCTGAGCGGCATCGGCGGCGAAGACGCTGCGAACGCCGCCACCCCGGCGCTCGAGATCAAGGGCATCACCGTTCGCTTCGGTGGCCTCGTCGCCCTCAAGTCCGTGGACATCACCGTCCCCGCTGGCGGTGTCGTCGCCGTCATCGGCCCGAACGGCTCCGGCAAATCCACCCTCTTCAACGTCATCACGGGCCTTACTTCCGCCGAATCGGGAAGCATCCGCCTCTATGGAGAGAATATCGTCGGCCTCAAGCCGCACGCCATTGCCAGGAAGGGCATCGCCCGCACCTTCCAGAATCTTCGCCTGTTCACGAATCTCACGGTCATGGACAATGTGCTGATCGGCCAGCACGCACGCCTGACCACCGGCCCGATCGGCGCCGTCCTGCATCTGCCCCACGCCCGCGCCGAGGAAGCGCGCGCCCGCGCCCGGGCGATGGAAATCCTCATCAATTTCGGCAACCGCCTGACCCCGCGCATCAACCAGAACGTTGCCGCGCTCTCCTATGCCAATCGCCGGCGCACGGAGATTTCCCGCGCCCTCGCCGCCGCCCCCCGCGTCCTCCTGCTCGATGAGCCCACCGCCGGCATGAACCCCGCGGAAACGCTCGAACTGGCCCAGCAGATCAAGGCTCTGCACAATCTCGGCCTCACCGTCATGGTGATCGAGCACAAGCTCGATGTCGTGGTCCGCCTCGCCGACACCGTCGTCGTCCTCGACCATGGCGAGAAGATCGCCGAAGGCAAGCCGGACGAGGTTCGCCAGAACGAAGAGGTCCTGCGGGCCTATCTCGGCCGCAACACCCAGGCCGGGAGAGCCGGCATTGCTGCTTGAGTTCCGCGACGTCGATACCTATTACGGCGACCTCCACGTCCTGAAGCAGGTCAATTACAGCATCGACAACGGCGAGATCGTTTGCCTGCTCGGCGGCAATGCCTCCGGCAAATCGACCACCATGAAGACGATCATGGGCGTCGTCCGGCCGAAGCGCGGCAGCGTCGTCTTCGACGGAGAGCCGATCGAGCAACTTCCCACTTCCGAACGCGTCCGCCGCGGCATCGCCCCCGTGCTCGAGGCGCGCCGCCTCTTTCCGCGCATGACCGTCTACGAGAACCTCGAGATGGGCGCCTTTCTCCGCCAGCCGGGTCCGGAACTGGAGGAAGATATCGAGCGCGTCTATGAACTCTTTCCGCGGGTCAAGGAGCGTCGCAGCCAGCTTGCCGGTACCCTTTCCGGCGGCGAGCAGCAGATGGTTGCGATCGGCCGTGCTCTGATGGCCCGCCCGCGCCTGATCTGCATGGATGAGCCATCGATGGGCCTCGCTCCGATCTTCGTCGAGCAGACGTTCGAAATCATCCAGGAGATCAACCGCCGGGGCACCACCATCTTCATGGTCGAGCAGAACGCAAACATGGCACTGACGGTCGCGCATCGTGCCTATGTGCTGCAAACCGGCCAGGTCGTGCTCTCCGGCTCGGCCCGGGAACTCCGTGAAAATCCCCTGATCCGCGAAGCCTATCTCGGGGAAATGCAGGTCGCTCACTGAATTTCTGCCGCTGCGGTTCAGGAAGGATCGATCCCATGGACGCCACGCGTCGATTGCCGCTGTTCGACATCAAGGCCGAGCAGGCGAGCTTCGCCGCCGAGCTTCGCCGCCGCCTCGATGCCGTGCTCGATCACTGCCAGTTCATCCTCGGCCCGGAGGTGGCGGAACTGGAAGAGCGCCTCGCCGCCTGGTGCGGTGCGGCGCACTGTATCGGCGTCAGTTCCGGAACCGATGCGCTCCTGATCGCGCTGATGGCCGAAGGGGTAGGGGAGGGGGACGCCGTCTTCCTGCCCGCCTTCACCTATACCGCAACCGCCGAGGTGCCGCTCCTGCTCGGTGCCGTGCCGGTCTTCGTCGATATCGACCCTCACACCTTCCAGATCGATCCCGCCGATCTCGCGCGTCGGATCTCGGCGGTTCGTGACGCCGGAAAAATCCGCCCGCGCGCGCTGATCGGGGTCGATCTTTTCGGCCAGCCCGCAGACTGGGCGGCGCTCGGCGAGATCGCCCGCGCTGCGGACCTCTTCGCGCTCGATGACGCCGCGCAAAGCTTCGGCGCCAGCTTCCATAATCGCCGGCTCGGCACTTTCGGCGATGCCACCGCCGTCAGCTTCTTCCCCACCAAGCCACTCGGCGGCTACGGCGATGGCGGCGCCCTGTTCACCGAAAGCGACGAGCGCGCCCTGCTCTACAGGAGCCTTCGTTCGCACGGCGAAGGTACCACACGCTACGAAGTCCTGCGGATCGGCATCAACGGCCGGCTCGACACGGTGCAGGCGGCCGTCCTGCTCGCGAGGCTGACCCAGTTCGACCCGGCACTGGCGGCCCGTGAGGCGATCGCCCGAATGTATGACCGTGTTCTCTCGGGACTTGTCGAAATACCGCGGCGCGTGCCGGATTCGACCAGCGCCTGGGCGATCTATTCCGTCCTGCTGCCCGATTCCCCAACCCGGGCGCGCGTGCAGCAGGCGCTCGCCGCCGCCGGAATCGGCAGCAACATCTATTATCCGCGCCCGCTGCATCGCCAGCCCGCCTATGCAGCGCACCATGACGGCGCGCCGCTTCCCGTCTCCGATTCCGTTTCCCGGCGAATCCTGGCCCTCCCGATGCATCCCGGGCTCGAAGAGGCCGACCTCGCCCGCATCGCCGAGGTCCTGCGCAGCGCGCTTTGAGACCTGGGCGCGGCCCCGCATTTCCGCACCGCCCTCAGCCACCCTATATGCTCGGGAAACTCCCGGAGCTCCCATGCCCGACGATCAGCAGAACGCCGCCGTGACCGCTCCCGCCACGCGTCGCGAAACCCGCCTCGCCGACTATACCCCGCCTCCGTTCCTGGTGGACCGGGTGGATCTCTCCTTTGACCTGGCGGCGAATGCCACGCGCATTCGTTCGCGCCTGGCATTCCGTCGCAACCCGAAAGCCGTCGCCGCTCCCGAGGCGCCACTCAGGCTCGACGGCAACAGCCAGCCGGTCCTCGCCATCGCGATCGACGGCGAAAAAGCCAGCGCCAACCGCTGGCGGATCGAGGGCGGTGATCTCTTCATCCTCGATCCGCCCGAGCAGTTTCTTCTCGAAATCGAGACCGGGATTTCCCCGCAGGAGAACACCACCCTCTCCGGCCTCTATGTTTCGAACGGCGGCTACTTTACCCAATGCGAGGCCGAGGGCTTCCGCCGGATCACCTACTTCCCCGATCGGCCCGACGTGATGGCGCGCTTCACCACCACGATCACGGCCGACAAGGCCGAGTGCCCGGTGATGCTGTCGAACGGCAACCCGGGCCCCATCGAACAGGCCGCTCCCGGCCGCCACCGCATCACCTGGACGGATCCGCACCCGAAGCCCAGCTATCTGTTCGCCCTCGTTGCCGGCGATCTCGTCGCCGTCGAGGATCGTTTCGTCACCCGCTCCGCTCGCCCGGTCGCGCTCGCGATCTGGGTCCGCCGCGGCGACGAAGCGCGCACGCATCACGCGATGCGCTCCCTCAAGAAGGCAATGGCCTGGGACGAGGCGGTGTTCGGTCTCGAGTACGACCTCGATGTCTTCAACATTGCCGCCGTCTCCGACTTCAACATGGGGGCAATGGAGAACAAGGGTCTCAATATCTTCAATACCAGGTACGTGCTCGCCGATCCCGCGACCGCGACCGACGCCGAGTACCAGCGCATCGAAGGCGTCATCGCGCACGAGTATTTCCACAACTGGACGGGCGATCGCGTCACTTGCCGCGACTGGTTCCAGCTTTCGCTGAAGGAGGGTCTCACCGTCTATCGCGACCAGGAATTCTCGATGGACCAGGGAAGCCCGGCGGTGAAACGGATCAGCGATGTCGCCGAGCTTCGCGCCGGCCAGTTCCGCGAGGACGCCGGCCCGCTCGCCCATCCCGTTCAGCCCGACCGCTACATCGCGATCGACAATTTCTACACCGCAACCATCTACAACAAGGGCGCCGAGGTGATCCGGATGATGGCGACCATCATCGGCAAGGCGGCCTTCCGCCGCGGCATGGACCTCTATTTCGCCCGCCACGACAACCAGGCCGTGACGATCGAGGATTTCGTCTCCGCCATGGAAGCCGCCTCTGGTGTCGATCTCGGCCGCTTCCGCCGCTGGTACCATCAGGCCGGCACGCCCACCCTCGCCATCGGCGACGAATACGACCCCGCAACCCGCCGCTATCGGCTCTCCGTTGCCCAGGCCACCCCTCCGACCCCTCATCAGCCTGAGAAAGCGCCGCTCGTCATCCCGCTCGCCATGGGCCTGCTCGGTCCGGACGGCGCGGAGGTTCCGACGCAACTCGAGGGCGAGCCTGCCCCACGCCATGGAACGCGCGTCCTGCTCGCCGATTCTCCCGAGGCGACCTTCACTTTCCTCAACGTCCCCGCCCGCCCGACTCCCTCCCTCCTGCGTGGCTTTTCGGCGCCGGTGAAGCTCAAGGGCCTGGCTCGCGACCAGCTTCTGCTCCTCGCCGCCCACGATCCCGATCCTTTCACGCGCTGGGACGCCGGCCAGCAGCACGCAACCGGCATCCTCCTCGAGATGATCTCCGCGCCTGCCGAAGTGCCCGCTTCTCTCGCCGATCAGTTCGCGGCAGTGCTGGCGCGCGCCGACGAGGATCCCGCACTCGCAGCCGAGGCGTTGCGTCTTCCGAGTGAGGGCTATCTTGCCGACCAGATGGAAATCGCAGACCCGGATTTGATCCACGCGGCGCGCGAGGCCGCACGCAGGAGTATCGGCTCCGCTCTGCGGTCCGAACTTCTGGCCATCTATGAGCGCCTGGCCGATCCGGGTCCATACCGGATCGACGGGCCGTCGATCGGCCGCCGCGCGCTCCGCAACGGAGCGCTGGCCTATCTCGCCGTCACCGACCAGTCCCTCGGCATGTCGCTGGCGAAATCCCAGTACGAGGCCCGCCAGGACATGACCGACGTGCTGGCGGCGTTGGCGGTCCTCTGCGCCATCGACGGCCCGGAACGAAACGCCGCACTCGCCTCCTTCTATGCCGCCTGGCACCAGGACGCGCTCGTGCTCGACAAATGGTTTGCGACCCAGGCTGCCTCGCCGCTCCCGGCAACGCTCGGCTCCGTTCAGGCCCTGATGCAGCACCCCGACTTCGATCTCAAAAATCCCAATCGCGTCCGCGCCCTGATCGCCACCTTTTCGGCCAACCAGGTCCGCTTCCATGATGCCTCGGGTGCCGGCTATCGCCTCCTCGCCGAGACGATCATTCGCCTCGATCCGCTGAATCCGCAGGTCGCCGCCCGCCTCGTCTCTCCGCTCGGCCTCTGGCGCCGCTTCGATGCCGCCCGCCAGGCCCTGATGCAGCAGGAACTGCGCCGCATCCTCGCCGCCCCGGCCCTCAGCCGTAACGTCCACGAAATGGCGACCCGCAGCCTCGGCACCTGACGCCTCCTGCCCGCGCTCGGCAGGAAGGCATTCCCCAGTCCGGAAGACGATACTTTCGCGCCGGAAAGCGGTCCGGATCCGGGCGCGCTTCGCAGTGTAGAGCGGATCGCGCTTGACTGGAATCGCGGAGCGATCCAGGAGCGCGTGAATCCGCTCGGTCAGGCAAAGGAGAGCGTGTTCAGTCAACCCGAACACGCTACTCCCGAACGCACTACAATATCTGGCTGAGGAATGCCCGTGTGCGCGCATCGCGTGGGGCAGAGAAGAATTCCGCCGGCGGCCCGTGCTCGACGATCACGCCGCGATCAGTGAAATAGATATGGCTTGCCACTTCGCGCGCGAAGCTCATCTCGTGCGTCACCAGGATGCAGGTCATGCCTTCCTCGGCCAACTGACGGATGGCGAGCAGCACTTCCTTGACCGTTTCCGGATCGAGCGCAGCCGTCACCTCGTCGAACAGCATCAGGTCGGGATGCATGGCAAGCGATCGGGCAATCGCCACGCGCTGCTGCTGTCCGCCGGACATCTCGCCCGGATAGGCTTTCTCCTTGCCCTCCAGGCGCACCTTCTTCAGCAGAGCGTAGGCCTCCGCCTCCACCTCGGTGCGCGGTCGCTTCAGGACCAGGATGGGCGCCATCATCACGTTTTGCAGCGCGGTGCGATGCGGAAACAGGTTGTACTGCTGGAACACCATGCCGACATGCTTGCGCAGGCGCAGCTTGTCGAGATGCGGATCGTTCACCTCGATCCCCAGCACCTTGATCGAGCCCTTCTGGAACGGCACGAGCGCATTCACGCAGCGGATCAGCGTCGATTTGCCCGCGCCCGACGGGCCGATGATGCAGGCGACCTCGCCCTTGCACACGTCAAAACCGATGCCCTTCAGTACCTCGACCTCACCGAAGGCTTTGTGCACGTCGTCGATCGCGACAAGCGGCTGGTCTTGCGTCCAGCCGGTGGGGGGGTCGAAGCCTCGGGACATCGCATGATCCTCGGCCGCTCAGATGCGGACGGCGTAGCGGCGCTCCAGCCGCTGCGTCAGCCGCGCGATGGGATAGGAATAGATGAAGAACAGCAGCAGCACGTAGCCGTATAGCGGCGCCAACAAATCGGTGCGCCCGCCTTCGGCGGCTTGTACCTGGCTGGCCAGCGTGACGATCTCGTTGACGCCGACAATGGAGGCCAACGTCGTTGCCATGGTCAGGATGGCATACAGGTTCATCCAGGGCGGGATCATCCGCTTGACGCATTGCGGCAGCACGATCTGCCACAACTGCTGCGTGCGCGTGAACCCCAGCGATTCCGCCGCTTCCCATTGGCCGGGATGGATCGACTGCACGCCGCCGCGGACGATTTCCGAAACATTTGCCATCACCGGCAGTGCAAGCCCGATCACCGCCTTCACCCAGTCCGGCAAGCTCAAGGAAACCGGACCAATCTGAATCTGGAAAGGCAGCATATAGATCATGAAGAACAGCAGCACCAGCCAGGGCGCATTGCGGAAGAACTGCGTCAGCGCCCAGGCGATGGTGCGCACCGCTCGCCGAAGCGAGACCAGCCCGAGGCCAAGGAATGCACCGACGATCGTCCCGATCGCCATCGACATGAAGCTGATCAGGATGTTGAAGCCGAAGCCGCGCAGCAGCAGCGGCGACCAGCGAACAAGCACCGCCAGCACACCCGCGCGGGGCGCCGCCACGCCAGCCGCATCGGCGGCCAGCGCCGTCAGCATGACGAAGCCGGCCAGCGCGATGCCATGCGACAACGACAGCCGAATCGGAGGCGGCGCCGCAGGGCGGCGCAAGGCCTCGGGTAGCGGCAGCATGACCGGCAATGCCCGCCCGGCATTGCACCCGGCGGTCATGTGCCAAGCCCGGGCCGGCGCAGCGCCCGCTCCCACGCATTCATCGCCGCGACCAACAGCCCGACCAGCGCGATATAGATGATGAACAGCACCACCATCATCACCGGCACGTTCACGCTATCGGACCAGATCTGGTTGGACACATAGAGAAGTTCCGGCACGGCGATGGCATAGGCCAGCGTCGTGGTCTTGATCAGATTCACCAGGTTGTTGGTCAGCGCCGGCAGGCAGACCCGCGTCGCCAGCGGCAGCACGACATGGATGTAGGTCTGCAACCTGGTGTAGCCCAGCGCCTCGGCGGCCTCGATGGTCGAACTCGGGATCGCCTCGATGCCCGAGCGGAAGATCTCGACGTTGAACGCGCCGGCGAAAAAGATCAACGAGATCGAGGCCCAGGCAAATCCGCCGATCAGCGGCTGCTGCATGCCGAACCGGTTCTTCACCGTAGGCATCAGCACGCTCAGTCCGAAATAGAAGAAGAACATCTGCACCAATGGCGGCGTGTTGCGAAACAGTTGGATGTAACCTTGCACGAAGCGGCGGGTCCACCGCAGACGGGACCCCTGCAGCCAGGCGCCGACAATGCCGACCAGTACCGAGCCGAGAATGCTGATCGCCGAAAGCTCGAGCGTAACCAGGAAGCCGCGCAGGAACCGCGCCCGGTCGAACGGATCGTAGGCAATCGTCAGATTGATGCCGGTGGTTTCGTGCAGATGGCGGAACCAAAGGGCGATGCCATGCATGCTGGACGCTCGCAACCGATCGGGCGGCGCAGCCGCCGGCGCGCCGCCCGGACCTCTATTCCTGCCCTACCGTCACTTGTACTTGTCGTGCATCTCTTCGACGAACTTCGAATGCTTGGTGAGGCCGTATTTGCTTTCAAGCGCCAGGATCGATCCGGTCTTGTGCCAGTCGGCCACGGTCTTCGCCATGAAGTCGTAGAAACTCGTCTCGCCCTTACGCACCGCCAGGCCCCAGGGCTCCGCGTCCTGTGACTCCAGCGGCATTGCATAGGTGCTCCATTCGGGCTTCAGCAACTGCCCTCCGATTGCCGTGTCGTCGTACAGGAAGCCGATACAGCGACCCTGCTTGAGTGCGGTCAACGCCTCGGCGACGCCCGTGAAGGCGATGACCTGGACACCGAACTTCTCCGCCACCTGCTTGTTGTAGTAGGCACCCTGGATGGCGCAGACGGGCTTTCCTCTCAGCTCATTCCAGGCCGTGAGCTTGACCGATTTGGGCAGCATCAGGTTATAGCCGGATGCGTAGTAGTCGGGCTTGACGATGGCGATGACCCGGGCCCGCTCCGGCGTGTCGGTCATGGTCGCGATCAGCAGGTCTATCTTGCCCTGCTCCAGGAACTGCATGCGGTTCGCCGCCACCACCGGCACCAACTGCAGCTTCACTCCCAGCCGCTTCGCCACGTCGCGCGCCAGGTCTGGCTCGATGCCGATGATGTCGCCATTCGGGGCCCGGTAGCCGAAGGGCGGATAGTCCGCCTTGACGCCGACCGCCAGGACGCCCTTGGCCTTGATGTTCTGAAGTGCATCGGCATGCGCCGGGCCGGCGTAGGCAGCGCCGATGGTGGCGATGACAGTTGCAGCGAGACCAGCCGAAACACGACGACGATACATTCTGCTCTCCTTCGCTTCTGTTCCCCGTTCTCCTTGAATTAACCGGGCACATCAAGATCAGATGCCGCCTTGGGCAGAGCGGCATGGCGGTCCGGCGATTTCTCTCAATAAAGGGAAACCTTGGGCAATGATATTGCAAGCGACCCGAAAGCCCGTGCACCGCGAAATTCCGCCGGATCCCGAAGGGCCTCGGGAAAAGTGCGTCGATCCTCCTGGCGCCGCATCCTCGCCGCCCCGGCCCTCAGCCGTAACGTCCACGAAATGGCGGGCCGCAGCCTCGGCACCTGACGCCCGGCATCCCTGCAAGGCGGCGGCTGCCCTCAGGAAGCCCCCGAAACCCTTTCCGAAGGGATCAGGCGAGGTCGAAGCGATCGAGATTCATGACCTTGGTCCAGGCCGCCACGAAGTCCTTCACGAACTTCTCCTTCGAGTCCGCCGAGGCATAGACTTCCGCGAGGGCGCGTAGCTGCGAGTGCGAACCGAAGATGAGGTCGATACGGGTGCCGGTCCACTTGACCCTGTTCGTCTTCCGCTCGCGCCCCTCGTACACGCCTTCGGTGCCGGCGGACGGCCGCCATTCTGTGCCCATGTCGATCAGGTTGACAAAGAAGTCGTTCGTCAGCGTCTCCGGCCGCGTGGTGAAGACGCCGTGCGGTGAATTCCCGACATTGGCACCGAGGACGCGCAGGCCGCCGACGAGAACCGTCATCTCCGGCGCCGTCAGCGTCAGCAACTGTGCCCGATCCACCAGCAACTCTTCAGCCGAAAGGCGCTGCCCGCCGCGGAGATAGTTGCGGAATCCGTCGGAGATCGGTTCGAGCGGCGCGAACGAATCGGCATCCGTCTGCTCTTGCGATGCGTCCATGCGCCCCGGCGCGAAGGGGACCTTCGCGTCGTGCCCGGCGCTCTTCGCGGCTTTCTCGACCGCCGCAGAGCCGCCGAGAACGATCACGTCGGCAAGCGAGACTTTTTTCCCGCCGGACTGTGAAGCGTTGAACTCCTTCCGGATCGCCTCGAGCACCTGCAACACCTTCGCCAGCCGGGCCGGCTGGTTGACCTCCCAGTCCTTTTGCGGCGCGAGGCGAATGCGTGCGCCGTTCGCTCCGCCACGCTTGTCGGAACCCCGGAAGGTCGAAGCCGCGGCCCAGGCCGTCGAGACCAACTGGGAAACGGTGAGGCCGGAGGCGAGGATTTTCGCCTTCAGGGCAGCCACGTCCGCTTCCCCGATCAGCGGATGATCCCGGGCCGGGATCGGGTCCTGCCACAACAGTTGCTCTTTCGGAACGAGCGGGCCGAGATAACGCTGGATCGGACCCATGTCGCGATGCGTCAGCTTGAACCACGCGCGGGCAAACGCGTCTGCGAACTGATCCGGATTCTCGTAGAAGCGCCTCGAGATCTTTTCGTAAATGGGATCGAGCCGCAAGGAGAGGTCAGTGGTCAGCATGGTCGGCGGATGGCGCTTCGACGGGTCATGCGCATCCGGCACGGTTGCGGCGCCGGCGCCATTCTTCGGCTGCCATTGGTGCGCACCGGCCGGGCTCTTCGTCAGTTCCCATTCGTAGCCGAACAGGTTCGCGAAGTAACCGTTGCTCCACTTCGTCGGAGTGGAGCTCCAGATGACCTCCAGGCCGCTGCCGATCGCGTCATCTCCTTTGCCGCTGGCATAGCTGCTCTTCCAGCCGAGGCCTTGCTCCTCGACGGGGGCGCCTTCGGGCTCGGGGCCGACATACTTCTTCGGATCGGCAGCGCCGTGGGTCTTGCCGAAGGTGTGGCCGCCGGCGATCAGGGCGACGGTCTCCTCGTCGTTCATCGCCATGCGCAGGAAGGTTTCGCGGACATCCCGCGCGGCGGCAATCGGATCCGGCGTGCCGTTCGGGCCTTCCGGATTGACGTAGATCAGGCCCATCTGCACGGCGGCGAGAGGATTCTGGAGATCACGCTCGCCGCTGTAGCGCTCGTCCGCCAGCCACTTTCCTTCGGGACCCCAGGAGACGTACTCGTCTGGCTCCCAGACGTCCTCGCGGCCGCCGCCGAAACCGAAGGTCTTGAACCCCATCGATTCGAGGGCGACGTTGCCGGCGAGAATGATGAGATCGGCCCAGGAGATTTTCCGGCCGTACTGTTGCTTGATCGGCCACAGCAGCCGGCGCGCCCTGTCGAGGAGCACGTTGTCCGGCCAACTGTTGAGGGGCGCGAAGCGCTGCTGGCCGCCTCCGGCGCCGCCGCGGCCATCGCCGATGCGGTACGTGCCGGCGCTGTGCCACGCCATGCGGATGAAGAGCGGCCCGTAATGCCCGAAATCGGCCGGCCACCACTCCTGCGAGTCCGTCATCAGGGCCTCGAGGTCCTTGATCACGGCGTCCAGGTCGAGGCTCTTGAATTCTTTCGCGTAGTCGAACGCCTCGCCCATCGGATCGGAGAGCGCGGAGTGCCGGTGGAGCACCTGAAGATCCACCTGGTTCGGCCACCAGTCACGGTTCATCTGCGTGCGGGTCCCGCCCGTGAACGGGCACGTGCTTTCACTGTCCATGGTCTCTCCGATCGCGTTCTGCTCGTTCCTGTTCCATCTATCCTAGAGGTACCGTCAATCGTTGAAAAGCGAGCGAGTCATCTCCGGCCATGCCCGTTCGCGCGGGCGCGCTGATGACCGCGACCCCGACCTGCTCCGGGACGTCGCCATGCTGCCCGGCCGCCGTGCTCGCCATGGCGTGCTCCTCCTTCCGGTTGCGTTGGCGCGGAAGGCGGGTAGAGTGCGGGCTGCAATAGGTAAAATACTTCTTTCCGATGGCAGCCATAGGAACTGGCTCTGGATATCGGGGCCTCCCGGAAGGGCCTGGCGAGCATGCGGTCCGGACGGCAACAAAAGAGCGGGGTCAGGATGGAGATTCATCAGCTTCGATATTTCTCCGCCGTGGCGCGACACGGCACCTTCACCCGGGCGGCGGAGGTCGAGCACGTCGCACAGCCCTCGCTTTCGCAGCAAATCCTGAAGCTCGAGGCCGAGCTTGGCGCGCGGCTGTTCGACCGGTTGCCGCGCTCCGCGAAGCTCACGGTGTTCGGCGCCGCCTTCCTGCCGAAGGCCGAGCGCATCCTGCGCGAGCTTGGCGATGCGAAGATCGAGATGCAGGAGATGGCGGGGGAGGAAAAGGGCGATGTGGCGCTGGGCATGATCCCGACCATTGCCGCCTATCTGCTGCCCGATCTCATCCGTGGATTCAGCAAGGAGCATCCGCGGGTGGGTCTCAGGGTTGTCGAAGATATCACGCCGGCACTGCTGGAACGCCTGCACCTGGGCACGATCGATGTCGCCATCGTCGCATTGCCGGTCTCGAGAAGCGGGGCGAAGCTCGATTGCCATGAACTCTTCGCGGAACGGTTGGTGGCTGCGCTGCCGGAACAGCATCCGCGCGCCGGGCAGAGAACGATCCGGCTGGCCGATCTGAACCGGGAATCGTTTCTGCTGTTGAAGGAGGGTCATTGCTTCCGCGATACGGTGATCGCCGCCTGCCGCACCGCGCGCGTCCGGCCCAACGTGGTGTTCGAGAGTGGGCAGTTCGCGACGATCCTGGCCATGGTGGCGGCGGGGATGGGTGTTTCCGCGGTGCCCGAGATGGCGGTTCAGCCGGTCCGGGGCTGCCGTTTCGTGCCGATCGAGGGACGGCAGAGCCTGCGCCGGATCGGCCTCCTCAGAATGAGCCATCATTACCAGACCTGCGCCCAGCGCGCCTTCCTCGGCCATGTGATCGGGCGCTACCGGCGGAGCCGGCGCGCGGGTGGCGAAGCCGGGACGACCGGGCAGGCCACTCAAAACAAATGACGCGTGTCCCGATCCCGGCCCGTCACCGCCCGGCCATCACGCGCCATCCACTCCGCATGAACGTTTGGGAAGCGGAAAACGGCCCCGCTTCTCTCAGTCCCCTGCCAGCCGCGCCGGCGCCGCCGGCCGGCCCTCACGCAAAAGGCTTCCCACGTTGGCAAGTTCCGCGATGCCGAGCGCCGCATCCGCGAGTGCCGCCGCCCGGGCCTGCTCCAACACCGGTTCTGCCAGGCCCGCGAATTTTTCCCGAAGCTCCGCCTCGGTCAGGAAATTGCCGGGCTCGCCCTTCGGCACGCGCACGGTCTTCTCGAAACGCTGCCCGCGCGCCTGAATCGTCACCTTGCCGGCCATGTGCATCGGGAACAGCGCCTCGATCTCTCCATCCTCCTGGCACCGAATCTTCGGCAACAGGCCGCGCACCAGGGGATCTCCGAGCAGCCGGTAGCTGTCCCACGCCATGCCGCCGGTAGCCAGCGCGACCGCCAGCACGAACGGGCCGCTGAACTGCCCGTCCACCACGTTCTTCGGGTCTGCCTTCTTCTCTGCCGGTTCGCCGATCAGCCGCATGCCGGCCTGCGAAGTTCCGAGCGTCACCGCCTCGATCTCCTCCGGCCGAAGCCCGTGCCCGGCCCTGAGCGCGAGAGCGGCGTCGATCCCGGCATGACCGAACCGGCAGGACGGGTAGGGCTTCACCGCCGTATTCATCAGCTCGAAGACGCTGCCGAGATTTTCGAGCGCGCGCTCCGGGCAAGGGGAGGGGGCATAGGCGCGCAGGAATCCATGCCGCCCTTCGAAGGCAGAGAGCGGTCCCTTGAATCCCTCGCGCGCAAAACACGCCGCCGCCAGCCCGCTCATCGATGACCAGCCGACCTGGAACCGCTTCGTCCAGGCGCCGTCCACCAGGAACTCGAGGCTCCCCGCAGACTGCGAAAGCGCAATCCCGAACGCAGACTGCATCGCTGCCGGAGCCAGCCCGAACACCCGCCCGGCCGCTGCCGCCGCGCCGAACGCCCCGCAGGTCGCGGTGGGATGGAAACCGCGCGCGTAGTGCTCTCCAGCCGGCAGCGCGAGTGCCAGCCGGCAGGCAACCTCGTAGCCGGCGACAATGCCGGCCAGCACGTCACCTCCCGCCGCATCCGCCATCTCGCCCGCCGCCAGCGCCGCCGGAATGGCCGTCACCCCGGGATGCAGGGATCCCGCCGCGTGGGTGTCGTCGAAGTCCAGCGAATGGCCGAGCGTTGCGTTCAGAAGCGCGGCACCCATCGGCGTGTACCGGCTCGAATCGCCGAACACGCCCGCACTCCCTCCACCCAGTCCGAGCGCCCTGATCCCCGCCAGCAGCGCCGGCGTACTCTCGGCCTCGGCCCGCGCCCGCACGATGTTGCCGATCAGGTCGAGCACCAGGAACCGCGCCCGCCTGGTCACCTCCGCCGGCAAGCCCTCCACCGTGATTCCAGCCGTGAAGGCGGCAAGCTCTCTCGTGATGCTCATTTCTCAGATCCTTGCCGTGTGCCCGCCCGCCTCATTCTGACGCAACCGCCTCCTCCCTTCCAGGCAGCCTGCCGCCCTCTTGTGCATTGCGGAGCGCTCTCCCGGCGTGGCAGAAGGCCCGCATGCCCGATTGCACCCGCCGCCGCGCCCTCGGCATGGCGCTCGCGGCCACGCCGGTTCTGCCCGTCCTCTTCGCGTGCCCCGCCGCCGTCGCCGCCCCCGGTTTTCAAGGCTTCCTCGATTCCGTCCGCGCCGAGGCGGAACGCCGCGGCATCGGTCCCGCGACCATCTCCGCTGCCTTCGCCGGCCTCTCGCCCGACCCCAAGGTCATCGAGCTCGATCGCCATCAGCCCGAGTTCACCGAGACCTGGGCGGAATACGCCGCTGCCGTCCTTTCCTCCGATCGCATCTCTCAGGGCCGCACCCTCTTCGCCGCCAACCAGGACCTCCTCGCCCGTGTGACCCGTACCTACCCTGCCTCTCCTTCCGTCGTCATGGGCATCTGGGGCCTGGAGAGCAATTACGGCGGCTATCAGGGTGGTTTTCCGGTCGTCCGCTCGCTTGCCACATTGGCCTATTCGACCGACCGCGGCAGCTATTTCCGCTCCGAACTCATCGCCGCGCTCGAAATCCTCGGCCACGGCGATGTCACGCCGCAGGGCATGCTCGGAAGCTGGGCCGGCGCGATGGGCCAGCCGCAGTTCATGCCGAGTGCCTACCTCACTTACGCCGTCGACTTCGACGGCACCGGCCAGCGCAATATCTGGACCGACGTCGCCGACGTGCTCGCCTCGATCGCCAATTATCTCGTCCAGAGCGGCTGGCGTGCCGGCGAATCCTGGGGCCGTCAGGTGTTGCCCCCGCCCGCGCTTTCGCCGGCGCTTGCCGCCGCCTCCGCCACCCGGCCCCTGGTCGCCTTTTCGCGCCTCGGCTTCCGTGGCCTCGACGGCAGTCCCTTGCCGGAGACCGCCATTCCCGCCCGCCTCATCATGCCCGGCGGGCCAGGCGGACCGGCCTATCTTGTTTTCCCGAACTTCCAGGCGATCCGCCGTTACAATCCCTCCGACTTCTATGCGCTTGGAGTGGGCCTGCTCGGTGATCGCGTCACCTCGTGAACCGCCATTCTGCGCTTCTTCTTCTGCTCCCCCTCGCCGGCTGCCTGCAAAAACCCCCGCACCCGGCGCTCCACTACGTCGTCGGCTCTCCCTACGAAGCCGACGGCGCCTGGCAGTACCCCGAGGCCGACTTCTCCGATGACGAAACCGGAATCGCCACCGTCTACCCGACCCCGGCGCCGCGCCATACCGCCGACGGTGAGCCCTACAGCCCGGAAGCCTTCGCCGCCGCCCATCCGACGTTGCAGCTCCCGGCCATCGCGCGCGTCACCAACCTCGAGAACGGCCGCCAGATCGTCGTCCGCATCGACGACCGCGGCCCGGCAAATCCCGCCCGCATTCTCGCCGTCACGCCGCGCGTCGCGTCCCTCCTCGGATTTTCTCCCGCCGGTGTCGCCCGAATCCGCATCCAGGTGCTGTCCGCTGCCAGCGAGGCGCTCGCGCTCTCGCTCCCCGGTGGACCCGCGCTGGCGATCGCCAGCGCACCCGTCGGCCAGGTCTCGGTGAGCGCGCTCGCGCCGCTTCCCGGCACTGCTTCGGCCGTTCCCGCCGCGCCGGAAAAGCCGGCTCCGGCGCCGCCCGCCGCCGTCTCGCAAAGCGAACGGCCGGGCCTGCTCTCCAGCGTTGCGCCGGCGCCAGGGGCGCTCTTCATCCGCACCGGCATCTTCACGAACCAGTCCGATGCCGAGCTAGAGGCCGCATCGCTCGCCCGCTTCGGCGCCACCATGATCCCCCGCTATGGCAGCGGCACCTTGAAAATCGAGGTGCGGATCGGCCCCTTGCCGTCGATTCCCGAGGCGGATGCCGTGCTAAAGGAAGTCCTCGCCGCTGGCGCGCCGGGCGCACGCCTGGTCGTCGAATGAGGCAACGCGAGGAAGAGAGAGCCATGCCCTCACGCCGTTCGCTCTTGTTCGCCTCCCTGGCCGGCTTCCTGCCCGCGCCTCTGCTCGCCGCCCCTCCACGCGTCCAGCCGGCACCCGCGCCGGCCGCCACGGAGCCTTCCCTGCTCGCCGGCCCGCACGCCATCAAGCGCGTCTTCACGCCCGCCACGACCCCGCTCGGGCCGGTCGGAACCGAAGCGCGCTGGGCCCTGATCCTCGACTTCAACACCGGCGCCACGCTGCTCGAAAAGAATCCAACCGAGGCGATGCCGCCTTCGTCGATGACCAAGCTGATGACGCTCTACATCGTCTACAGCAGGCTCAAGGCCGGCCAGCTCAAGCTCGACCAGACGCTGCCGGTCAGCCGCGCCGCCTGGCAGACCGGCGGCTCGAAGATGTTCGTTCCGCTCGGCGGCGAGGTCAGCATCGGCGATCTCATCCAGGGCATCGAGGTCGATTCCGGTAACGATGCCTGCGTCGTCATCGCCGAGGCGATCTCCGGCTCGGAGGAGACCTTCGCCGGGCTGATGAACAGCACCGCACGGCAACTCCACCTCGTCAATTCCCATTTCGTCAACGCAACGGGTCTGCCCGCACCCGGGCATTACATGTGCTGCCAGGACATCGCCACCCTCGCGCGCCTGATCATCAGCCAGTTCCCCGACTACTATCATTACGCATCGGAGAAGGTCTTCACCTTCAGCAACATCAGGCAGTACAACCGCAACCAGCTCGTGCAGGAGAATCTCGCCGACGGCCTGAAGACGGGTTTCACCGATGCCGGCGGCTACGGGCTCTGCGCCAGCGCCGAGCGCGACGAAAGACGCATCATCATGGTGCTGAACGGCATGCCGACCGAGGCCGACCGCACCGCCGAAGGCGTGCGCCTGCTCGACTGGGCGTTCCGTTCCTTCGAGGATGTCACTCTCTTCAAGGCCGGAGCTCCGGTCGCCGCCGTTCCGGTCTGGCTCGGCAGCAACCCGACCGTGCCGCTCGCCGGCCTGACCGATCTCGTGGCGACGCTGCCCCACGAATGGCGCCGCACCGCCCGCATCCGCGCCATCTACGAAGCCCCGGTCCCGGCGCCGATCCCCGCCGGCCAGCCGCTCGGCTGGCTCCTCCTCGACGGGCAGGGCGTGCCGCCGGCCCGGCTCGAGCTCTACGCCGCCATCGCCGTGCCGCGGCTTGGCCTCGCCGGCCGTGCCCTCGCCGTCCTCACGCATCTCGCATTCGGCCACTGAACGCGCCGTGCCGGCTGCCAGGGGGCGAAAAATGACCCGAGCGCAATAGCACGATGGTGGTTCGACAGCCGGCGCCGTTCATCACCCTCGAAGGGGTGGATGGAAGCGGCAAATCGACGCAGTCGCGTCTCCTGGCCGAGGCTCTCGCCGCCGCCGGCCGCCCCGTCCTGCTCACCCGGGAACCAGGCGGCGCACCGGGTGCGGAGGCCGTTCGTCGTTTTCTCCTCGAAACGAGCCTCGCCTTCGACCCGCTTGCGGAATCTCTCCTCCATTTCGCCGCCCGGGCCGAACATGTCGCGCGCACGCTTCGCCCCGCGCTCGCCGCCGGCCTCGTCATCGTCTGCGATCGCTTTTTCGATTCCACCCTTGCCTACCAGGGCTACGGTCAGGGGGCGGACCGGGCCGTCATCGCCACCCTCATCCGCCTCCTCGATTTCACGCCCCATCTCACCTTCGTCCTCGACATCGCCCCCGAAGTCGCACGCTGCCGCTTGGCCGCGCGCGGCACCCGGATCGATCGCTACGAGCGCCTCGATGCCGGTTTTCTCTCTCGCGTCCGTTCCGGCTTTCGGGCCATCGTCTCTCACTGCCCGGAGCGCTGCATTCCGGTCGACGCCGCGCTCCCCGTTCCCGCCGTGCATGCCGAGCTTCTCGCCCACGCACTGAGATATTTCCGGACACCGGCGGCGGGCTTGCCCGGCGCGCGCGATGGCCGCCCCTGAGCCGCGCGAGAATCCCGAGCTTCTCGGTCACGCGGCCGCCGAGCAGGCGCTGCGCGACGCCGCTCTCGGCGCCCGCCTGCACCATGCCTGGCTGATCACCGGCCCGCCCGGCATCGGCAAGGCGACGCTCGCCTACCGGTTTGCCCGCCGCCTGCTCGCCGGCCTCCCCGCGAGCGGCGAAAGCCTGTGGCTCGATCCGGCAAGCCCCGTCTTCCGTCGCGTCGCCGCCGGCGGACACGCGGATCTGCGCACCGTCACGCGCACGGTCGATCCCAAAACC
>JASHOF010000077.1 GCA_030041255.1 Acetobacteraceae bacterium
TGGCGCGATCGGCGAGATCGCATACGAGGCGCTGCTCGCCGGCGCCGATCCGGACTTTCCGGTGCGGCTGCCGGACGATGAATGGAACTCGATCAGCCTCAACTACACCTCGGGCACCACCGCGAGGCCGAAGGGCGTTCTCTACCATCATCGTGGCGCCTACCTGCTGGCGATCGGCAACGCGATGGTCTGGGGCATGACGCAGTTTCCCGTCTATCTCTGGACGCTGCCGATGTTCCATTGCAACGGCTGGTGCTTTCCCTGGACCATCACGGCCTATGCCGGCACGCATGTCTGCCTGCGCCGCGTCGAGGCAGCCACCGTCTTCGATGCCATCGCGACGCATGGCGTCACGCACCTCTGCGGCGCGCCGGTGGTGATGAACATGCTCCTCAATGCGCCGGAAGGCGCCAGGCGCGACCTCGGCGGGCGGCGGATTGCGCTGATGACCGCGGCGGCGCCGCCGCCGGCGGCGGTGATCGAGCGCATGGAGCGGATGGGCTTCGATATCACGCACGTCTATGGGCTCACCGAAGTCTACGGGCCCGCCGTCGTATGCGCGTGGCATCCGGAGTGGAGCGCCCTCCCCGCCTCCGAACAGGCCGGTCTCAAGGCGCGCCAGGGCGTGCCCTACGAGGTGCTGGAAGGGCTGATGGTGGCCGATGCCACGACCCTCGCCCCGGTGCCGCGCGACGGGGCGAGCCTGGGCGAGGTGTTCATGCGCGGCAACGTGGTGATGCGCGGCTATCTCAAGGACCCGGAGGCGACGGAGCGGGCCTTCGCGGGCGGCTGGTTCCACACCGGCGATCTCGGGGTCTGCCATCCGGATGGCTATCTGGAGCTCAAGGACCGCGCCAAGGACATCATCATTTCGGGCGGCGAGAACATCTCGACGATCGAGGTCGAGGGCGTGCTCTATCGGCACCCGGCGGTGCTCGAGGCGGCGGTGGTCGCGAAGCCGGATCCAAAATGGGGCGAGACCCCGTGCGCGTTCGTTGCGTTAAAGGAAGGAAAGGCCGCGAGCGAGGCGGAGATCATTGCCTTCTGCCGCGCCCATCTCGCGCATTTCAAAGCGCCGAGCGCGGTCATCTTCGGGCCGCTGCCGAAGACCTCGACGGGGAAAGTCCAGAAATTCGTCCTGCGCGAGCGGGTGAAACAGATCAGCGGGTGAAACAGATATAGGTTGCCGGTGGCGCGCACCCTTCTGCCTCAGCGCCGGGACGGCGGGTTCGGCACGTTGAAGGCAAGGAAGCGGAAGACGCGCCAGTTGCCGTCCGGCTCGTGGCGCATGACGTACATCGCGGGCTCGGTGACGACCGTCGGTTCCGCATTGCCGTTCCGCGTGACGGTGAGGGTCCAGACGATGCGCACCACGGCCAGATCGCCGGAAATCAGGATTTCCTGGATGTCCGGCGTATAGTGATAACGGAAGGCGGCCTCCCCGAGCGCCTGCCTGAGGCGCTTGCAGAGAGAGTTGTAGTCGCCGGGCTCGACGCCGAAATCGTAGTGCAGGTCCGGGGCAAAGATGTCGCAGACGATGCCCGACTTGAGAGCGTTGAAGTCATCCGCCCAGCCGTCGATGGCGTTGCGGATGGCCGTGGCGTCATCGGCGCGGGTCGCCCCGGCGGCGGGCGGGGCGGGCGGCATCGGGGCTCCGAGCGGCAGCTCGGCGGACGAAGGAGGCGACGGCAGAGGCTGCTGCTGCACGCCGGGCGGGGGCGTATAGGGCGGCGGCGCATAAGGCGGCGGTTCATACGGAGGCGGCGGCTGGTAGGTGGTCTGCGCTTCGGCCGCGCCGAGGCAAAGAGCCGAGACCAACGAGACGAGCGCGAGTGCCGCCGGGAGCCGGGGGAGCATGCGGAACCTCCGGGGAGGGTTCGGAGGGAGCAGTGAAGCCCGGCCCAGGGGGTCATGGGAAGACTTCATCCTCTGGGCGCATTCTGGGCCGGATAATGTGCCTTACAGTTGATATGCCGCCCATGCACGCGTAGCATCCGTGCCCGCGAAACCCAGGGAAATCCGCCAATGGGCCTCAGGGGGAAATTCAACCTTGCGATCATTACGGCGTTCGCCATCGGTTATGCCGGTGCCGGCGTCGCGCTCCAGCATCTCTTCGTCATGAATGCGCGCGAGCAGGTATTGCAGAACGCTCGGATCATGATGAGCGCAGCCGACGCCGTCATGGACTACGTCAACAGCCGGGTGGTGCCGCTGATCGGCTTCGAGAAGGCAGGCCAGTTCCTTCCGGCCGCGATTCCGTTCTTTGCGGCGGAGACGGCATTCCGCGAAGTGCAGAAGAAATTCCCCGACTACGCGTTCCGCGAACCGGCCCTCAATCCGATCGATCCGAGCGACCGCGCGACCGACTGGGAGGCGGATTTCATCCGCACCTTCGCCAACGAGCCGAAGCTCGTCGAACTGGTGGCAGAGCGGCTGACGCCCACCGGGCGGTCGCTCAGCCTCGCCAGGCCGATCCGCATCGAGGATCCGGGTTGCCTCACCTGCCACGGCACCCCCGCGGCGGCGCCGGCCGCACTGGTTGCGACCTATGGCCGGCACAACGGCTTCGGCTGGAAGCTGCACCAAGCGGTGGCGGCCGAGATCGTATCGATTCCCATGACGCTGCCGCTCCGGGAGGCGCAGCATGCGTATCTGACCTTCATGGCGATCCTCCTCATCATGAGCGTGGTGGTGGTCGTGATCCTCAACGTGCTGCTGCACTACAGCGTGATCCGGCCGGTGAAGCGGATCTCGGCGGTCGCGACGGCGGTCAGCATGGGAGATCTCGGCGCCGAGGAATACGAGCAGAAAGGATCGGATGAGATTTCCGCGCTCTCTCTGGCCTTCAACCGCATGCGCCGCAGCCTGGAGAGCGCGCTGCAGATGCTGCAGCGCTGATGCCGGCAAGGATTGAAACCTCGCCTGGCGGCAGGAGGCGCGGGCCGGCGGCGCGGAAGGCCGCGGCGCGATGAGCGAAGCGCTCCTCCCCGCCGGCTTCGGGCGCTACCGCCCGCTCGCCGTGCTGGGTCGCGGCAGCATGGGGACGGTGTACAAGGCGCAGGATCCGGTGATCGGCCGCAACGTCGCGATCAAGGTCGTGCACACGGAGAGGCTGGATGCCGCGATGCGGAAGGAATATCTGGCCCGCTTCCACGCCGAGGCACAGGCCGCGGGGCGCTGCAACCATCCGGCCATCATCACGATTTATGACGTATCCGCCGATGGCGAGCGGCCGTTCATCGTGATGGAGTTGGTGGAAGGGGCAAGCCTGCAACAGGTGTTCCGCGACCCCGAACGCCGGGGCACGATCAATGGCCTCGCGGTGATCGGCGAGGTGCTCGCGGGGCTCGGCTTCGCACACGGCCAGGGCGTGATCCATCGGGACATCAAGCCAGCCAACGTCCTCTTGACAAAGGACAGGCGGGCGAAGATCGCCGATTTCGGTATTGCCCGGCTCGACGAAGGGATGGCCACCGGTGCGGGCGCGATGCTTGGCACCCCCAACTACATGGCGCCCGAGCAGATCAACGGCGGCGCGGTCGATCATCGCGCCGATCTCTTCGCCGCCGGCGTGATACTGTACGAATTCCTCACCGGCCGGCTGCCGTTCGCCGGGCGCAACCTGAGCGAGACGGTGCTGCGGCTGACAAATTCCGAGCCCGCCGACCTGGCTCCGGTGATGGCGACCAGCCCGGCCGCAGCACCGGTGATCGCCCGCGCGCTCGCCAAGCACCCGGCGGAGCGCTTCGCTTCGGCCGGCGCTTTCGCCACGGCGCTGCGAGCGGTCGAGGATGAGCCGGCAAGCATGGCGGCGACAGTCGTGTTGCCGGCTGGGGTGTTGCCGGGCGGCGGCAAGCGGTTCGATCCCGCGATGCTGGGCCAGCTCGAAACGAGTCTGGCGCGCTTCCTCGGCCCGATGGCGCGCCTCCTGGTCACGCGGGCGGCGGAGGAGACAACGAGCCGGGAGGCGCTGCTGACGGCGCTCTCCAGGCACCTGCCGCGGCCAGAGGACGCAGCACAGTTCCTGCGCGAACACGCGGTCGAGCTCCGGGGCGGCGAGTCGACCGGCGGGACGACGACGGGTCTCAGCGGGACCGGTGCGCGCGGCGTTCCGGTGGGCCCGGAACTGCTGGCTGCCGCCGAGACGGCGCTTGCCTTTTATATCGGCCCGATCGCGCATCTGCTGGTGACAGAGGTTTCTGCCATCTCCGCCAACGCCGTCGATCTGACCGAGCGACTGGCGCAGCATCTGCGCCGGCCGGGGGATGCCGCGCAGTTTCGCCGGCAGATGCTGGCTGCGATCAACGGGCGGAAAGGCCCGCCGGGCGCTGCTTAATCGAGCCCGCGATTGACGCCCGCCGACGGGTCCGCCGCGGGCGATCGCGGGCTGGCCCTGATGTCTCCAGACATCAGCCGGCCACGCGGGTCGGTTGCTCGCGGTGGAAATAGTCGCCGAATGCCGAGGTGATTCGCTCGGCGATCAGCGCCCGGTGCGCGGGCGTGGCGAGCAGGCGCTCTTCCTCGGGATTGCTGAGAGCCTGACTCGAATCGGCAAGTGAACGTCTAAGGCTTTGATTTCGCTGAGCCATTATCAGGCAGCGAGGCGACGGGACATCAGCTTCACACTGGCGACGTAGAGCCAGGTGGTGGCGCTCTCGAT
>JASHOF010000078.1 GCA_030041255.1 Acetobacteraceae bacterium
ATGCGTGCTTTCAGCACCTGGCGTGCCGGGCGCTTCCCCGTTCGGATCAAGCTGTTGAGCCGCTCGCGCTCCTCCTCGCTGAGCGTCACGACATACTTCTTTACGGCACTTTGTTTCGCGGTCACGATGCATCTCCGGTACTGCCGGAACCAGCGATTCAGAAATCGGCCGCAAAATCAAGGACGAAAGGCACTAGAGGGCTACAGCGTAAACGTAGTGATCATCGCTATCGGTCGTGGCCCGCCAGACCTGCCGGTTCTGTCTCACAGCGCGATGGTTTATCCGGAAGCCGCCGGCGCTACGACCGTCGTTTTTCGCCGGTCCGGAATGAGCTAAGAACCGTTGCGCCGAGTCCAGCAATATCGCAGTCGTTACGCATCACGAGTGTCAGCCCATTGGCCGCGGCTATGGCCGCCAGAAGGCCGTCGACGATCGGTAACAGCCGGATGGCGCTCATGCGTCCCCACTGATCGGCAACCGCGCCGTCGATGCCGAGGACACGGCCGCCGAACGCCGCCTCGACCTGTCCAAGCCATCGTTCGAGCGCTGCCGCTTTGCCGGGATCGCGCAACCGCGCAAGCTCAATGCCCTTGCGAATTTCGCCGAGAACCAGCACGCTCAGAAAAAGGTCTTCATCGGCGGTCGAGGCTTACCAGGCGGCAACTCGGCGATCGCACCGCTCGCCCTTCCGAACCTCGGAAATGATGTTCGTGTCGATCAGGTAGCTCACAGATCGACGTCGCGCCCGAGGTCACGGCTGCGGCCGAGATCGATCCCCTCGAGCGGAGTCGATGCAAGCAGCGCCTTCAGGCGCAACCCGACCGGCTCGACGAAGCGCTGCCGAAGAAGCGCGCACGGCAGTCTGACGCGCCGGATCGGACAAGGCAGCCGCCGCCTGGCGAACAAGGCCCGCATCTTCCTTGCGGACGCTGGCTTCGACACGGACAAAGCCCTGACGCGCCTTTCGCGCACGATGCCTCGCAAGCGAAGATCGGCCTTGCCTGCTCATTCTCAAGTTCCCTTATTTCCGGAAATCGGACCGGAAATAACGTGGAACGGCAAGCCAGGCGCTACGGACACGGGCACCGGCGGGACGCTTGCCAATCGGCGCAAACCTCCTTACTCTTACATGTAAGAGTAAGGAGGTGACCCGTGCGCATAACGTCGAAGGGACAGGTGACCATCCCGGCTGATATCCGCGAACGGGCGGGTTTGTTGCCCCATACCGAGGTGGAATTCGAGTTCGACGGCAAGGTGGTGCGCATCGTCCGCGCTAAAACTGGCAAGAAGGACGGTCGCGGCGCTCGTCTTGTCGCCCATTTGCGGGGCCGCGGCGATGTCGCAATGAGCACCGACGCTATCATGGCGCTGACCCGCGATGGCTGAATGACGGCCGTATTGGTTGACGCCAATGTCCTTCTCGACGTCATGACGGAAGACGCGCGCTGGCTTGCGTGGTCCGCGGAAGCCATCGAGCGCGCCGCCGACCGGTATCGCCTCGTCATCAATCCGGTCATTTATGCCGAGGTCTCGATTCGATATTCGCGCATCGAGGATCTCGATGCCGCGCTCCCGAAAGCCATGTTCGACCGCGAGCCCATTCCATACGAAGCCGCCTTTCTCGCCGGCAAGGCGTTCTTCGTCTATCGGCGCCGGGGCGGAACAAGGAGCTTGCCACTTCCGGACTTTTTCATAGGTGCTCACGCGGCGGTCGCAGGATACTCACTGATGACGAGGGATGCGGCGCGCTATCGGACCTATTTTCCCAAGCTCTTTCTTATCGCCCCGAACGGAACGTCGACTTCAAGATAGGGTTATAGCGTCACTACAGCGCTCGTCATCGTCGGCCGTGGCCCGCCCCGCCAGAGCGCCATCATACTGATTCGACGGACGAAAAGACCGTTACGCTCGCGGCGGGCACCGCATGGGGATACGCCCTGAACGCGGACCTGAGGGGATAGAACGAGACGGAAGGCGCGAGGCGAGCCGGCATAGACCACGCGAGTGTAACAGCGCGTCTGCGCGGGGCTCGCCGGCTCTGCCACAGGCTTCCGCCCTGCCCCCACCGCGCCTCTATCCGGACCTGCCGAGCGATGCGGACGTCCGGCTCATCGCCAGGCATCGGACTGAAGCTGCTGCTGGCCCCCCGCATACGCGGCATAGGCATTGCCGGCTACCGAATCTGCCGGCCCGCCAGGTCCTGACCGGCAGGCGTCGAACGGCAGGGGGAATACCAGTTTGCCTTCGCTGCGCACGAGGCGCAGAATGATTGGCCGTCGACGGAGCGGCAGCACAACCGACAGAGTCCGCCCGCAGTTGCTGCAACTTTCCGGTTTCTACTGTTTCCCTGCCGCCGCCTCGCTTCGATATGTCAATGGGGAGGATGCACATGAAGGCTTCTCTTCACGCAATCGCATTGGTTTTGGCGATCTTCGCAATGGCTTGCGCAGAGGCCGTCGCGGCGTCGCCGCTCGACCAGGCCATGGCAGGATACAAATATCTCCGGGTCGAGCGGCACGGCGCCATCCTGGTCGTACGCTTCTACAATCCGCCGACCAATCTGCTGACGACCGCAATGACCGCGGAAATCCGTGACCTGGTGCATCAGGTGGACGCCGATGCAGAGACACGTGTCGTTATCTTCACCGGGGGCGTGCCGGATTTCTTCGTCCAGCATTTCGATACCAGGGAATTCCTGCCGCCGGCCGGGGCAAAGAGTGTCGCTCCGGCGCCGCCCCAGTACGCGATCAACGCAACCGACAGAACCTTTCTGGAGCTGGAAGCGCTCCCGAAGCCGACCATTGCCGCCATCAACGGCCACGCCGAGGGCGGCGGCGTCGAGCTTTCCCTGGCATGTGATTTTCGCATCATGACGGACCCGGGCGAGATCGGATTGCCGGAGGTCACCCTGGGATTGCTTCCTGGCGCGGGTGGCGCGGTGCGCCTGCCGCGGCTGATCGGGATCGCTCGCGCCAAACAGATCGTCATGCTGGGAAAGGATATCGATGCCGAGACGGCCGTGCGTTATGGCATCGTGATGAAGGCGGTTCCGCCCGATCAACTCATGCCCGCGGCGATGCAACTCGCCGCACGGCTGGCAGCGCTCTCTCCGGCTGCTCTCAGGCTGATCAAGAGGGTCATCAATGCATCCTGGAACATGCCTTTGGAGGAATCACTCAAAATGGAGGACCACTCGTTCAATGTGTTGATCCGCACCGACGAGGCACAGAGCCTGATACAGAAATATCTGGAACAGAATCAGCGCCCGGGTGCCTCGCAGGAAGGGTTGCCGCCCTGAACATGTCGCGCGGGAGGCGCGGAATCGCGGCCAAAACGGGATGATTCTGACATTCCCATGTCGGCGGCGGATGGGCTCCTGATGCGGGAGACATAGAATCTCGCTCCGCGCCTGAGAGGACACGCACCGACCGCCGGCGCTGCTTCGCAGCGCCAGGCAATCCTTCACCCTGTCGCTCCCACCCATGTGACCGGGCTCTTTCTTCCTGCTAGTGTCCTGCCCCCTTTCGTTTGCTGCCGCCGGCAGCAAACGAAAGGGGATTAGTAGGCCACTGAAAATAAAGAGTGGTGTGCCGACCACTATGATGCATCCTACGGTATCAAGCGTTGGAGTCGGCACACTAGACGAGGGGCAGCTCGCCAATGACCGACTCCGAGTCGGACGATTTGCCCTACCCCCCTTCGGCAAGCCGGATAGCCTTGCGCCATGAGCTTTCACGCCGACCTGCATATCCACTCGAAATATTCCCGTGCCACCAGCCGGGATCTCGATCTCGAACACACGTTCTGGTGGGCGGCGCGCAAAGGGATTGCCGTGGTCGGCACCGGCGATTGCGTGCATCCGGGCTGGCTCGCCGAGATCAAGGACAAGCTGGTTCCAGCCGACGGCGGACTTTTTCGCCTCAGGCCCGAGATCGAGTCCCCACTCCTGGAAACCCTTCCGCCTGCCTGCCGCCTGCCCGCGTCCTTCATGCTCTCCACCGAGATCTCGACCATCTACAAGAAGGGCGAGAAGACCCGGAAGATCCACCACCTGGTCTATGCGGCCGATCTCGCTACGGTCGAGCGGCTGGCGGCAAGTCTGGCCCGCATCGGCAACATCGCCTCGGACGGACGGCCGATCCTGGGGCTCGACTCGCGCGACCTCTTGGAAATCACGCTGGAATCGGGACCGGACTGCTATCTTGTCCCCGCTCATATCTGGACGCCCTGGTTCGCCGCGCTAGGGTCGCAATCGGGTTTCGATTCCATCGCGGAATGCTATGGCGACCTCGCCGGGCACATCTTCGCGGCCGAGACCGGCCTCTCCTCGGACCCGGAGATGAATTGGCGCGTCTCCTCGCTCGACCGGCTGCGCCTCACCTCCAATTCGGACGCCCATTCGCCCGGCAAGCTCGGCCGCGAGGCCACCCGCTTTTCCGGCGCACCGGACTATTTCGCGATCCGCCGGGCGCTCGAGACCGGCCTGGGCTATGAGGGGACGGTCGAGTTCTTCCCCGAGGAAGGCAAATACCACCTGGACGGGCACCGCGCCTGCGGCGTGCGGCTCGACCCGAAACAGACGATGGCGATGCAGGGTCGCTGTCCGGTCTGCGGCCGCCCGGTCACGATCGGCGTAGCCCATCGTGTGGAAACGCTGGCCGACCGCAGCGAAGCCGCGGCCGTGCCGCCGCCCACGGCGGGGGCGGTCTCCAATCTCGTGCCCCTGCCCGAGATTCTCTCGGAGATTCTCGGCAGCGGCGTCGGTTCGAAAACCGCAACAAGCGCCTATGACCGCACGATCGCCGCGCTGGGGCCGGAGCTTGCGGTGCTGGAAACGATGCCCGCCGAAGACGTTACCAGGGTCCATCCGCTGCTCGGCGAGGCGGTGGTCCGGCTGCGCGCCGGCAAGGTGATCCGGCAGGCGGGCTATGACGGCGAATATGGCGTGATTCGGCTGTTCGAGGACGGCGAAGTCGATCGTCTCGCCGGCAGCCGATTGCTGTTCGATGCCCCGACCCTGCGCCGCGCGCGTGCCCCAAGACCCACGGCGCAGGCTGATGCATCGGACGAAGCGGCTTCGTCCTCCGCCCCCGCCCTGCCGCAATCCTCGGGCCGCACCGGCATCCTGGCCGCGCTCGACGCCGATCAGGCGGAGGCCGCCGCGATGACGGACGGCCCCCTGATGGTCCTCGCCGGTCCCGGCTCGGGCAAGACGCGCCTGCTCACCTATCGCATCGCGCATCTGGTGCGCGCCTGCGGCGTCCCCGCCGCCTCCTGTCTTGCGATCACCTTCACGCGCAAGGCAACCGAGGAATTGCGCATCCGGCTTGCGGCACTGCTGCGGGACGAGGCGCGAGCGGTCGCCGTGCACAGTTTCCATTCGCTCGGGCTGGCGATCCTGCGCACCCACGGTGGATGCATCGGGCTCGCCCCGGACTTCCGGATCGCCGGCGAGGCGGAGCGCACGGCGGCGCTGGCCGGGGCGCTCGGCGTCAGCCGGACCCGGGCCGTCCGCCTCCTCAAATCCGTCTCGACACTCAAACGTACCGGCGCGGCCGGCACGGGGGAAGAAGGCGACGCGCGCGCCCTGCTCGAGCGGATCGGCCGGAAGCAGAACTGGCTCGATTTCGACGATCTCATCGCACTGTCGGCCGATCTTCTGGAAGCGCACGGCGCCCTCGCCGTGCCCTGGCGTAGCCGCTTTTCCCATGTCCTCGCCGACGAATTCCAGGATCTCGACGAGCAGCAATATCGGCTGTTGCGGCTGATTGCCGGGGCCGGCGGCAATCTGTGCGTGATCGGCGATCCCGATCAGGCCATCTACGGCTTTCGCGGCGCAGACGCGACCTGCTTTGCGCGCTTCCGGCAGGATTTTCCCTCTGCCCCGACGATGCGCCTTAAGCGCAACTACCGCTCGAGCGGAACCATCGTCACCGCGGCAGCGTGCTTCATCGGGGCGACGGCTGACGGCGTGACCCGTCCGATGGGAACCGCGGTCATGATCCATGCCGCTTCAGACGAGACGGCGGAGGCCGGCTTCGTCGCCGCAGCGATCGAGGATCTGCTGGGCGGGCATGATCTGCTCGCGGCCAACCGCACCGGGGACGGCACGGCCTCCGGCAAGCCGCTCGGCTTTGCCGATTGCGCCGTGCTCTATCGCACCGATGCGCAGTCGGCGGCGCTGCGGGCGGCGTTCGACCACACCGGCATTCCGTTCATGAAGAGCTCTCCCGCGCTGATTGCCGGGCATCCGGGTGTGCAGGCGATCCTCGACCTCGTGGACGCAACGGACGGGCCGGCGGAGACTGGCCTCTCGTCGCGTATCGCCACGGCAGCCGAAGCAGCGCGCAGGGCGGGACAGGCCGATGCGGCCGCGCTCGCCGAGGCAAGGGGCTGGCTCGTTGCCCTCGCCGCCGCGGACACTGTCGCCGGCGATCGCTCGCGGCTTCTGGAGGCGGTGGCCCTGTCCACCGAGGCCGATTTCCGCGACCCACGGGCCGACCGGGTCTCGTTGCTGACCATGCACGCGGCCAAGGGGCTGGAGTTTCCGGTCGTGTTCGTAGTCGGCATGGAGGCCGGGCTGGTGCCGTTTTCGTTCGGCGCTCCATCGGAAGGGGACGAGCGCACGCTCGCCGAGGAGCGGCGCCTCTTCTACGTTGCCATGACCCGCGCCAAGGACCGGCTGTTCCTCACTCGCGCCGTCGAGCGGTTCTGGCGCGGCGCCGTGCGCGCGCTGCCGCCCTCGCCTTTCCTCTCTGAAATCGCAGCGGAATTGGTCACCACCGAGGGGACGCGTGCGCGCAAGCGCAACGAGGCGCGGCAACCGAGCCTGTTCTGATCTCGAGGCGCCTGTCGCCGGGTGAGGTATGAAGAGGATAGAAGCCCCCCCGATGGCTGCCGCACACAGAACGGCTCCTTCCGGTGCGGGCGGCGCGCGTGTTGGGCCACGCTTACCGCCCGCTGCCTGCGCGGCCACACCCACCCTCCCCATGGGGACCGCGCGGGCGGCGCTCATTGGCGTAAAGCAACTAACGGCGCGATGTCCCGATGACGATATCGCTGTAATGATCGAACCCGCCCGGGTATCCCCCTCCCCCTGGGGCCTCGGCTCCTGGCTCCGGCCCATTTCCACGGCATGCGGGCAGCGCGGATGCAAGCGCCAACCAGGCGGAATGGCGAGCGCACCGCGCGCGCCTGCCCGTTCAGGCCGCCGTGCCGGCGGTCATTGGTCCTGCGCGGTCCCGCCCGAGAGACGCGACAGGATCAACGCCACCAGGATGATGGCGCCGTACGCCGCGTCGATCCAGAACGCCGGTATCAGCGCCAGGGTCAGCACGTTCTGCAGGATGCCGAGCAGCAGCACTCCGGTCAGCGCGCCGAGCAGCCGGCCGCGGCCGCCGTTGAGGCTGATGCCCCCGATCACCGCCGCCGCAAACACATAGAAAATCATGTTCTGGCCTTCACTCGACACCACCGAGGCGATCCGCCCGGTGAGCATCAGTCCCGCCAGCGCTGCCAGCATGCCGGCAACGATAAAGGCGCCCCAGGTGACGCGTTCCACCTGGATGCCGGCGACCCGCGCTGCCTCGGGATTCCCGCCGATCGCGTAGAGTGCGCGCCCGAGCCGATGGTACCGCAGGAACAGGCCGAACAGCAGATAGAGGATGCCAGCGACCCAGATCGAAACCGGCACCGCCAGCCACTTGGCCGAGCCGAGATAGAGGAAGGAAGGCGGCAGCTCGAACAGCGTCTTGCCGTTGGTGATGCCGAGCGTCACCCCGCGCAGCAGGATCAGCATGGCGAGTGTGACGATGAACGCGTTGAGTCGGAGCCTCACCACCATGAAGCCGTTCAGCGCGCCGATCAGCGCGCCGACACCGAACATCAGCGCAATCGCGAGCTGCGGGTCGAGCCCGATGCCCGAGCCGCCCATCGCCGTATCCTTGACGATCAACCAGCCGCTGAACATCGGCGCGATGCCGACGATGGATTCGAGCGACAGATCGAACTTGCCCGCGATCAGCACCAGGGATTCGGCGATCACCAGCACCGAAAGCTCCGATGATTGCTGGAGAATGTTGAAGAAGTTGGCCGTGGTGAGAAAGGCGTTGCTGATCAGCCCGCCGGCGACGATGGTCAGCGCGATGGCCGGCAGCAAGCTCAGTTCGCGGAGCGCGAAGGCCGCACTGCGCCCCCGGCGGGTAAGCCCCCGTGACGCGGCAGCCGCCGGGCTGCTCTCAGCCATGCGCGGCCACGCCTTCGATCGCTGCAACCAGGTCGCGATCTTGCCAGCCGGCCGCGAAGGCGGCGGCCAGCCGGCCCTTGAAGATCACCAGCACGCGATCGCAGATCGTCAGCTCATCGAGATCGTCCGAGATCATCAGTACCCCGGTACCGCCCGCGCGCGCCCGGGCGACGATCGCGAACAGCGCCTCCTTGGCGGCGATGTCCACGCCCTGGGTCGGATACGCCAGCACCAGCAGTTTGGGACTGGAGGCGAGCGCACGACCCAGCACCGCCTTCTGCTGGTTGCCGCCGGACAATTCGCCGATCGGCTGTTCCGTGCTCGCGGCGACAATCTCGAGATCGCCGATCATGCGGCGGGCATGCCGTGTGCGCTCCGCGGGCCATATCATGCCGCCCGGGCCGAGCCGTTCCTGGATCGTCATGGTCATGTTCTCGGCCACCGACAGGAGCGGAATGATGCCCTGTCCGCGCCGGTCGCGCGGGACATAGCCGACCCCCGCACCGAGCGCCGCCGCGACGCCGCCCGGCGGCAACGGCTTGCCCGCGATCAGGATGCGCCCGCCTTGCGGGCGGATCAGCCCGGCAATGGCATCGCCGATCGCCTCTTTGCCCGAGCCGGCAAGGCCGGCAATACCGACGCACTCGCCGGCCGCGATGTCGAAGCTCACTTCCGGCACCGCTTCGAGCCGAAGCCCGCTCACGGTCAGGCTGGGTGCCGCGGCGCCTGGCGCGACGGATCTCGTCCACCCGCTCTCCCGCACGGCGTCGCCCACCATCGCCGCCACGACGCTCTTTCTGGGCATCTCCGAAAGCGGCGCGCTGGCGACGACTGCCCCGTCACGCAGCACGGTAACAGTGCGGCAGACCTCGTAGATTTCCTCGAGATGGTGCGAGATGTAGAGGAACGTGACGCCCGCCTCCTGGAGGCGGTGGATGCGCTCGAACAACCGCGCCACCGCGCGGCCCTCGAGCTCCGCAGTCGGCTCGTCGAGAATGATGAAGCGGCTGCCCTGGATGACCGCGCGTGCGATCTCGACGATCTGCCGTTCTTCGACGCCGAGCTTCCCGGCCTCGCGGCGAACGTCGATCTCCAGTCCCCATTCCTCCAGCACCCTGGCCGCACGTTCCTCGAGCACGCCCCAGCGTATCCACAACCCGGCTGCGCTCGGCTGCGCGTTGAGAAACAGGTTCTCTGCTACCGTCAGGGTCGGCACCAGTGTGGAGTGCTGGTAAACTGAGGCCACCCGCTCGTGCCATGCCTTGCGGTCGGCGAGCGGCGGGGCGGGCGCACCCCCGAGCGCCACGCTTCCCGAATCCGGCGCCAGCAGTCCGGTCAGCACCGCAACCAGGGTGGACTTGCCGGCGCCGTTGCGCCCGACAAGGGCGCGCGAATCACCGGCGGGAATGTCGATGGACACCTGCCGGAGCGCCTGGTTCGCACCGAAGCTCCGGGAGACCCGCACCACCTCCGCCGCCATGCGCGGCTCCTTCTGCGCCGGCATGGCGAGGGCTGGTGGCGCGCCCAGCCTCATTCCTTCACTTGATTGCCCCAGAGCGAGCGGTCATCGACATTCGCTTTGGTGACGGTGGGCGCCGGCAGGAGATCCATGAAGCTGCCCTTGAAGGCGACGATGCGGCTGTCATGGCTGGTCGGGCCGGCGTGGAAGGTCTGCCCCGCCACTGCCTGGATCAGATAGTCGAGGCCGTACTTCACGTAGAGATTGAGCGGTTGCGAGATCGCCGCGTCGAGCAGCCCACCGCGAATCGCCTTCAGCGCGAGCGGCGTGCCGTCGATGCTGACCAGCATGATGTGATGCGGCGCGCCGACCTTGGTGAGCTTGCCGGCCGTTTTCAGGACATTCAGGACACCCGGCAGCATCACCGAATCGCTTTGCATATAGATCGCCGAAAGGCCGGGCGTCGAGGTCACCACCGTCTGCGCAACCGCGGTCGCCTTGTCCGCCTTCCAGTAGGTAGGCTGCTGGATCAGGCGAATGGCCGGAAAGTCCTTCTTCATGCAGTCGGCAAAGCCGCTGGTGCGGTCGCGGCCATTGGTCGTCGCCTGGTCACCCATCATCGACAACACCGTACCCTTGCCGCCCAGTTCCTTGCCGATGAGTTGGCAGGCATCCTCGCCCATGCGCACATTGTCGGCGCGCACGATCATGGCGGCGTGGCCGCCGGCCGGCCCGATATCGATCCCGACCACCGGGACATGCTTGCTGTATGCATAATCGAGCGCCGGAACGATCGCGTCGCTGTCGGTCGGCACGGTGATGATGCCCTGGGCACCTTCGGCGATCAGATTGTGGAAGTCGGTGATCTGCTTCGCCGGATCACCATTGGCATTGGTGACCGGCAAGGTCTTCAGCCCGGCCTCGCGGGCAGCGGTGAGCGTCAACTGAACCTGGATCGCCTGGAAAGGGTCGGTGAGGAAGCCGACCGAATATCCCATCGTGAACGATTTCGGCGCCGCTCCCCGCGCTCCCGGCGCAGGTACCGCCAGCCCGAGCATCAGGCCAACGAAAAGCAGCCCGGCAAGCCTTCTCGTCATGGTTTCCTCCATTCGTTGGTGCGGCTTGTTTCGGCTGCCACTCTCCCCAGCGCGCCAGCCGCCTGTCAAGCGCGCGGAGCGAGCATCAAGGCCCGACCTCGTGCGCCGCTCCCCGCGCTGCCGGCGCAAGCCACACTCCGCATCGCGCATCCACCCGCACTTGACAGCTTGCGCCAGCCACCTTGGGATTCTCGGAGCGTCGGCATGACGCCGAACAGAGCCGCATGAGCGAGGCCGAACTTCCCATCACCGGCTATCTCGACCGCCTTTCGCACCGGCCCGGAGAGACCTTCGCGGCGCATGTCAGCGTGCGCGGCGGCGGGACGTATCGGGTGCGGCTCATCGGCGTTCGTTCGGCCGACCCCAACCCGGAGGGGCCAGGCGTACACTTCGAAGATCTCTCCCGCATCTTCGCGCAGCGCATCGCCGGACGCCGGCAGGAAATTCGCCAGGGCTCGTACGGCATCGTGCCACGTGGACCCGCCGCACATCCTGGTGCACGAACCTGGACCGCCCTGGTGCAGCCCGGCTTCGACGGTTCCCCGCGCGCGGTGCTGAGCGAGGAGCAGGACGGCACGAGCGCCCGCATCGCGGCCGGCCCTGGCGGCGCTTCAGTCGAGCTTGCCTGGCCGGGTGGCGCCGCGGCGCTCGCCACCGGCACGAAGCTGCCGGGCGGCCGCTGGTGGCGAATCTGGGCCAGCGCCGATCCCGCGACGGGACGCATCCGCGTCGGGCAGCAGGCGCTTGCCGGCGGGAAGGCCGCTGCCGCGGAAGCCGCCGCGCCGGGACTTCTCTTGCCGGCGCGCGCAACGGTGCTGATCGGGGCCACACGGGCCGCGCACCCGCATCTTCATTTCACGGGCAAAATCGAGGCGCCGGCGATTCTCGGCGGATTCTGCGAGGACATGGCCGATCCGCTCGAAGGGCCGCCCGGCCCGCTGCTCGCGGCATGGGACTTCTCGATCGGCATCGCGACCCAGGAAATCCACGACACCGGCCCCCAAGCCTGCCATGGCCGGCTCGTCAATCGCCCGACCCGCGCCGTCGTCGGCGCCCGCTGGAGCGGGCGCGAAATGTGCTGGCGCCATGCGCCCGCCGATTACGCAGCCATCCATTTCCACGCCGACGATCTCGACGATTGCCGTTGGGAAAAGGATTTTTCCTGGACCGTTCCGGACGGTCTCCCGAGCGGCGCCTACGCCTTCCATCTCGCTGGCGAGGAAGGCGAGGATTGGCTTCCCTTCTATGTCCTGCCGCGGCGCGCCGGGCCATTCGCGCCGATCGCGTTCCTGGCACCCACCTTCACCTACCAGGCCTACGCCAACCACGCGCGCGACAATGCCGATGCCGCGTACCGCGCCCGGGCCAAAGCCTGGGCCGCCTATCCGTACAATCCCGACGATTATCCGCTCTACGGCCGCTCCACCTACAATCGCCATGCCGACGAGAGCGGCATCGCCTTCTCCTCGCGGCTTCGCCCCTGGCTCACGATGCGGCCGGGTTTCCTCACCTTCAATGATGCGCGCGGCTCCGGCCTCCGCCATTATCCGGCGGATTCGCATATCCTCGCATGGCTGGCGGAAAAGCGCTTCGCGTTCGACGTGATCACGGACGAAGATCTCGACGAAGAGGGCGCAGCGCTGCTCGCGCCCTATCGCGTGGTGCTCACCGGATCCCATCCCGAATACCACACGCCGCGCACCCTCGATGCGCTGGAGGAATATGCGCACCGCCACGGCGGCAGGCTCGGCTATCTCGGCGGTAACGGCTTCTACTGGCGGATCGCGCGCGAGCAGGCAGCACCGCACGTCATCGAAGTCAGGCGGGCCGAGGGCGGCATCCGCGCCTGGGCCGCCGAGCCCGGCGAATACTATCACGCGACGGACGGACAATATGGCGGGCTCTGGCGGCGCAACCGCCGGCCGCCGCAGCGCCTCGCGGGCGTCGGCTTCTCCGGCCAGGGATTGTTCGAGGGCACGCATTACCGCCGCCTCGCCGCCTCGCACGAGGCCAGGCACGCCTGGCTCTTCGCCGGCATCGACGAAGAGATCATCGGCGATTACGGGCTCTCGGGCGGCGGCGCCGCCGGCTTCGAGCTCGACCGCGCCGATGCCACGCTCGGAACGCCCGATAACGCCGTTATCCTGGCCCGCTCCGAAGATCCGCCCGCCTCGTTCGTCACCGTTCCGGAAGAGCTTCTGACGCATCGGGTGACCGTGTCCGGCGAGCCGGCAGAGGCACTGAAGCGGGCCGAGATCGTCTATTTCGAGACGGCGCATGGCGGTGCGGTATTCTCGGTCGGCTCCATCACCTTCTGCGGCAGCCTCTGGCGGAAAGGGTTCGAGGGCCCGGTTTCGCGGCTCCTCGAGAACGTACTGAGAAAATGGCTGGCGCACTCGGACTAGAGGAAGCGGGCCGATGATGATCGACGAGGCGCTGGCGGCGCGGCTTAGCACCTGGCGGCGGCACCTCCATGCGCACCCGGAACTTTCCAACCAAGAGCGCGCGACTGCCGCCTTCGTGGCCGAACGCCTGGCCGAACTCGGCATCTCGTTCGCAACCGGGGTCGGCGGACACGGCGTGGTGGCAACGCTCACCCGGCCCGGCTCCGGGCGCTCGGTTGCGCTCCGCGCCGACATGGACGCGCTGCCGATCTCCGAGGAAACGAACCTCTCTTACGCCTCCACTGAGCCGGGCGTGATGCATGCCTGCGGACATGACGGACACACGGCCTCTCTCCTCGGCGCGGCCACGCTCCTGGCCGGAGATCCCGGCTGGCGGGGCACGATCCGCCTGATCTTTCAGCCGGCGGAGGAGGGCGGCGGAGGTGCCAAGGCAATGCTCGCGGACGGGCTTCTCGAGCGGTTCCCCTTCGAGCGCATCTTCGCCTTCCACAACTGGCCCGGGCTCGAAGCCGGCACCGTGATGCTGCACGAGGGGCCGGTCATGGCGGCGGGCCAGCGTTTCACCATTACCCTCGCCGGCAAGGCCGGGCACGCGGCGCTGCCGCACCTCGCCAAGGACCCGACCGTCGCGGCCGCGCATCTTCTTCTCGCCTTGCAATCGATCGTGTCACGCAACGTCAATCCGCTGGAAGCGGCGGTCGTCACGGTCGGCATGCTGGAGGCGGGCAACGCGCCGAACCAGATCCCCGAGGCGGCGATTCTCCGCGGCACGTTCCGCAGCTACGGCAAGGAGCTGCATCTTTCGATCGCCGATGCCATCCGCCGCATTGCTGGCGGCATTGCCGCCACCTTCGAAATGGTGGGCGAGGTGTCGATGATGCCCATGGCCCATGCCACCATCAACACCGCGGCGGAAGCGGCGCTGGCGGCAGCGGCCGGCACGGCGGCCGGGCTCACCGTGCGGCGCGATCTTCCGCCTTCGATGACGAGCGAGGACTGCGCCAACTACCTCCAGGTACGGCCGGGGGCGCTGGCCTGGATCGGCAACGGCCCGAACCAGGACGGGCGCGATCTGCACAGCCCGCACTACGACTTCAATGACGCCATCCTTCCCGCCGCCGCGACCTTCCTCGCCGCCACCGCCCGGGCCGCGCTCACATCGTGACGCCACCGCTCACTGCAGGCGCTCGAGAATCGAAACGTAGTTCGCAACCCCGGCGCCACCCATGTTGAAAACCCCGCCGAGATCGGCGCGCGCAAGCTGCATCGCGCCTGCCTCGCCGGCGAGCTGCATGGCGGCGATGACGTGCATCGAGACCCCGGTCGCCCCGACCGGATGGCCCTTGGCCTTGAGCCCGCCCGAGCGGTTGACCGGCAGCCGCCCGTCGGGCGCGGTCCAGCCCTCGAACACGGCGCGCGCGCCCTGCCCGCGCGGCACGAGACCCATCGCCTCGTATTCGATCAGCTCGGCGATCGTGAAACAGTCATGCGTTTCGACGAAGGAAAGATCGCCGAGGCCGATCCCGGCCTCCTTCAAGGCCCGCGCCCAGGCCAGCTCGGCGGCCTCGAAGCGGGTCGGATCGCGCCGCGAAAGCGGAAGCAGGTCATTGACGTGCAGCGCCGCGCGAAAGCGCACCGCGCGGCCTGGCGCCAGCGCACGGGCGGCCTCGGCCTCGGCCAGAACCAGCGCCGCCGCGCCGTCGCTCACCAGCGAACAGTCGGTGCGCCGGAGCGGCGGGACGACCATCGGATTCTTTTCCGAAACGGTGCGGCAGAATTCGTACCCCAGGTCCCGCCGCATCTGCGCATAGGGATTATCGACGCCGTTCCTGTGATTCTTGGCGGCGATCGCGGCCAGCGCATCGGATTGTTCGCCGTAACGCTGGAAGTAGGACTGCGCGATGCGCGCGAATATGCCGGCAAACCCGCCCGGCACGTCGTCCTCTTCGCGCCGGTAACAGGCGGCCAGCAGATGATCCGCAATCTCGGCCGCTGTCGCCGACGTCATCTTCTCGACGCCGATCACGAGCGCGAAACGGCCCCGCCCCGCAGCGATGAAATCGCGCCCGCCATGCACAGCGGCAGAGCCCGAGGCGCAGGCATTTTCGTAACGTGTGGCGGGCTTGAAGCGAAGCTCCGGCAGCGCGTTCATCGGCAGCGAAGAGGGAAAGCTCTGCCGGCTGAATCCGCCATTGAAGGTGCCGACGAAAATCCCATCGATGTCTTCCGGTGCGATCTTCGCGTCGGCGATCGCCCCCGCGGCCACGCGCGCAATCAGGCTTTCGACATCCGGGTCTTCCAGCTTTCCGAACGGGCTATGCGCCCAGCCGACGATGCAGGGGTCGTTCATCGTGCCTTCTTCCTCTCCGCCCGCGCTTTATTTGGGGGCGCGAATGTACCAGGGAAAGGCGGCGCAGTCCCCTCCCCGTGCCCGCCAGGCGTCAGGTTGGCGCGTACGCCCGCATGAATGTGTCGACCGCGGCCTGCGCGGTGGTTCGGATCTCGTCCTCCGTGGGTCGCGGATCGATGCCGAGCAGCGCCCGCATCTGCAGATGCGTGCGGAGCAGCCCCATGAGCTGCTCGGCGGCAAGTCCCGGATCGGCGGAGCGCAGCTTGCCGGTGGCCATCTGCCGCTCCAGCCAGGTGACGAGGCTGCGCCGCGAAACCGAGGGACCGCGCTCATAGAAGGCGCGGCCAAGCTCGGGGAAGCGTGCCGCCTCGGCGATCACCACGCGATAGATCGCGAGCGACCTTTCCTCGAGCATGAAACGCAGGGTGCGATCGGCCAGGGTGTCGAGTGTCGCCCGGACATCCGCTTCGCCGTCCGCGAGTTCGACAACGGACGCGGGGCCGGAAATGCGGCACGCCTCGCCGACGAGGTTGGCGAACAGCCGCTCCTTCGAGGCGAAATAGGCATAAAGGGTGGCCTTGGAGACGCCGGCCGCGCGCGCGATCGCGTCCATCGAGACGTCGGCATAGCCCTGCGCCATGAAAAGCCGGGTCGCGGCGTCGGCAATGTCGCGCTGCTTGGGCGTCTGCTCGGCCCGCTCGCGCACGGTGTCGGTTTGGGACATGCCGGAAACTAGACTACTCGGTTCAGTTTTGTCAAGCCTGAACACCCAGAATTCTGCGCAGCTCCGCATCGCGTGAAGAGCATACTGAACCGTTCAGTTTTCCGTTGACCCCGAGGCTGGGAAGCCATATTGGACTGAACCGTTCGGTTTAGTCCTGCTTTGCCTCGGAGACCTCCATGGATCAGCACATCCCCGATTGGACCATCGAGAAGATCGCACCGGAATTTCACGATCAGACGGAATCCCAGCCTGCCTTCTCGCCCTCCCGCGACCTCGCCAGCTCCCTGCAGCCAGGCTTTACCGCCCGTGGCTGGGCGGGTGCCGGCGAGGCGATCCCCCCGCACGCGCCCGAGGTGCGTCCCTCGCTTCTCAGGAAGCATCGGCGGCGCCTGATCGGAGCCGCAGCGTTGCTTGCCGCCGCCGCACTGGGTGTCGGCTTGTATCGCTGGTGGGAGGCGAACCGGTTCTTCGTTTCGACGGACGATGCCTATCTCCAGTCCGACAGCGTGACGCTGAGCCCGCAGGTGGCGGGCACGATTTC